>JAYSGB010000003.1:0-14659 GCA_041913045.1 Burkholderiaceae bacterium | reverse complement strand
CATCAGCCCCACGGCGGGCAGCGCCACGGGCACGATTCTGGACGACGACGTGCCGACAGTTGCACTCGTGGGAGGTGCATCAGGTGAGGAGGGTTACTCGGCCAAGTTCACGGTGGACTTCAGCATCAACCCGGTGAGCCCGGTCAGCGTGACGCTGACGCTGGGCAAAGCGGGCGACAGCGCCACGTTCGGCACCGACTACACCGGCACAGCGGTGTACAACGCGGCGGGCGAACTGCTGGCGACGGTGGCGGCGGACGGCACCTTCACCCTGACGGGGCTGACGGGAGACACCGACTTCTACGTCAAGACCACGGATGACGTGTTGGACGAAAACAGCGAATTCCTGACGGCCACGATCACCGATGCCAGCGGCGAGACCACGGTCTCGACGACGGCGGCCAGTGCGACAGCCACGATCACCGACAACGACGAGTTGCCTCCCATTGAATACAGTGGCGCGGAATGGCAATTGCAAGATTCAAAGCTTCAGCCCAAGATATCTGGCAACACTGGGTACATTCGCTTCAACCCGGATAGTGACATTCATTTTGATATTCTGGTTAAAGAAGGAGCGGGCAGCCCTGATGCTCGCCCAGCCTTGTCTCTGGCGCCGAATGCAGCATTGCTGGCGTCGGGGTTGGTTTTCAGTGTGCAGGTCATTTATCTGGATGGTGATGAGACCATCTTTAGGGTGACGTACGAGAACAACACTGGAAGCCCGATTAATTTGGCTGCAAACCAGCAGATGACTTTGAACTGGAGTGGGGTTTCATCTAGTAAAGATTCAATTCTGCTTTTGAACTCGGACGAGTATGTCGACCTGAATAATGATGGCTCATCTATCAAGCTGGCAACAGTAGAAACGACGGTCAGTGGATTTTCTCTGACAGCCACTGTAGGCACCAGTGGTGACGATCGTGTTTGGCTTTCGGATGATCCGACTGGCCAAGAATATCAAACGGGTTTTGATGATGCGGGTCAGACGTTCTATGCGGGCGCAGGTAACGACATCATCTACGGTAATTCTGGCAGCGGTGTGAACGACACGCTCTATGGCGAGGCTGGCAACGACACATTGGATGGCCGCGCAGGTAACGATACCTTGGTTGGAGGGGCAGATAACGATACGCTGACTGGCGGGTATGGTGCTGATATATTTAAGTGGAGCTTGGGTGATCAAGGCACCTCATCAACGCCAGCTGTGGACCATATTGTTGACTTCAGTCGGGCCGAGGGCGACAAAATCAATTTGGCAGATTTACTGCCGGATGCCGCCGTTGACAGCAATCTCACCAGTTACCTTGCATTCGGGGAGGAGAGCGGTAAGGCTGTGTTGTCCGTGAATGTTGACGCAACTGGCGGAGCTGAGCAAAAGATTGTGTTTGACAACATGACACTGGCCCAACTTCAGTCGGAATTCAATGCGACTGATACGGGAGCCGACTTGATTGCTAAGATGAAAGCAGCAGGAAGTTTGGATACTTGAGTTGACGCTTCCTCCCAGGCAACTCTGTAACGCCCTCCGCTTGGAGGGCGTTTTGCTGCGGGTAGAAATCTCTGACGCCTGAGAAAGGCGTAGTTGTTCAACCCACCCCAGGCCCAGTAGCACCATCGAACCCCAACTGCGCCAGCAGCGGCAAGTCGTCCTTGCTTTCCACCCCCAGTGCAATCACGATGATCCCCAGCGCATGCGCCATGGCGCATAGGCCCTTCAGGAATTCCTGGTTGCCCTCGTTGCTGCTGATGCCGCGCACATAGCTTGGGTGCACCTTGATGTAATCCAGCCCCAGGCTTGCCAGTTTGTCGCTCTCGGCAAAGCGTTGGCCAAAATACTCAATACCTACCCGGCAACCCAGCCCCTTCAAGCTGCGCGCCAAGTCGCGGAAGGCGTCAAACTGCCGGAACACGCCATACTCCGGCACTTCAAACAGCAGGCGTTTGCACAGGCTCGGGTAGCCCTGCAGCAGCTGGATCAGGCTGTTGCGGAAGCCAAAGTCCGCAATCGTCTCTGCCGACAGGTTGACCGCCACGTCACCCGCGCCTTTTTGCAGGTGCTCAATGGCCAGGCCCACCACGCCCAGGTCAATGGGCGCCGTCAGGTTCAGATTGGCCGCCATCGGCATGAAGTCACCTGCAGACAGCAACTGCCCAGAAGCATCCATCTGCAGGCGGATCACCCCCTCCTGGTGCATCGACTGGCTGGGGTCACCCCGCACCACGGGGAAGAACGCCAGGCTCAACTGCCCGCCCCGCACAGCCTCGGTCAGCAGCGTGCGCCATTGTTCTGCAGGCAGGTTGATCTTCGCGGCGCCGCCGTCTTCCACGGCATGCCAGCTGTTCGGACCCTTGGCCTGCGCCTGGGCCAGCGCGGTGTCCATGCGGGTCAGCAGGTCGCCCATGCTCTGGTCGCGGTGGTAGGGCACGGCAGCCAAGTGGAACAGGTCGGGCAGTTCTGCTTCCCAGTGGGGTAGCCAGTCGCGCCGCAGGCGTTCGTAGATATCTTTCGCCGCTGCTGTGGGCGAAACATAGGTCGGGCACACCACCGCAAATTCCCCGCCCTTGACCCGGCCCGCACGCTGGCCGGGGTGGCCGTTGCCACTGTCATAGAGCGACTGCCCCAGTTCGCGCAGCAACTGGTCGGCCCGCTGGCGGCCCAGTTGCGCGTTCAGTTCGTTCAGGTGTGCCAGGCGCACCACCACCAAGCTACCTACCGATCCAAACTGCTCACCGCCCAAAATCTCGCGCAGGTGCGACAGGAAGTACTCCCGGTTTGCAATGCCAGTTACCGGGTCGCTGTTCACCTTCTTGCGCAGCCCCTCCAGGCGGGCGGCCTCTTCGGCAAACATCGCCTTCAGTCGTTCCACCATGTCGTTCATGGCGCGCGTCACAGCGCGCAGTTCCGGTGTGCGCGGTTCAGGAATCGTCAGGAAGCGCCGCTCCGCAATCGAACTTGCCTGCGACACCACATCTCCCAGCGGGCGGGTAATCACGCGTATCGCCACCGTGCCAATCACGCCTGTTGCTAGGCTGCCCAGCACAAACCACATCAACAGCTCCAGCGTGCCTTCCCACAGGCTTTTGTAAACGTATTGGTCATGGCTGGCCAGCGTCAGCGTGCCGTACTGCTTCCAGCCGTCCTGCACCAAGGCCTGCCCCGGCTCGGCGTGGATGGGAATGAGGTTCGCAAACCACTGCGGTGCCCCCTCCAGCTGCCCCTGGTACACCTTCTCCACAATCGTTTCGCCCGTGGGCGAGGTCACACGAATGAACCGGTAGTGGCCAGCGTCGAACTGGGCCGCCACCTGCAACTCCACCGTCACCGGGTCCTTGTCCAGCTGCGTCAACGAAAGCGCGAGTGACGTCGCGTTGTCGATGTTCTTCACCTGCAACTGCTGTTCCAGGTAGTGCCGCGCCGACAGCACGCTGACGATCAGACTGCCGCCGAACGCGGCCGTCATCACCAGCACAATGGCTATCCACAGTTGTTTGACGAGTGACATTTCATTGCCCCTTGGGTTGTTGCAGGGTACCGTGCTTCACAGCCCCTCCTGTTTCATGCGATCGAGCACCTCACGCCATTTGGACAAGCGTGCGGTCGGGTCGGCGGAAGAAGACTGTTGCCCCGCCACCCAGAGTCCTTGGTTGTTGAAGCTGAAGATAGGTGACAGGTCGCTGCGCCGGGACGCTGGCCGCACACTGGTGATGAGGTTGTCCAGAATCACCGGCTCGCCAAGCGGGTCGTCGTAATAGCCCAGCACCATGTGCGCTTCCGTCTTGGCGCCTGCGGTCTTGGCTCGAACGTAAATCATGCGCAGTTTTTCGTTGGGCACGCCCAGCAGCAACAGCGTCATGTATTTGGAAATGGAAAAATCCTCGCAGTCGCCCGCACCACGCCCCATGAACTCCAGCGGGCTCGCCCAGTAGTCGTTTTGCTGCCACACCACAGGGTCCAGCTCGTACAAGATGCGGCGGTTGAAGAAGGTGTTCACGTTGTTGAGCTTTTGCTCGATTGGCAGTTCGCGAGACTCTTCGAGCATACGCCGCCATGAAGTGATCACTTCTGCGCCCCGTGGTCCATAACGCTCCTGTGCAAGCGTCTGCATCTTGTCCATGTCTGGCGCAGCCAGCGACCAGCCCAAACCATAGGCCGCCAGCAAGGCGCCAGTGATCCATAGCCAGACCCGCGGCAAACCACGCTGGATCAGCCGCATACGGTTGGTGTAGCAAACTGAGGGGACATTGCCACAGGTTATACCGAAAAAAGCGCTACGGTGCTTGACGTTTCAAGGAGTAACAGACAACAATAGTCTTGCAAAGTGATGCGGATGATATGCTGCGCCTTTCCGTCTGCTTGGCTGGAAGCCTGCCAAGCCAACCTAAGAGGTAAATAACCATGAAAAACAAAACCGTTACCGCAGTTTCCGCCGCGGTTCTGCTGATGCTGGGGGGACTGGCCTCTGCACAAACCTTGCCTGAACCCATGCTGGAGGCCGTGCGCAAGGCTGTGGTCTCCAACCCCGAAGTGCAGGCACGCTGGCACAACTTCACCGCTGCCGATGCCGAGCGCGACGTTGCCAAGGCAGGCTACCGCCCGCAGGTGGACCTGACCTACGGTGTAGGCCGTGAGTGGCTCAAGGAGCCGGGCACCGCCGAGATTGAATTCACCCGGCAGAACGGTGCGCTGACGCTCACGCAAATGTTGTTTGACGGCTTCTTCACCCCGAGTGAAGTCAAGCGTCTGGGTTACGCAAAGCTCACCCGCTACTACGAGCTGGTGGAGGCTGCCGAGAACGTTGCCCTGGAAGCTGTGCGGGCATACGTTGACGTGGCACGCTACTCTGCGCTGGTTGAAGAGGCCAAGCAGAACTACGTTGAGCACAAGGTCACCAGCAAGCAGATCGAAGAGCGCTCTGACGCTGGTGTGAGCCGTCGCGTTGACCTTGAGCAGGCCACGGGTCGCTTGGCTTTGGCAGAGTCCAACTTGCTCACTGAAGTCTCCAACCTTCACGATGTGAGCGCGCGTTACCTGCGCATCATGGGCAATGTGCCGCCCAAGCAGGTGCCCCCTATTGCTGACGGCATCAAGCTCAAAGGCATTCCTGGCACCGCTACCGAGACCATGAAGCAAGGTCTGGTCAACAGCCCGACCATCAACGCCGCTTACGAGAACGTGCGTGCGTCCAAGGCCCAGGTCGAATCCCGCAAGTCGGGCTACTGGCCGCGTGTTGACTTCCGCATCCGCCAGTCCTGGGGCCGCAACATCGACGGCGTCAGCGGCAACTCCCGCGACACCGTGGCTGAAGTGCTGTTGAACTACAACCTGTACCGTGGTGGTGCCGACATGGCTCGCGAAAAGCAAGCCGTTGAGCAGCAATACCAGGCCCGCGATCTGCAAGAGAAAGCCTGCCGCGACGTGCGCCAGACCCTGGCCATCGCCTACAACGATGTGGTTCGCCTGAACGAACAGCTGGGCTACCTTGACCAGCACCGCCTGTCCACCGAAAAAGCGCGCGAAGCCTATCGCCAACAGTTCGACATTGGCCAGCGTACGCTGCTCGACCTGCTGGATACGCAGAACGAATACTTCGAGGCCAGCCGCGCCTACACCAACGCCCAATACAACGAATTCCAGGCCCAGGCTCGTACCTTGGCCAGCATGGGTAAGTTGATGACCGCTCTGGGTGTGTCCCGCCCCGACCAGCCCACGCTCGAGCAAGTTGGACAGGACCGTGGCGAGTTGCCGCCCGAAGAATTGTGTCCGTTCGAGGCGCCTGAGTTGATGGAGATCGACAAGGCCAAGGCTGTTGCCGATGCGCCGCCCCGCGCGCGCCCCGCACCGGCTCCTGCAGCTGGGGCAGCAGCTCCAGCGGCCAAGCCCGCACCCTCCAAGGTCACTTTCTCGTCTGACGCTTTGTTTGACTTCAACAAGTCCGTGCTCAAGGCCGAAGGCAAGAAGAACCTGGACGACTTGATCGCCAAGATCAAGGGCGTCAACTTGGATGTTGTCATCGCCGTGGGGCATACCGACAGCGTGGGTTCTGACGCTTACAACCAGCGTTTGTCTTTGGCACGAGCTGAGTCCGTCAAGGCTTATCTCGTCAACCAGGGCATTGCGGCTGACCGTGTGCGCACCGAAGGCCGTGGCGAAAGCCAGCCCATCGCCAGCAACGACACTGCCGAAGGCCGTGCCAAGAACCGCCGTGTCGAAATCACGGTGAACGAGGCAGCGAAGTAAACCTCGTCAGCCCCAAAGCAAAGAGGCCGCTTGCAGCGGCCTCTTTTCATTTCAGCGGCGTTGCGTCAAACGCCAGCCGCATGTGCCTGCTGGTCGGCATGGTACGAGCTGCGCACCATGGCACCCACGGCAGCGTGGCTGAAGCCCATTTCATAGGCCTTGGTCTCGAACATCTTGAACGTGTCGGGGTGCACGTAACGTCGCACGGGCAGGTGGTGGCCGCTGGGGGCCAGGTACTGCCCAATCGTCAGCATGTCGATGTTGTGAGCGCGCATGTCGCGCATCACTTCCAGAATTTCCTCGTCGGTTTCGCCCAGGCCCACCATCAAGCCGCTCTTGGTCGGAATGTCTGGGAAGAGGGCTTTGAACTTCTTCAGCAGGTTCAGGCTGAACGCGTAGTCCGAGCCTGGGCGTGCCTCCTTGTAAAGGCGTGGCACCGTCTCCAGGTTGTGGTTCATCACATCTGGCGGAGCAGCCTTCAAAATTTCCAGGGCGCGGTCGTCGCGTCCGCGGAAGTCTGGCACCAACACCTCAATCTGGGTAGAGGGCGACAACTCGCGGGTCTTCTCGATACAAGCCACGAAATGGCCTGCGCCGCCATCGCGCAGATCGTCCCGGTCCACGCTGGTGATCACCACATACTTCAGCTTCAGTGCGGCAATGGTCTTCGCCAGGTTCTCCGGCTCATTTGCGTCCAGGGGATCGGGGCGGCCGTGTCCCACGTCACAAAACGGGCAGCGGCGGGTGCACTTGTCGCCCATGATCATGAAGGTGGCCGTGCCCTTGCCGAAGCACTCGCCAATGTTCGGGCAAGACGCCTCCTCGCAGACCGTTACCAGCTTGTTCTGCCGCAGAATGTCCTTGATCTCGTAGAACCGGGTGCTTGGCGACCCCGCTTTCACGCGAATCCATTCCGGTTTCTTCAGCACTTCCGCAGGCACCACCTTGATGGGAATGCGGGCTGTCTTGGCCTGGCTCTTCTGCTTGGCGGTGGGGTCGTAGTTTTCTGCGCTGGCAGCTTCGCGAACGACGGGCGGTGTGGTCATGTTAGGGGTTCCGGTAAGAAACGGGGCAGACGGAATGAGCTCTATCGCGCCTTCAGGGCGCAAGCAAGGCTTCAAGCTTGTGGGCTAGAACGTCGGCCACTTCCGTAGGCTGGGCCTGAACGCCGATTGTAGAAAGGTCCACCGTTTTCAGGCCCGCGTAGCCGCAGGGGTTGATACGGGAAAAGGGTTCCAGGTCCATGGATACGTTGAGTGCAAGCCCGTGGTAGGTGCAGTGGCGGTGCACTTTGATGCCCAGCGCACTGATCTTGCCCAGGCCTGCGAAAGGGTCAGACCCAGGAGCGGGGCCCGTGAGTGCCGAATGGTCAAACGGGTTTGCCAGCCGCACATAAATGCCAGGTGCGCTGGCCACCCGGTGCCCGGTCACTTGCCAGTGGGTCAGCGTGCGGATCACCGCTTCTTCCAGCCGGTAAACGTACTCCTTGACGAAGTAACCGGCGCGTTGCAAATTGATAAGCGGGTAGGCCACGACTTGGCCAGGGCCATGGTACGTGACCTGGCCGCCACGGTTGCTCTGCACCAGGGGAATGTCGCCGGGGTTGAGCAAGTGATCCGTCTTGCCTGCCAGCCCTTGTGTGTAGGTTGGCGGGTGTTCGCAAAGCCAGATCTCGTCCGGCGTGTCGGCGCTGCGCTCGGCTGTGAAGCGCTGCATGGCCTCGAACGTAGGCAGGTAGGGCACCTGCCCGAGTCGGCGTATGACCAATGGTGCTGTCACAGCACCACTTTCACCATCGGGTGGGTCGTCAGGGTCCGGTAGAGCTCGTCCAGTTGTTCGCGGCTCACAACGCGCACGGTGATGGTCAGGCCCAGGTAGTTGCCGCCCTTGCTGGGGCGGTGCTCCATGGTCTGCGGGTCAAAGTCGGGATCGAACTGTGTTGCCACATGTGCGATCGCTGCGGCGAAGCCCTCCACATGCGCCCCCATCACCTTGATCGGGAAATGGCAAGGGTACTCAATAAGAGATTGCTCGGGGGGGATGGGGCGAGAGAAGTCCATGTCGTCAAGGGCGCAGCCGGATCTGGCTGCTTGAGGTCGGCAGAAAGGGATTATCCCAGGGCACCACGCCGGTGCCAACAAATGCACCAGTCAGGGGTTATTGACTGTCGCATGGGGTTTCTACGTATAATGAATGGCTTTGCCAAGCTTCGCAGTGCAAGTGACTTGCATGTGCGGTGTGTAACCTGTACGTAATTTCAAGGCCGGACAATGACCCGCAAGCCATCGTCCCCCCCGGGCCCCACGCCCCAGGAAAACACACTGCATGACTGGGAAGATGAGGCAGCAGCAGAAGAATTCAAGCCCCTGACGCGCGAACAGGCGCAGCAGTGGCGAGCACGCCAGCCGGCAATGTCGGCCTGGCGTGTGGTGTGGTGGCAGGTGGTGCTGATGGCGCTTGTCACGTTGGCAGGAGTTGTGTTTACGCAAAGTCCTGCTGTCGCGTGGTCGGTGTTCTATGGCGGCTTGTGCATCACGCTGCCAACGGCACTCATGGCATACGGACTGACTTCAAGCGCCCTTTCCCGGGCGATTGCAAAGATGTTCCCTGGTGTTGCCAAGGTGTCGCTGGCAGGAGTGTTGTTGTGGGAGGGAGTCAAGGTGCTGTTGGCAATGGCCATGATGTGGTCGGCGCCGCGCCTGATTCCCGACCTGAGCTGGCTTGGCCTCGTGGCCGGGCTGGTGGTGGTGCTCAAGGCCTACTGGCTGGCGTTCTGGTGGCAGAACCGGCAGGCGGCCTTGAAGCGATAAGGTTTTGACATTTGATTGGCTGATTCAACCATGGCTACTGAAGGCGTTGGGCCCACCCCGGGCGAGTACATCAAGCACCACCTGACCCACCTGACCAACCAGGGGCACAAACAGTCGAGCATCGTCGACTTTTCCTACATCAACCTGGACTCGGTGGTTATTGCCTCCCTGTTGGGTTTGCTGTCGGTGTTCGTGCTGTGGCTAGCTGCACGCAAGGCAACTGCTGGCGTGCCCGGGCGCTTCCAGGCTGCGGTTGAAATCCTGGTTGAAATGGTCGAGAACCAGGCCAAGAGCGTGATCCACAACGCCCAGAGCCGCAAGCTTGTGGCCCCGTTGGCGCTGACCGTCTTCGTCTGGATCTTCATGATGAACTTCATGGACATGCTGCCGCTGGACCTGCTGCCCAAGCTTTGGGAGGGTTACTACGCCGCCACCGGCCATGATCCCCATCACGCCTACCTGCGCGTGGTGCCTACCGCCGATCTGTCGACCACGCTGGGTCTGTCCACCTCCGTGCTGCTGCTGTGCCTGTTCTACAACGTCAAGATCAAAGGTCTGGGCGGCTGGGCGCACGAGCTCGTGTGTGCACCCTTCGGTACCAGCAAGAACCCGGTCTGGGCCGTGCTGCTGGGGGTGGTCAACTTCCTGATGCAAATGATCGAATTCGTGGCGAAGACCGTTTCCCACGGCATGCGGTTGTTTGGCAACATGTTCGCGGGCGAGCTGGTCTTCATGCTGATTGCGCTGCTGGGTGGTTACGCTGCCCTCTCCTTCGGTGGAAGCCTGCTCTTCGTCGGGCACCTGATCGCCGGCACGGTGTGGACCTTGTTCCACATCCTGGTCATCACCCTGCAGGCGTTCATCTTCATGATGCTGGCTCTGATCTATCTGGGTCAGGCTCATGATGCGCACTGAGTTCGCGTAACCCGCGCAGCACTGTGTTTCTTTTCTCTCTGTAACTTCAACCTTCCTCTCAAATCAAAGGAATCACCATGGAAAACATTCTGGGTCTCGTTGCTCTGGCTTGCGGCATCATCGTCGGTCTGGGTGCCATCGGCGCCTCTATCGGTATCGCCCTGATGGGTGGCAAGTTCCTCGAGTCTTCTGCTCGCCAGCCCGAGCTGATGAACGACCTGCAGACCAAGATGTTCATTCTGGCCGGCCTGATCGACGCTGCGTTCCTGATCGGCGTTGCTATCGCCCTGTTGTTCGCATTCGCCAACCCCTTCGTTCTGGCCTGATAGTCTTGCTGTGAGGAAGGGTGCGCCCCGGGCCCGGTGTCCGGGCGCATGTCTCCCAGCAAATGCGTTTCAACTCTTGTTAACACACAGAAAGGCGTTGCGATGAACATCAATGCAACCCTCTTTGCGCAAGCCATCGTCTTTGCGATTCTGGTGTGGTTCACGATGAAGTTCGTGTGGCCCCCCATCGCCAAGGCCCTGGATGAGCGCGCGCAGAAGATTTCCGAAGGTCTGGCTGCCTCCGAGAAGGCTAAGACCGAGCTGGCCGTGGCCAACAAGCGCGTCGAGGAAGAGTTGAGCAAGTCGCGCAACGAGTCCGCGACCCGTCTGGCTGACGCCGAGCGCCGTGCCCAGTCTCTGATCGAAGAGGCCAAGGCCCGCGCCAACGACGAAGCCGCCAAGATCATCGAAGCTGCCAAGGCCGAGGCCGACCAGCAGATCGTCAAGGCACGTGAAGCCCTGCGCGAGCAAGTGGCTGGTCTGGCTGTCAAAGGCGCCGAGCAAATCCTCCAGCGCGAAGTCAACGCAGGCGTCCACGCCGAGTTGTTGAGCCGCCTGAAGACCGAACTCTGATCCGCGCACAAAGGTTGACCCATGGCCGAACTTGCCACCATTGCCCGACCCTACGCCGAAGCGCTGTTCAAGGCCGCCAAGGCTGATGCCGTTGCCGCAGCGCAGTGGCTCGACGAACTGGCCGCCATTGCCGGAAACGAGCAACTGCTGCAGTTTGCCGACAACCCCAAGGTCACTTCCGAACAGGTGTTCGACGTGATCACTGGTGTGGCCAAGCAGGCCCTGCCAGAGATGGCTCGCAATTTCCTGCGCACGGTGATCGACAACGGCCGCGTTGCGGCCCTGCCCGAGATTGCTCAGCAGTTCCGCGCTCTCATGACCGCGCAACAGGGCACCTCGGATGCCGTGGTGTACAGCGCCTACGACATCGACAGCGCTGCCCTGGCAGATCTGGCCGGCGTTCTTGAAAAGCGTTTCGGACGCAAGCTCAACCTCAAGGTGGAGTTGCAGCCCGAACTCATCGGCGGCGTGCGCGTGGTGGTGGGTGACGAGGTGCTGGACACCTCCGTCAAAGCCCGTCTGGAACAAATGAGAGTGGCCCTGACGGCGTGAGCCGCGGTGTGTCCCGAAGCGTCACTATTTACGAAAGAAGGAAAGAGTCATGCAACTCAATCCCGCAGAAATTTCTGAACTGATCAAGTCCCGCATCGAAGGCTTGGCTCCCTCTGCCGATGTGCGCAACCAGGGTACCGTGGTGTCCGTGACCGACGGTATCGTTCGCGTGCATGGCCTGAGCGACGTGATGCAGGGTGAGATGCTGGAATTCCCCGCCAATGCCGCTGGTCAGCCGACCTTCGGCCTGGCGCTGAACCTGGAGCGCGACTCCGTGGGCGCCGTGGTGCTGGGTGAGTACGAGCACATCTCCGAAGGCGACACCGTCAAGTGCACGGGTCGCATTCTGGAAGTGCCCGTGGGCCCCGAGCTGGTTGGCCGCGTGGTCAACGCTCTGGGTCAGCCCATTGACGGCAAAGGTCCGGTCAACGCCAAGATGACCGACGTGATCGAAAAAGTGGCTCCCGGCGTGATCGCACGTCAGTCCGTGGACCAGCCGCTGCAGACCGGCCTGAAGTCCATTGACTCCATGGTGCCGATCGGCCGTGGCCAGCGCGAACTGATCATTGGCGACCGCCAGACTGGTAAGACCGCCGTGGCGATCGACGCGATCATCAACCAGAAGGGCCAGGGCGTGACGTGTATCTACGTCGCCATCGGCCAGAAGGCTTCGTCCATCAAGAACGTGGTGCGCGCCCTGGAGCAGTCCGGTGCCATGGAATACACCATCGTGGTGGCCGCTTCCGCATCCGAATCCGCCGCCATGCAGTACCTGTCTGCCTATGCAGGCTGCACGATGGGTGAATACTTCCGCGACCGCGGTGAAGATGCCCTGATCGTTTACGACGACCTGTCCAAGCAGGCCGTGGCATACCGTCAGGTGTCCCTGCTGCTGCGCCGTCCCCCGGGCCGTGAAGCCTACCCTGGCGACGTGTTCTACCTGCACAGCCGCCTGCTGGAGCGTGCCGCTCGCGTGAACGCCGACTACGTCGAAGCCTTCACCAAGGGTGAAGTCAAGGGCAAGACCGGCTCGTTGACCGCACTGCCGATCATCGAAACCCAGGCTGGTGACGTGTCTGCCTTCGTGCCGACGAACGTGATCTCCATCACCGACGGCCAGATCTTCCTGGAAACCAGCCTGTTCAACGCCGGTATCCGCCCCGCCATCAACGCCGGTATCTCCGTGTCCCGCGTGGGTGGTGCAGCGCAGACCAAGCTGATCAAGAGCCTGTCCGGCGGTATCCGTACCGACCTGGCGCAGTACCGTGAACTGGCTGCGTTCGCGCAGTTCGCATCCGACCTGGACGCCGCTACCCGCAAGCAGCTGGATCGCGGTGCCCGCGTGACCGAACTGCTCAAGCAGGCCCAGTACTCGCCCCAGTCCATCAGCCTGATGGGTGCGACCCTGTTCGCCGTGAACAAGGGCTTCCTGGACGACGTGGACGTGAAGAAGGTTCTGGCTTTCGAATCCGGCATGCACGCCTACCTGAAGGACAAGTACGCAGCCCTGCTGGCCAAGCTGGAAAGCAACAAGGCCATGGACAAGGACGCCGAAGCTGAACTGAACGCGGCCATCGCCGAGTTCAAGAAGACCGGCACCTACTAAGCGGCGCGTTCGCGACCGATTAAGGAGCATCAATGGCAGCAGGCAAGGAAATACGCGGCAAGATCAAATCGGTGGAAAACACCAAGAAGATCACCAAAGCCATGGAAATGGTGGCCGCCTCCAAGATGCGCAAGGCGCAGGACCGCATGCGCATGGCCAGGCCCTACAGCGAGAAGGTGCGCCAGATCGCTTCCAACCTGAGCCAGGCGAACCCCGAGTACACCCACCCCTTCATGCAGTCCAACGACGGCGCGAAGGTGGCGGGCATGATCGTGGTGTCCACAGACAAGGGTTTGTGCGGTGGCCTGAACACCAACGTCCTGCGTGCGGCAACCAACCAGCTCAAGGCCTCGCAGGCTGAAGGCCGTTCCACGGAAGTGGTGGCCATCGGCAACAAGGGCCTGGGTTTCATGAACCGCATCGGCGCCAAGGTGGTGTCGCATGTCACCGGTCTGGGTGACACGCCCCATCTGGAAAAGCTGATCGGCCCGGTCAAGGTGCTGCTGGATGCTTACACCGAAGGTCGCATCAGCGCTGTGTACCTGTGCTACACCAAGTTCATCAACACGATGAAGCAGGAAGCCGTGGTGCAGCAGTTGCTGCCCCTGGCGCCTGAGTCCCTGCACGAAGGTCAGCGTGGGCACGACTGGGACTACCTCTATGAACCGGACGCTGCAACCGTCATCGACGAATTGCTGGTCCGCTACATCGAGTCCCAGGTGTACCAGGCTGTGGCCGAGAACATGGCGTCCGAGCAATCGGCCCGCATGGTGGCCATGAAGGCCGCAACCGACAACGCCGGCAATGTGATCAACGAGCTCAAGCTGGTCTACAACAAGACCCGTCAGGCCGGCATCACCAAAGAGCTGTCGGAAATTGTGGCAGGCGCCGCGGCCGTGTGAGGTCGAGGTCTCAAGAATCTAGAGAAATTTAAAGGTATCAATCATGGCTCAAGCTCAAGGCAAGATTGTTCAGTGTATCGGCGCCGTGGTGGACGTGGAGTTCCCGCGCGACCAGATGCCCCGCGTGTACGACGCGCTGAAAATGGAAGGTTCCGCACTGACCCTGGAAGTGCAACAGCAGCTGGGTGACGGCGTGGTGCGTACGATTGCACTGGGTTCGTCCGATGGTCTGCGTCGCGGTATGGTCGTGACCAACACCAACGCGCCCATCACCGTGCCCGTGGGCAAGGCGACTCTGGGCCGCATCATGGACGTGCTGGGTAACCCCATCGACGAGCGCGGCCCCGTGGACCAGGCGCTGACCGCATCCATCCACCGCAAGGCACCCGCTTACGACGAGCTGTCCCCCTCGCAGGAACTGCTGGAAACCGGCATCAAGGTGATTGACCTGGTGTGCCCGTTCGCCAAGGGCGGTAAAGTGGGTCTGTTCGGTGGCGCCGGTGTGGGCAAGACCGTGAACATGATGGAGCTCATCAACAACATCGCCAAGGCGCACTCTGGCTTGTCCGTGTTCGCTGGTGTGGGTGAGCGTACCCGTGAAGGTAACGACTTCTACCACGAGATGGCGGACTCCGGCGTGGTGAACCTGGAGAACCTGGGTGAGTCCAAGGTGTCCATGGTTTACGGCCAGATGAACGAGCCCCCGGGCAACCGTCTGCGCGTGGCCCTGACCGGTC
>JAYSGB010000002.1:94775-212675 GCA_041913045.1 Burkholderiaceae bacterium | reverse complement strand
TCAGACGATGGGCTGGTGCACGGTGACGAGCTTGGTGCCGTCGGGGAAGGTGGCTTCCACCTGGATGTCGGCAATCATGTCGGCCACGCCGTCCATGACATCGTCGCGGGTGAGCACGGTGCGGCCCTCGCTCATCAGTTCGGCAACGCTCTTGCCGTCGCGCGCGCCCTCCATGACGGCGGCGGTGATGAGGGCGATGGCCTCGGGGTAGTTGAGCTTGAGGCCACGCGCGCGGCGCCTTTCGGCGAGCAGCGCGGCGGTGAAGATCAACAGCTTGTCTTTCTCGCGGGGCGTGAGTTCCATGGTGTGTTTCGAGCAAAACGCGTGCCGGACAGTTGAATGGTCAGTATGCCTGCGAACGGTGACATGCGGAATCCGGCATCAGGCGTATGGCACGAAAGCTGCACCTTGCTACATGTGAATGCTCGAACCGACCCACCTCAGCGCATCATCAAGGTGCGCCGCGACTACAACAGCTGGGTGGCCAGCGAGACCATGGAGGACTACGCCCTGCGCTACACGCCGCAGCGTTTTCGCAAGTGGTCGGAGTGGCGCGTGGCCAACACGGCGTTCGGCGTGGCGTCGTTCCTCATCCTGGAAGCGGTGGGTGCCACGCTACTGGTGCAGTACGGCTTCATCAACGCCTTCTGGGCCATCCTGGCCACGGGGTTGATCATCTTCCTGGCGGGGCTGCCCATCAGCGTCTATGCCGCACGGTATGGGGTGGACATGGACCTGCTCACAAGGGGGGCGGGGTTCGGCTACATCGGCTCCACCATCACCTCGCTCATCTACGCGTCGTTCACCTTCATCTTCTTTGCGCTGGAGGCGGCGGTCATGGCCTATGCGCTGGAACTGGCGCTGGGCATACCGCCTGCATGGGGCTACTTTTTGTGCGCGGTGGTGGTCATTCCGCTGGTCACGCACGGGGTGTCGGTCATCAGCCGTTTCCAGGTGTGGACGCAGCCGCTGTGGCTGGTGATGATGGTGGTGCCCTATGTAGCGGTGTGGATGCTCGATCCTGGTGCATTGACGAGTGTTGTGCACTATGCAGGTGAATCCGGTTTGGGCGGGACGTTCCAATGGCACCTGTTTGGTGCTGCTTTGACCGTGGGCATTGCGCTGATCACCCAGATGGGGGAGCAGGCGGACTACCTGCGCTTCATGCCCGATCCGTCGCTGGGCCGTCACAAGGCGGATCAGCCCCCTCGGGGGGCAGCGACCAGCGAAGCGCCGGAGCGTGGGGGCCTGACCGATCTACGGCCGGGCAAGCGTGCGCGCTGGTGGCTGGGCGTGCTGGGCGGCGGCCCTGGCTGGGTGGTGCCCGGTGTGCTGAAGATGCTGGGCGGTGCCTTGTTGGCGCACCTGGCCCTGCAGTACCAGGTGCCTGCCGAGCGCGCGGTGGACCCGAACCAGATGTACCTGGCCGCCTACGAGCACCTGCTGCCCTATGGCTGGGCGGTGGCGGCCACGGCGCTGTTCGTGGTGGTGTCGCAGCTCAAGATCAACGTCACCAACGCCTACGCGGGCTCGCTGGCGTGGAGCAACTTCTTCTCGCGCCTGACGCACAGCCACCCGGGGCGCGTGGTGTGGGTGGTGTTCAACACGCTCATCGCCTTCATGCTGATGGAGATGAACGTGTTCCAGGCCCTGGG
Organism: Burkholderiaceae bacterium; assembly: GCA_041913045.1. Taxonomy (GTDB): domain Bacteria; phylum Pseudomonadota; class Gammaproteobacteria; order Burkholderiales; family Burkholderiaceae_C; genus CAMLOF01. Next base: position 211,020 of record JAYSGB010000002.1, on the reverse strand, counting down.
CGAGGTGCTGGGGCTGTACGCCAACATTGCCATCGCCTGGATCATGGCCGTGGTGGCGGACCTGGTCATCAACAAACCCATGGGCTGGTCGCCGCCGGGCATCGAGTTCAAGCGCGCCCACCTGTACGACATCAATCCCGTGGGCGTGGGGGCGATGGCGCTGGCATCGGCTCTGTCCATCACGGCGCACATGGGGTTGTTCGGCCCCATGGCGCAGGCGTTTTCGGCGGTGGTGGCACTGGTCACGGCCTTCGTGGCGTCGCCGCTAATTGCCTGGGCCACGAATGGGCGGTACTACCTGGCACGTACACCGCAACCCGCTTCGGCGCAGGACGGCGCCTACCTGGGCCTGCGCATGCACCGTTGCGTGATCTGCGAAGGCGAGTACGAAGCCCCAGACACCGCACACTGCCCGGCCTACCAGGGGCCCATCTGTTCGCTCTGTTGCACGCTGGACGCCCGTTGCGGCGACCTGTGCAAGCCGCACGCACGCCTGTCTGCCCAGTGGAATGCCGCGCTGCGCCGCGTGGTGCCGCGCGCGTGGTGGCCCTACCTGGACGCTGGCTTGGCGCACTACGCGCTGCTGATGCTGGTGATGGCTCCCGTGCTGGCCGCCGTGCTGGGCGTGCTGTACCGGCAGGAACTGCAGGGCGTGACCCTGGGCATGGAGGCGGTGCTGCGTTCGGGCTTCATCAAGGTGTATGCGGTGCTGCTGCTGGTCACGGCCATTGTGGCGTGGTGGCTGGTGCTGGCGCACAAGAGCCGCGAGGTGGCGCAGGAAGAGTCCAACCGGCAGACGCGGTTGCTGATGCAGGAGATCGATTCTCACCGCCGCACCGACGAACAACTGCAGCAGGCCAAGCAGGTGGCCGACCGCGCGCGCGAACAGGCCGACCAGGCCAACCAGGCCAAGACGCGCTACATCAGCAACATCAGCCACGAACTGCGCACGCCGCTCAACAGCATCCTGGGCTACGCGCAACTGCTCCAAGAAGACGAAGGCATGCCCGCCCACCGCTCGCACGCCATCCAGGTCATCCGCCGGGGCGGGGACCACCTGCTGTCGCTCATCGAAGGCACGCTGGACATTGCGCGCATCGAATCTGGCAAGCTGACGCTGGATTTGAAGCCCTGGCGCTGGCAGGACACCGTGCGCGAGGTGGCCGCCATGTTCGAGTGGCAAGCCCAGGCCAAGGGGCTGCGCTTTGTGTTCGACGCGCCCGCCTGGTGGCCGCCCGTGGTACGGGCCGACGAAAAACGTGTGCGCCAGATCCTCATCAATCTGCTGGGCAACGCAGTGAAGTTCACCCAGCACGGTGAGGTGAGGTTGAGCATCCGCCACGTGCGGGAAATGGCCACCTTCGAGGTGAGCGACACCGGCCCCGGCATTGCGCCGGAGGAGCTGGACCGCATCTTCGAACCCTTTGCGCGTGGTGCGGCACACGCCAGTGGCAGCGCGCCTGGCTCGGGCCTGGGGCTGACCATTGCCCGCATGCTGGCCGACCTGATGGGCGGCGAACTGACTGCCAGCAGCCGCCTGGGGGAGGGTACGACCTTTCGCCTGCGCCTATTCCTGCCTGAGCTGAACGAAGAGGCGCCGGCGGCACAGCCCGTGCTTGCACCCCTTTACCGGGGCTACGAGGGTGCGCGCCGCCGGGTGCTGGTGGTGGATAACGAGGAGGCGGACCGCCAGCTGCTGGCGCGCTGGCTGGAGCCCCTGGGCTTTGCGGTAACGCTGGCCACCCATGGTGAAGACGCGCTGCGCGTTCTGCGCGACGGCTTGCGGCCCGACGTGGTTTTCATGGACCTGGCCATGCCCGGCATGGACGGCTGGGAAACGCTGCGGCACATCCGCACCATGGGCCTGCAGCCCGCGCCAGCGCTGGCGGTGGTGTCGGCCAACGCCTTTGACAAGGGGTTGGACAACGACATCGGCCTGCCGCCGCAAGACTTTCTCGTCAAGCCCGTGAGGCGCGACGAATTGCTGCACTGGCTGGGGCAGCGACTGGGGCTGACCTGGCTGGCCGCCGACGTTGCTGCGCAGGCAGCGGCAACACCGGCAGCCACCTGGCCGCCTGCGACACAACTGGCGCATGGGCTGGACGCCACGGATCTGGGCACGCTGCGCGAACTGGCACGCCTGGGCTACTACCGTGGCTTTGTGCAGCAGATCGACCGCCTGAGCGAGCTGCACGCGGACTGCACGCAACCGCTGCAACGCATGCGTGCGCTCGCCCGCGAATTCCGTTTTGAATCCATTGAACAGATATTGCAGGAGGCCTTGGATGAGGCTGAACACCTTGGAGGATGATGACGCCCCGGTCGTGCTGATCGTGGACGACGTGCCGGAGAACCTGGCCGTGCTGCACGACACGCTGGATGAAACCGGCCACACCGTGCTGGTGGCGCTTGATGGTGAAACCGCTTTGGCCCGTGCGCGCCAGGCCCAACCCGACGTGGTGCTGCTGGATGCCGTCATGCCGGGCATGGACGGCTTCGAGGTGGCTCGCCGCCTCAAAGCCAACCCCGAGACGGCGCAGATACCCATCATCTTCATGACCGGGCTGACCGAAACCGAACACCTGGTGGCCGCGCTGGCCGCTGGCGGTGTGGACTACGTGACAAAACCCGTGAAGCCGCAGGAGGTGATTGCCCGCATGGGCGTGCACCTGCGCACCGCCCGGCAGGCACGCCAGGGCGCGCTGGAGCGTCAGCAGGCACGCAACGCGCTCGACGCATTTGGATACGCCACCATCACCGTACGCGCCAGCGACGGCAAGCTGATGTGGCAGACCCCGCTGGCGCGCGACCTGCTGCGCCGCTACTGCGGCACAGAGGCGCCGGTGACGCCGGAGCCCGTGCTGCAGTGGCTGCGCCGCCACCTGTCCGAAGAAACCGCCGGGCCCGTGGTGGAGCCGCCTCGCCTAACGCTCACACTCGGCCCCCGCCGCCTGACCTTCCGGCTGCACCGCCACATTGGTGACGAAGACGACCCTTCCGGAGGCGCAGGGGGTGACTGGCTCATCGTGATGGAGGAGACCTCCGACGCCGTCGCCATCGAGAGCCTTGTGCAGGCTTTCGGGCTGACAGCGCGCGAGGCCGAAGTGCTCTACTGGGTGTCGCAGGGCAAGATCAACCGCGACATTGCCGACATCCTGGGTGCCAGCCCCGCCACCGTCAAAAAGCACCTGGAACGGGTGCACGCCAAGCTGGGTGTGGAAACCCGCACCGCTGCCGCCGCCATGGCCATGAACCGTGTGCGATCGCTCCAACGACCGACATGCGTGTAAGGGAAATCTGACATCCGAAACAGCGTTTTTCCAACTCAAGTTGTGATGCTTGCTGCGTAAAGTGAATTCATGCCGATCTGCGAGACCGTGGACGGTTCACTGGAGGGATTCACCATGTACGCGAGTGCTGTTTCTGAGGTTTTGGGGAGCCATGCGCATGTGTTGCACGAACGGGCGCCGTCCGGTCATGCAGCAGTCCGGCAGCATGGGGTCAGCGAATCGTTGCCGTTCACGGTGCGGTTGGCACGTTCGGAAGAGGAAGTCCAGAAAGCCGTCAACATACGGCATGCCGCCTATGCAAGGCATCTTGAGCCTGCCGTGGCAGCCGCTCTGCAGCGCCCCGAGCCGCTGGACACCGCACCTGGCGTGGCCTTGCTGCTGGCCGAATCCAAGCTCGACGGTTCACCCCTGGGCACCATGCGCATCCAGACCAACCGGCACCGCCCGCTTGGCATGGAAGGCACCATCGACCTGCCCACCTGGATGCAGGGCAAGGGCCTGGCCGAAGCCACGCGGCTGGGCATCACGCAGGACAAGGTGGGCCGCGTCGTCAAGACGGTGCTGTTCAAGGCCTACTACCACTACTGCCTGCTCAACGACATTCGCTACATGGTCATCACGGCGCGCTCGCCGATCGACCGCCAGTACGAACGCCTGCTGTTCCAGGACGTGTACCCTGGCATGGGTTATGTGCCGCTGCAGCACGTGTTCAACCTGCCGCACCGCATCATGTACCTGGACGTGTTCAACGTGGAAGACCTGTGGAAGAGCATGGACCACCCTTTGAGTGACTACATGTTCCACACCCACCACCCCGACCTGTACCTGGTCTAAGGCAGTGGGGCAGGGCCCTCAAGTGACCTTGGTGTGCGGGGCCTCAGGCGCAGCCCCGCTGGTGGGCTGTGGTTCACCCAGCACCAGGTCCACATGGCCGAGTTCGTCGTCGTCGGCCAGGGTGCTCAGGTAGTCCAGCAGCGTCTTGTCCTGGATGAAGTCGGCGCCAGAACGCACGCTCAGGATCTTGTCGGGGTGTTGCGGGCGTGCCACCACAAAGCCCTGCACGTAGTCCACGCCAATCTCTGCCAGCGTTTCCACCGTTTCAAAGTCCTCGGCCCACTCGGCAATCGTCTTCATGCCCAGGTTCTGCGCCAGGCTGACGATGGCTTCCACAATGGCCACGTTGGCCGGGTGCCGGTTCATGTTGACGATGAAACTGCCGTCGATCTTTAGCAGGTCGGCAGGCAGGTCCTTCAGGTACGAGAACGAGGTGTATCCCGCGCCAAAATCGTCCAGCGCCACCTTGGCACCGTAGCTGCGCACCTTGTCGATGAACCGCCGCGTGTTGCCCATGTCATGCAGCGCCACGCTTTCGGTGATCTCCAGGCACAGCCGGTGCGCAATGGGGCCAGCGGCCTCCAGCATGCGGAACACGTCCTCCATGAACAGTTCGTCGTTGAGTGACGCACCGCTCAGGTTCAGGCAGACGAACTGGTTGAGTGGCAAGCGCGAGTCATTGCGCTTGAGCCAGTCCAGCGCCGTGCTCAGCACCCAGCGGTCGATCACGCCCATGCGGCCCGCGTTCTCGCCAGCGTGGATGAGGCGGTCGGTGGGCACGCGGTCGCCATTGGCGTCGTGCATGCGCAGCAGCACTTCAAAGTTCAGCGAAGCGTGCGGCTGGCTGAGCGACATGATGGGCTGCATCTCCAGGAAGAGCCCGTCGATGGTCTGGCTGGTGGACAGGCGCTCCACCAGTTGCATTTCAGCCTCGTGGTCGGTGAACACGCGCGAGCCCTGTTCGTACACCACCAGCCCGGCCTTGCCCTTCTTGGCCTCGCGGCAGGCGCGGTCGGCGGTGGACACCACGTCCTTGGCAGACGTGCCCAGCCCCACCTCAATCAACCCGATCGACCCGCGCACGTGGAAGGCGCGGTCACCCACCTGGTAGGCGCCCGTGGACAGGCAGGTCACGATCTCGCGGCACACCGTCTCAGCCTGGGCCAGCTGGGTGTCGCTCATCACGATGAGGAACTCGTCGCCGCCCACACGCCCGATGTGCATGTTGGGCATCAAGGGGCCTTGCGCGCGCTCGCAAACCTGTTGCAGCACGGCGTCGCCAGCGGTGTGGCCGTACAGGTCGTTGATGAGCTTGAAGCGGTCGAGATCCAGGTAGGCCACGGCCAGTGGCTTGCCGCGCCCCAGGCGGTTCAGGCCCGACTGCAGCATGGTCTCAATGCCGCGGCGGTTCAACACCTTGGTGAGCGTGTCGTGGTTGGCCAGGAACTGCAGGTGCTCCGTGGCCAGCGCTTTTTCGGTGATGTCCTGCAGCGAACCTTCGATCTTGTCACTGGCCAGCGCGGCCTTCACCAGGAAGCGTTTGGCGCCGTGCCCGGGCTGTGCCAGAGCAAGCTCCATCTCCACCGGTTCGCCTACCAGGGTGCGGCTGGACAGGCGTGCCCAATCCGTGTCACTGAAGTAGTGCTGCCACTGGTCCTGGCCGGGCACCATCACTTCGGCCTCCAGCATGTCGCGCAGTGCGGGGTTGGCGCTCAGGAAGCGCCCGCGCAGGTCCAGCGTGAACAGGCCAATGGGAATGACCTCATACGCGTGCTGCAGCTCGGCCTGGATTTCCAGCCGCTGCTGGTGCTCCTGGCGCATCTGCTCGGCAATGGCCAGTGAGGCCAGCAGGCTGGAGGCCAGCGCCGCCGTGACGCTGTTGACCGCGCCGATCAACCCCTTGATGCCCAATGCCGCCGAGATCACCTCGTACAGGCTGGCAAAAAGCGCAATGCCAATGGAGGCTGCATACCACATGGCCACGCGCGAACGTGTGCGCAGCAAAATGCGGGTGAGCGAGTACACCAGGATGGCAATGCCTATGCCTGTGCTCACCCAGATGAGCGGCAGAAAGCGCGCATAAGGCAGCACCGCCGACAGCAGCAGCAACGGAAAACACGCCCACTGCACGGCGCGCACCAGCTTGTCTACACCAGTCTTGAGCAGATCGTTTTCAAACAGCGTGCGGAACAGCACCACCGTGACCAGGAAGTACAGCGCCAGCGTGATGGGGCGCAGGTGCACCAGCCACGTAAAAGGAATGGTCTGGCCCAGCCATTGCTGGTCCCAGCCTGCCGAAAGAGCCGCCATGCGCAGGTTGATGACCAGCCATGCCGCGAAGACGAGGTAATTGCGATCGCGGTTGATGAAGCCCGCGATCAACGTGAACAGGGCCAGCACCAGCATGCCACCATCGAGCAGGCCCGCGTTGCGGTGGAATTCCTGTTCGCGCGTGGCCAGTTCATCCAGCTGCCATACCTTGGCCGTGAAGCGTGCCGGACCCAGGAAACGCGCTTCACACAACACGCTCGTTGTATTGGGGGGAAGGTCCAAGGCAAAGCCCGCACGGGACTCGCGCATGCCGCCGCCCAAGGCCTCTCTGGTAACCGTGCCCAGTTGCGTCAGGTCGCTGCCGTCCCAGCAGAGTGTTTCAGTGGCATGGCGCGAAGGAAACTCCAACACGCGCGGCGTGCCGTTGGCTGGCGCGGGAAGGGGGATCCACACCCAAAGCGGTTTTTCCGAAAGACGGGTGTCCCAACGCGTTACCGCAGGCGTCGTGCGAAGCGAATCCACGGTCTGTTCAGACGCCGAAACCGATTCCATGTTGGCATGGAAGGGCAGCGTCTGGCCCTGGCTGGCCGGGTATTCACTGTTCCAGCTGACGAGGGCAACAATCGAGAAGAGACCCACCAGCAGGGGTATCCAGTAAGCCGAGAACGCTTGCAACGCGGAATCCAGCCCGGCGTACAAGCGGGAGAAGGCGGTCGGCAGTGGTTTCGACCCTGTCGTCATGAAGGCAGTCTGGCTCGATAAATGGCGGCAACTCCCTGGATTCGCAGAATGACTGTTCTTTTTTGTCGGATTATGCGTTCAAAGTGCCCATGCCGTGTTGATACATGGGTAATAACTGCCGATTTTGCGTGTTAAGGCGTATCACGTACGCCACCCGGCGTACAGACGCCCTCCAGGGTAATCCCTAGCATGGACCTGTCCACGGTGCAAAGGCCTTCAGTGCCGGAGCGCCGGGCAAATGTCCCAACCCTCGTCCGAACCCTGGAAACGGAGTCTCACCATGCAACGTCGTTCTACGCTCAAAGTCCTGTCCGCTGCGGCAGCCGCCGCATCGCTCGGCCTGGCCGCCTTGCCCGCCCAGGCAGCCGACACCATCAAAGTCGGTGTGTTGCACAGCCTGTCGGGCACCATGGCCATTTCCGAGACTGTGTTGAAAGACACCGTGCTCATGGCTATCGAGGAAATCAACGCCAAGGGTGGCGTGCTGGGCAAGAAGCTGGAGCCCGTGGTGGTGGACCCGGCCTCCAACTGGCCGCTGTTTGCCGAAAAGGCCCGCCAGTTGCTGACGCAGGACAAGGTGGCCGTGACCTTCGGCTGCTGGACTTCGGTGAGCCGAAAGTCGGTGCTGCCCGTTTATGAAGAATTGAACGGCCTGCTGTTCTACCCCGTGCAGTACGAGGGCGAGGAACTGAGCAAGAACGTGTTCTACACCGGCGCCGCGCCCAACCAGCAGGCCATTCCCGCTGTGGAATACCTGATGAGCAAGGACGGCGGTTCCGCCAAGCGCTTCGTGCTGCTGGGCACCGACTACGTGTACCCCCGCACCACCAACAAGATCCTGCGCGCCTTCCTCAAGAGCAAGGGCGTGAAGGACGAGGACATCATGGAGGAGTACACCCCCTTCGGCCACTCCGACTACCAGAGCATCATCGCCAAGATCAAGAAGTTCAGCTCCGAGGGCAAGAAGACGGCCGTGGTCTCCACCATCAACGGCGACTCCAACGTGCCCTTCTATAAAGAACTGGGCAACCAGGGCCTGAAGGCGACCGACGTGCCGGTGGTGGCCTTCAGCGTGGGTGAAGAGGAACTGCGCGGCGTGGACACCAAGCCTCTGGTGGGTCACCTGGCGGCGTGGAACTACTTCATGAGCGTGAAGAACCCCACCAACGACGAGTTCACCAAGAAGTGGGCCGCCTACGCCAAGGCCAAGGGCATTGCCGGCCACAAGGACAAGCCGCTGACCAACGACCCGATGGAGGCCACCTACATCGGCATCTACATGTGGAAGCAGGCCGTGGAGAAGGCCAAGACCACGGACGTGGACAAGGTGATTGCCGCCATGGCAGGCCAGACCTTCAAGGCACCGGGCGGCTTCATGGCCAAGATGGACGAGAAGAACCACCACCTGCACAAGCCGGTGTTCATTGGCGAGGTGAAGGCCGACGGCCAGTTCAACGTGGTGTGGAAGACCAAGGGCCCGGTCAAGGCCCAGCCGTGGAGCCCCTTCATCGAAGGCAACGACAAGAAGAAAGACGAGCCCGAGAAGAAGTGAGGCTGGCTTGACAACGGAAGGGGTGACTGCGCCCCTTCCACGGGACGGGGGCGCTCTGCCCCCGTCTGCTTCCCGGAAAGACTAGGATGAAACTGCCTCCACGCATGAGTCTCGACAAGAACTTTTGGCTGCGCGGCCTGGCGGCTTGCACCCTGGCGCTGACCCTGGTGGGCCAGACCTGGGCGCTGACCCCCGAAGACGCGCTGGCCCTGGCCGATGGCGACAGCAGTGACCGCATTGCCACCCTCAACCGCCTGGCAGGCGAGGGCGACGAACGTGCAGCGGCACTCATCCGCGCGATGGCCGACGAAGCGGTGCGCCTGCAAGACGGCAAGGTGCTGATCGTGAATGGCGACAGCGCGCAGGACGCCGCCAGCGGCGAAGCCGTGCCCTTGACCGATGCCGCCGAAGACGTGATGGTGAACAACCGCATGCGCGGCGCCCTGCAGACGGCGCTGGCGGGCTTGGACCTGTTGGGCGGCGATGCAACCCGCCAGCGCGAGGCAGCACGGCGCCTGCGAGCCAGCGCGTTTGAAGAACCCGACGTGGAGCAATTGCCCCTGTTCGACAAGGTGCTGCAGGAAGATGCCGCCGCCAAGCTGGCACCTGATGTGCGCGAGACCTTGACCCAGGCCCGCGCGGCCATTCTCTTGAGCAGCGAAGACCCGGCGCAGCGTGCCGAGGCCGCTCAAGCGCTGTCTGGCGCCACCCAGACCATCGTGAAGGCGCTCTTGCAGCAACGGCTTGAGGCAGAGGCGGATGCGACCGTCAAGTCTGCACTGCGGCAGTCGCTGGCAGCGGTGGAACGTTCACTCATCGTCAGCGACACGTTGGGCCAGGTGTTCACCGGCGTGAGCCTGGGCTCCATCCTGCTGCTGGCCGCTCTTGGCCTGGCCATCACCTACGGCCTGATGGGCGTGATCAACATGGCGCACGGCGAACTGATCATGATCGGTGCCTACGCCACCTACGTGGTGCAGGGGCTGTTCCGCCAGTACCTGCCCAACGCATTTGACTGGTACTTGCTGGCCGCGCTGCCCGTGGCTTTCATGGCGTCGGCCCTGGTGGGCGCGGCCATGGAGCGTTCGGTCATCCGCTTCCTCTACGGCCGCCCGCTGGAAACGCTGCTGGCCACCTGGGGTATCAGCCTGGTGCTGATGCAGGGCGTGCGCAGCCTGTTCGGCGCGCAGAACGTGGGCGTGGAAAACCCCGGCTGGATGAGCGGTGGTGTGGTGCTGATGGGCAACCTCACGCTGCCGTGGAACCGCATCGTCATCATCGGCTTTGCGCTGGCGGTACTGGTGGCAGTCACGCTGCTCATCAGCAAAACACGCCTGGGCCTGTTCGTGCGCGGCGTCACGCAAAACCGTCCCATTGCCTCTTGCATGGGCGTAAACACGGCGCGGGTGGACACCTACGCCTTTGCGCTGGGCTCTGGCATTGCCGGGCTGGCGGGTGCGGCCCTGAGCCAGGTGGGCAACGTGGGGCCGGACCTGGGTCAGAGCTACATCGTGGACTCCTTCATGGTGGTGGTGCTGGGCGGCGTGGGGCAACTCGCGGGCACGGTGTATGCCGCACTGGGGCTGGGCATTCTCAACAAGTTCCTGGAAGGGTGGGCTGGCGCGGTGCTGGCCAAGATCGCCGTGCTGGTGTTCATCATCATCTTCATCCAGAAGCGTCCGCAGGGCATCTTCGCCCTCAAGGGCCGCCAGGCCTGAAGCCAAGGGGACGAACCACATGAACACAACAAACATTTCCTCTTTGCCGGCGGCGGCGCTGCTGCCGCACGAACAGTTCAACAAGGGCCCCTTGCTCACACGCAGCGGCTGGGGCGGCATTCTGGTGGCGCTGCTGGTGGTGTGCGCGGTGGCGCCGCTGCTTAACCTGTGGGTGCCCGCTGGCAGCCCGTTCCACCTGAGCGACTACATGGTCGGCCTGCTGGGCAAGATCATGTGCTACGCCATCTGCGCGCTGGCCATGGACCTGATCTGGGGCTACACCGGCATTCTGAGCCTGGGCCACGGCCTGTTCTTCGCGCTCGGCGGCTACGCCATGGGCATGTACCTGATGCGCCAGATTGGCCGCGATGGCAACTACCAGAGCGACCTGCCGGACTTCATGGTCTTCCTGGACTGGAAGGAGCTGCCCTGGCACTGGGCTTTGAGCGACAGCTTCGTGGCCACGCTGCTGCTGGTGGTGCTTGTGCCCGGGCTGGTGGCCTTCGTCTTCGGCTACTTCGCCTTCCGCTCGCGCATCAAAGGGGTGTACTTTTCCATCATCACCCAGGCGCTCACGTTCGCCGCCATGCTGCTGTTCTTCCGCAACGAAACGGGCTTTGGCGGCAACAACGGCTTCACCGATTTCAAGCGCATCCTGGGCATGCCCCTGGCCACGCCTGAAATGCGCATGACGCTCTTTGTGCTGACGGGGCTGACGCTGCTGGGCTTCTACCTGTTCGCCCGTTGGCTGGTGGGCAGCAAGTTTGGCCGCGTGCTGCAGGCCGTGCGCGACGCCGAAAGCCGCGTCATGTTCTGTGGCTACAACCCGCTGCCTTACAAGCTCGCCATCTGGACGCTCTCTGCCGTCATGTGCGGTGTGGCCGGGGCGCTGTACGTGCCGCAGGTGGGCATCATCAACCCCGGTGAGATGAGCACCGCCGCCAGCATCGAGATTGCCGTGTGGGCGGCGGTGGGTGGGCGTGCCTCGCTCATCGGGCCCATCGTGGGGGCGTTCATCGTCAACGGTGCCAAGAGTGTGCTCACTGTGAGTTTCCCCGAGTTCTGGCTGTACTTCCTGGGGGCGCTGTTCATTGTGGTGACGCTGTTCATGCCGCACGGCGTGGTGGGCCTGGTGAAGAAAGGCATGCACAAGCTGCAAGCCAAGAAAGGAGGCCAGGCATGACGCCCGACCTGATGGAAGCCGGTGCCGAGCGCTACGCCCATGCGCAGGAACGTGCCGCGCACGGCAAGACCGAATCCGGTGGCCGCAACGCCGCTTTCCTGCGCCCGCTGGTGCGCGGCGAGGTGGACACCACCCATGGCCGCATCCTCTACCTGGAGGACGTGAGCGTCAGCTTCGACGGCTTCAAGGCCATCAACAAGCTCAGCCTCGACATTGCCCCGGGCGAGCTCCGCTGCATCATCGGCCCCAACGGCGCGGGCAAGACAACGATGATGGACATCATCACCGGCAAGACCCGGCCCGACGAGGGCACGGTTTTCTTCGGCTCCACCATCGACCTGCTGCGCTACAGCGAGCCAGAAATTGCCGCGCTGGGCATAGGCCGCAAGTTCCAGAAGCCCACCGTGTTCGAGGAGCTCAGCGTGTTCGAGAACCTGGAACTGGCCCTGGCTACCGACAAGCGCGTCTGGCACAGCCTGGGCTTTGCGCTCAACGGCGAGCAGAAGGACCGCCTGGCCGAGGTGCTGGAGACCATCCATCTGAAGGACACGGTGAAGCGCCGCTCCGGCGACCTGAGCCACGGCCAGAAGCAGTGGCTGGAAATCGGCATGCTGCTGATGCAGGACCCCAAGCTGCTGCTGCTCGACGAGCCGGTGGCGGGCATGACGGACGAGGAAACCGCCCGCACGGCGGAACTGTTCCTCAGCCTCAAGGGCAAGCACAGTTTGATGGTGGTGGAGCACGACATGAGCTTCATCCGCGCCATCAGCGAGAAGGTGACCGTGCTGTGCGACGGCGCGGTGCTGGCCGAAGGCACGCTCGACCAGGTGCAGGCCGACGAGCGCGTGATCGAGGTTTACCTGGGAAGATGAGCATGCTGCAGATCGACCACATTCACCAGTACTACAGCGGCTCGCACATCCTGCGCGGCGTGAGCCTTGAAGCCAAGGCAGGCGAAATCACCGTGGTGTTGGGGCGCAACGGCGTGGGCAAGACCACGCTGCTCAAGTCCCTCATGGGGCTGGTGCCCATCCGCTCGGGCAAGATCGTCTTCGACGGGCAGCCCATAGAAAAAACCACCCCCTACGAGCGCGCCCGCGCGGGCATAGGCTATGTGCCGCAGGGGCGCGAGATATTTGCCCGCCTCACGGTGCACGAGAACCTGCAGATGGGCCTGGCCACCAAGAAGGCGGGCACGCCCATTCCGCCGCAGTTGTTCGAGCTGTTCCCTGTACTCAAGCAGATGCTGGGCCGCCGGGGCGGCGACCTGTCGGGCGGGCAGCAGCAGCAACTGGCCATTGCCCGTGCGCTGGCGCCGTGCCCGAAGTTGCTGGTGCTGGACGAACCCACCGAAGGCATCCAGCCCAACATCATCAAGGACATTGGCCGGGTGCTGAAGAAGCTGGCCCGCGAGGGCCTGAACGGCAAGCCCATGGCCATTGTGCTGGTGGAGCAGTACTACGACTTTGCCGAGGAGCTGGCCGACAGCTACCTGGTGATGGAGCGGGGCGAAGTGGTGGCCAGCGGGCCGGGTGCCGAGATGGCGGCCAAGGGCATACGGCAGCTGGTGGCGATCTGATCCAGTCTGCCGGGTTGGAGCCCGCGATGTGTCAAACTCCCGCGCCATGGACAAAGCAGCGTGGGCCCGGGAGGCATTGACGGTATTCGACCAGGTGGTGCAGGCGGGCAGCGGCCTGCGCCCGCGCGCGGGCCAGCGCCTGATGGCCGAACAGGTGGCCTGCACCTTCGCCGAGGCCGACCTGGGCAAGCCCCCCGAGGACGAGGACGGCCCCATCGAGGCCTTGGAGCCCGTGCGTTCCATTGCCGTCATCCAGGCCGGTACGGGCGTGGGCAAGTCGCTGGCCTACAGCGTGCCCGCCATCGTGCTGGCGCTGGCGCGCAACACGCGTGTGATGATTTCCACCGCCACCGTGGCGCTGCAGGAGCAGCTCGTCCACAAAGACCTGCCCGCACTGGCCAAGAGCCTGCCGCAGCCCTTCCGCTTTGCCCTGGCCAAGGGGCGTGGGCGCTACGTCTGCAAGCTCAAGCTGGACCGCTGGGCCAGTGGCGCCGACGATGACGAATGGGCCGTGGACGACGACCTGTTTGCCGAGGAGGCAGCCGCCGCGCGCCGCTGGAGCGGAGGTGGCGCTGCACGCAGCCTGAGCGCAGAACAAGAACTGGCCGAACGCACCACCTGGTACGCAGGCCTGGCGCACGACTTGGAAAAAGGCCGCTGGGACGGCGACCGCGACACCCTGGCACAGCCGCCCGAGGCCGCCTGGTGGGCTGCGGTGGCTGCCGAGTCCAGCTCTTGCACCGCGCGCCACTGCCCGGCGTACAACCAGTGCAGCTATTACGAGCAGCGCAAGGCGTTGGTGGGGGCGCAGGTCATCGTCGTCAACCACGACCTGCTGCTGTCGTCCCTGGGCTCGCGCCTGCTGCCCGAGCTGGACAACTGCCTGCTGGTGCTGGACGAGGCGCACCACCTGCCCGCCACCGCGCTGGAGCAGTTTGCCAGCAGCATGGACCTGAGCCGCCTGAAATGGATAGACCGCCTGACCACACAGGCCATGCGCACGGGCGGCCTGCTGGCGGTGGAGGAGGTGGCTGACATACCCAAGTGTTCGGCGCTGGTGCGCCAGCACCTGCAAGACGTGGCAAGGCTGCTCATGCACCACTACGGCAGCGCATTGCGCGGGGAAGATGCCCCCGCTCGACAGCGCGGTGGCTGGGGGCAGGGTTCCGGAGGCGTGTCGGGGCGCGTGCGAGCGCCGCGTGGTCAGCTGCCTGCCGATCTCATTGAACCGCTGGCCCAGCTGGCGCACCAGTCTCAGGTGTTCCTGGACGCGCTGCGCGCCATCAGCAAGGCCTTGCGCACCGAAATGCGCGACCAGCCCGACGAGGCCCGACGCCTGTCGCAGCTCTACGCCCAACTGGGCACCCTGGCGCCCCGGCTGGAGGCCGTGTACGCCACCACCCAACTGCTGCTGCAGGACCCGGCAGATGGCGGTTCCCCCGTGGCCAAGTGGTTCACGCTGGACACGGTGGGCGAATTCGTGGTGTTGCAGGCACACGCCAGCCCCACCTTGCCCGGCGCCACGTTGCGCCACCACCTGTGGGCGGCGGCGCGCGGCGCGGTGCTCACCTCTGCCACGCTCACCAGTTGCGGGCATTTCGATTTTTTCTTGAAGGAAGTGGGCCTGCATGGCGACCCCGCCGCCGTGGCCATGGAAGTGCCCAGCCCCTTCGACTTTGCTGCTCAAGGGCGGCTGGTGCTGGCGGGCACGCGGGCCGACCCCAAGGATGCCGCAGCCTTCACCAGCGAGATGATCGAAGCCCTGCTGCGCGACCTGCGCGAGGTGAAGCACGGTGCGCTGGTGCTGTTCACGTCGCGCGCGCAATTGCGTGCCGCCGAAGACGCCTTGCCCGACGACCTGCGCGACTGCGTGCTGGTGCAGACCGCCATGCCGCGTGGGCAGTTGCTGTCGCGCCACCGCGAACGGGTGGCTGCCGGTCAGCCTTCCATCATCTTCGGCATGCAGTCATTTGGCGAAGGGCTGGACCTCCCCGGCCAGCTCTGCGAAGACCTGTTCATCACCAAGCTGCCCTTCATGCCGCCCGACGACCCCGTGGGCGAAGCCCGTGCCGAATGGCTGCGTGCCCTGGGGCGGGACCCTTTCATGGAGTTGGTGGTTCCTGCCACGGCCATCCGCCTGGCGCAGTGGGTGGGTCGCGCCATCCGCACCGAGGAAGACGAGGCACACGTCACCTGCTACGACAGGCGCCTGACGCAGACCAGCTACGGCCAGCGCCTGCTGCAGGGGTTGCCGCCGTTCACAAGGGTGGTGCCAGGGCAGGCTCTCCCCTGAGCCTGACACTGGCCGCGGACGGCCTTCGTGCCGAGTTGGCGTGGGGTTGCAGACAATACTGTTTTTATATACAGTATTTTCCTGTAACGCATTCCAGCTGCCATGTATTCATCCCTTATCCCCGTGCAGGCCATCAAGGGCCGGGGCAGTGCCAGCCGCCTGGCCCACCGCTTTTCCGCAGATGAGCGCGAAGCTTTTGACGACGGTTGGGGTGCGCCAGAAGCTGACGCTGCGCCTCCCCCGGCCACCCAGGTACGCTGGGAAGACGCGCGCAGTGCCATCACCTACAACGACTCGCCAGACATCGGCTTCGACCGCTCCATCAACCCATATCGGGGTTGCGAGCATGGTTGCAGCTACTGCTACGCGCGTCCGTCGCACAGCTACCTGGGACTGTCGCCGGGGCTGGACTTTGAAACGGTCATCATTGCCCGGCGTGGGTTGGCTGAACGTTTACGGCACGAGCTTTCGCGCCCTGGGTACACCCCCGCCACGCTGGCCATAGGCACCGTGACCGACGCCTATCAGCCCGTTGAGCGCGAACTTCGCCTCACCCGTGCGGCGCTGGAGGTGCTGCACGTTGCGCGCCACCCGTGGGCGCTGGTCACCAAGGGCAGCGGCGTGGAGCGCGATCTGGACCTCATCGCACCCATGGGGCAGGCCGGGCAGGCGGCCGTCTACGTCACCCTCACCACGCTGGACGCCGAACTGGCCCGTCGACTGGAACCCCGGGCGCCCGCGCCCTGGCGTCGGTTGCGCACCATCCGCACGCTGGCCGAGGCAGGGGTGCCCGTGGGTGTGAGCGTGGCGCCGCAGATACCCTTCATCAATGAAGACATGGAGCAAGTGCTCGCCGCCGCTCGCGAGGCTGGCGCCACCCGTGCCTTCTACACCGTGCTGCGCCTGCCTTGGGAGCTGGGCCCGCTGTTTCGCGAGTGGCTGGACCTGAACTACCCGCAACGCGCTGCACGGGTGATGGCTCGCATCAACGACCTGCGGGGCGGCAAGGACTATGACAGCGACTTTGCCCAGCGCATGGGCGGGCAGGGCTTGTGGGCCGACCTACTGCGCCAGCGCTTCACCAAAGCCTGCGCCAGGCTGGGCTACCTGCGAGAGGCGCGGGCTCTGGACGCGTCTGCCTTCAGACCGCCGAAGGCTGTGGGTCAACTGGATTTGTTTTGAGTGGATGGTCTACCCACCCATTCCCAACGCCCCCAACACCCGCTCCGCCGTCGCAGGCGCGTCCATGCGCACGGGCTCGCCATCCCCGCGTGCCTGCGCCACCGCATCGCGTATGGCCTCCCACACGCTGATGGCCAGCATGAACGGCGGCTCGCCCACGGCCTTGCTGCCGAACACGTTGTCCTCGCGGTTGGGTTCGGGCCACAGGTCCACCTTCAGCCGTTCGGGCACGTCGCCCGTGGCGGGGATCTTGTAGGTGCTGGGCGCGTGGGTGGCCAGCTTGCCCTTGGCGTTCCACACCAGCTCTTCGGTCGTCAGCCAGCCCATGCCCTGCACAAAGCCGCCTTCAATCTGTCCTATGTCGATGGCCGGGTTGATGCTGTGCCCCACGTCGTGCAGGATGTCCACCGCCAGCACGCGGCTTTCGCCGGTGAGGGTGTCGATGGCCACCTCGGTGCATGCCGCGCCATAGGCAAAGTAATAGAAGGGCCGCCCGGTGAGTGTGGTCTTGTCGTAGTGGATCTTGGGCGTGCGGTAGAAGCCGTCGCTCCACAGCTGGATGCGGTTGGCGTAGGCCATGCCCACCACTTCGGTGAAGCCGCGCGTGGCCTTGGGGCTGATGACCTGCCCGTGGCGGAATTCCACCTCGCCTGCGCCGCAACCGTCCAGCCCGCAGACGAAGGCGGCCAGGTTGTGCCGCACGTTGCGCGCCGCAAACTGTGCGGCGCGGCCGTTCAGGTCGGTGCCGCTGGAGGCGGCGGTGGCGCTGGCGTTGGGTACCCGGGCCGTGTCGCTGGCGGTCACCAGCACGCGCTCAAACGGCACGCCCAGCTCGTCGGCCACCACCTGCGCCACCTTGGTGTGCAGGCCCTGGCCCATCTCGGTGCCGCCGTGGTTCACCATCACGCTGCCGTCGGTGTACACATGCACCAAGGCCCCAGCCTGATTGAACAGCGTGGCCGTGAAGCTGATGCCGAACTTCACCGGCGTGAGCGCCAGCCCGCGTTTGACGATGGGGCTGTCCACGTTCCATGCGGCGATCTCATGCCGGCGTTCCTGGTAGCGGCTGGTTTCGGCCAGACGGGTGATGAGCGGCTCCAGGATGTTGTCTTCCACCGCCATCTGGTAGTGGGTGACGTTGCGTTCGTTGATGCCATAGAGGTTGCGCAGGCGCACGGCCAGCGGGTCCAGCCCCAGGTGGCGGGCAATGTCACCCAGGATGGTTTCGATGGCGATGACGCCTTGCGGTCCGCCAAAACCCCGGAAGGCCGTGAAGCTCTGCACGTTGGTCTTGCAGCGGAAGCTGTGGATGGCCACGTTGTCCAGGAAGTAGGCGTTGTCGCTGTGGAACACGGCGCGGTCTGCCACGGGGCCCGACAGGTCGGCCGAAAAGCCGCAGTTGGCCAGCAGCGTCAGGTCCAGCCCCAGCAGGCGGCCTTCGCCGTCAAAGCCAGCGGTGTAGTCGTAGGCAAAGGGGTGGCGCTTTCCGGTGATAAGGAAGTCGTCGTCGCGGTCCAGCCGCAGCTTCACGGGGCAGCCCGCTTTGAGCGCGGCCACGGCGGCCCACACAGCCAGGTGCCCGGCCTGCGTTTCCTTGCCGCCAAAGCCGCCGCCCATGCGCCGACATTCCACGCGCACGCGGTGGTTATGCAGGCCCAGGGCGTGTGCCACCCAGTGCTGGATTTCACCTGGGTGCTGGGTGCTGCTGTAGATCACCCACTGCTGCTGTTCGTGCGGCACCGCGTAGGCAATCTGCCCTTCCAGGTAGAAGTGCTCCTGCCCGCCTACCTCGAACGAGCCGCTCAGGGTGTGCGGGGCGTTCTTCAGTGCGGTGGCGGCGTCGCCGCGCGTCACGTGCACGGGCGGCAGTACGTAGCTCTGGCGGGCGTGGGCCTCGCGTGGGGTCAGCACGGGGGGCAGTTCTTCAATGTCCAGCTTCACCCGGCGGGCGGCGCGGCGCGCGCTCATCACGTCGTCGGCCAGCACCAGGCCAATCACCTGGCCCACGTGCTGCACCGTGTCCAGGGCGAACACGGGTTCGTCGTGCCCAAAGGCGGCCAGTATCTTGTCGCCGGGAATGTCGTCGGCCAGCACCACGTTGCGCACGCCGGGCAGGGCCAGGGCGGCACTCGCGTCCACCCCGCGCAGGCGGCCATGCGCCACTGGCGAGAGGATGGGCGCAGCATGCAGCGTGCCTTTGATCTCGGGGATGTCGTCCACGTAGGTGGCGGCGCCCACGATCTGCGCGCGCGCGCTTTCGTGGGGGCGCGATTGCCCGCAGGCACCGGCGGCCTGGGCGGCGATCGGGGACAGTGCGGCGGCCAAGGCGCCGCTTTGGGGGGAGAGGGTGGTCATCGTGTGCCCTCCTGTATGGAAGAAGCGCCCAGCAGGGCGGGTTGCAGGCGCTCCAGGCTGATGACCTGGCTGCCCGGTGGCGTGCTGCTTTCCAGCCAGCAGCGCCACAGCAGGTTGCCCAGCACCTCGCGGCGGTAGTGGGCGCTGGCGCGCATGTCTGAAATGGGCTGGAAGGACTCGCGCAGCACCGCCATGGCGCGGCGCACGGTGTCGGCATTCCAGGGCTGGCCGGTCAAAGCCGCTTCGGCAGCCGTGGCGCGTGCCGGTGTGGCCGCCACGCCGCCCGCGCCGATGGAGGCTTTGGCCACCACGCCCCGCTCAATCTGCAGCGAAATGGCCAGGCACACGGCGGAAATGTCGTCGTCAAACCGTTTGGACACCTTGTACACCCGCGTCCATTCGCCATTGCCGCTGGGTTGCCCAGCAGGGAGGGGTTTGCCCGGGCGCGGCACCTTGATCCAGGCCAGGAGCTCGTCGGGGCGCAGCACGTTCTGGCGGTAGCCGGTGTAGAAGTCTTCCAGCGCCAGTTCGCGGTGTTCAACACGGCCGCGCTGGCCGCGACCGGCCCAGCGCATCAGCACCACGCTCGCGCCCAGGGCAATGAGCAGGGGCATGCTGTCTCCAATGGGCGAACCGTTGGCCACGTTGCCGCCCAGCGTGCCGGAGTTGCGCACCGGCAACCCGGCAAAGCGCTCGGCAAAGGCGGCCAACTGCGGGCGGTCTTTCACCAACGCGGCAAAGGCGTCGGTCAGGGTGGCTGCTGCCCCAATGGCTATGTGGTGCGGGTAACGCTCGATGCGGCGCAGTTCTGCGGCGCGGGTCACGTCCAGCACCTGGGGGTACTGCTGGTGGCCCTTGGTTACCCACAGGCCCACGTCGGTGCAGCCTGCCACCACCTGGGCGCCTGGGTGCCGGGCACGGGCCTGCAGCAACGCCTCCAGCGTGGTGGGGGCCTGGTAGTTCTTGTCGCCGTCGCCGGCTTCCGGGGCAATCTGGCGCAGCAGGCCCCGCAGCTTGCGCTCGTCCACGCGTGCGGCGGGCAGCTGTTCCATCGCTTGCGCTGCATCCAATATGGGGCGGTAGCCGGTACAGCGGCACAGGTTGCCCGACAGTTCGGCCTGCGCGGTGGCGCGGTCGATGGCGTCACCTCGCGCGCAGTGGTTCTGGTACATGCCAAACAGGCTCATCACAAAACCCGGCGTGCAAAAGCCGCACTGCGATCCGTGGGCGTCCAGCATGGCCTGCTGGGCGGGGTGCAGGTCAGCGCCCTGGCGGTCGATCAGCGGGTCGCTGGCCAGGTCTTCGGCCGTCCACAGCGCCATGCCGTCCACCGAATGCGCCAGGCGGATGCAGCTGTTGATGGCCCGGTAGCGCACGCCTTTGCCGTCGGGTTCGGCCAGCACCACGGTGCACGCACCGCAGTCGCCTTCGCCGCAGCCCTCCTTGGTGGCGGTGAGGCCCAGGTCCTCCCTTAGCAGGTCCAGCAGCGTACGGCTGGGTGGTACATTGGCGAGCGAGACAATCTCTGCTCGCCGGACGAATCGCAGTGGTCTATCGGCAGCCATAGGAGTTCCGTTCGGTGTCATGCGCGCTAGGGTAGCGTTTCCTGCTCGGCAGCAACATATATGCCACTGTATGCCGCCAATGTGAAGCAAGGTATGAAGGATCAAACTCTTTTCGACAAGATAGACCTCCATCTCATCCGGGTCTTGCATACCGTGCTCACTGAACGCAACGTTTCCCGCACAGCCCTTCGCCTGGGCATGTACCAGCCGGCCGTCAGCGCCGCGCTGCGGCGGCTGCGTGAGCTTTCGGGCGACCCGCTGCTGGTTCGTTCGGGTACGGGCATGGTGCCCACGGCGGTGGCGTTGCGGATGATCGAACCTGCAGCCAACATCCTGCGCGCGGCCGAGGTGATGTTCTCTGACGCGCGCCGCTTCGAGCCAGCCACCGCACGCCATACCTTCACCCTGGCGGCCAGCGATTACCTCGACCCCTTTTTCCTGCCGCAGCTGGTCACCCATCTCAAGACGCAGGCGCCGCTGTGCCCCATCGAAATCCACACCCTTTCGGGTGATTCAGACTACCACCGCCGCCTGGCCCAGGGCGAGGTGGACGTGGTCATCGGCAACTGGCCGCAACCGCCTGAAGACCTGCACCTGGGCCGCCTGTTCGGCGACGAGATCGTCTGCCTCGTCTCGCGCCAGCACCCTGCCGTGCGGCGCGGCTGGGACGTGGACGCCTGGCTGCAGGCCGAGCACATCGCGCCCATGCCCATGCACCCCGGCGGGCGCGGCGTCATCGACATGCACCTGGGCACCTTGGGCCTCATCCGCAACATCACGGTGCGCAGCCCGTACTTCAGCCTGATCCCGTCCATGGTGGCATCGAGTTTGCTTGTGCTCACCACCGGCCGCAAGTTCTGCGAACGCTTCGTAGACCAGCTGCCCGTCGAGATCCTTCCATGCCCCATTGCCTTCCCTCGTCTCATGTACTATCAGCTGTGGCATGAGCGCACCCATGCGTCGCCTGCAGCCCAGTGGTTGCGCGACAGCATCAAGACGGTGGCGTCAACGTTGCGGCAAGACGAGTCGCAGCCCGACGAGTCGCCCATACCCGCCCGGCAGGCCTCCGCCCGCCGACCCCCCCCAGCCTAACGCACCGACGCCCCCAACGCATGAGTCATCACGCACGTCTACAGCTGACACAGATCACCAAGCGCTACCCAGGCGTGGTGGCCAACGACAACGTATCGCTCACCGTGGCACCCGGCAGCGTGCACGCCGTGCTGGGCGAAAACGGAGCGGGCAAGTCCACGCTCATGAAGATCATCTACGGTGCCGTCAAACCCGACGATGGCGCCGTGCTCTTCAACGGCAAGCCGGTGCACATCCGCAACCCGCAGGAAGCGCGTGCGCTGGGCATCAGCATGGTGTTCCAGCACTTCAGCCTGTTCGACACCCTCACCGTGGCCGAGAACGTGTGGCTGGGTCTGGACAAATCCCTCAGCCTGGCAGAGGTGAGCGAGAGCATCAGCGTCAAGGCGCGCGAATATGGGCTGGACATCGACCCCGCGCGCCCGGTGCACAGCCTGAGCGTGGGCGAGATGCAGCGCGTCGAGATCATCCGTGCTCTTCTGACCAACCCCCAGCTGCTGATCCTGGACGAGCCCACGTCCGTGCTCACGCCGCAGGCGGTGGAAAAGCTCTTCGTTGTGCTGCGCAAGCTGGCCAGCGAGGGCTGCAGCATCCTCTACATCAGCCACAAGCTGCACGAGATTCGCGAGCTGTGCGACGCCTGCACGGTGATGCGCGGCGGCAAGGTCACGGGCGTTTGCGACCCGCGCCAGGAGAGCAACGCTTCACTCAGCCGCCTGATGATTGGGGCCGAACCGCCGCACCTGGACGTGCGCGCCTATGCCCCCGGCGAAGTGGTGCTGGACGTGAAGGGCCTGAGCCTGACCAGCGATGACCCCTTCGGCACCCACCTGCGCGATGTGACCCTGCAGGTGCGCGCTGGCGAAGTGGTGGGCATTGCGGGCGTGTCCGGCAACGGGCAGGGCGAACTGCTCTACGCGTTGTCTGGCGAGAACCCGCGCTCACCTGCGGGCAGCATTCGCATGGGCACGCAAGATGTGTCCCGCATGGCGCCAGGGCGCCGCCGCAAGATGGGGCTGCACTTTGTGCCGGAAGAGCGCCTGGGCAGAGGGGCGGTGCCCACGCTCAGTCTGGCGCAGAACCTGCTGCTGTCGCGGCGCGACGCCATTGGCTCCATGGGTTGGCTCAAGCTGGGGGCGCTGCGCGAGCAGGCCACCGACATCATCGCCCGCTACAAGGTCAAGGCCAACGGGCCGGACGCGGCTGCCAAGTCGCTGTCAGGCGGCAACCTGCAGAAATTCATCGTGGGCCGCGAGATCGAGGCCAAACCCAAACTGCTCATCGTCAGCCAGCCCACCTGGGGCGTGGACGTGGGCGCATCTGCCCAGATACGTGGCGAGATACTGGCCCTGCGCGACGCGGGTTGCGCCGTGCTGGTGGTGAGCGAGGAGCTGGACGAATTGTTTGAAATATGTGACCGCATGCACGTGATTGCCAAGGGGCGCCTGTCGCCCAGCGTGATGCGCTCCGACGCCACCGTCGAGCGCATCGGGGAATGGATGTCGGGCTTGTGGGACGCGCCGGTGAAAGCCGTTGCGCAAGAGGAGGTGGCCCATGCTCAAGCTTGAAGTCCGGCCCCAGCCTTCCAAGGCCTGGAGTTATGCCTCGCCCTTGCTGGCGCTGGTCATCACCGTCGTCATCGGCGTCATCCTGTTCGCGGCGCTGGGCAAAGACCCGGTGCGTGGCCTGCAGGTGTTCTTTGTGGAGCCACTCAAGTCCTGGTACGCCGTGGGCGAGTTGATGGTCAAGGCCACCCCGTTGCTGCTCATTGCGCTGGGTTTGGCCGTGTGCTTCCGCTCCAACGTGTGGAACATCGGCGCAGAGGGGCAGTTCGTCATCGGTGCCATCTGCGCCGGGGGCGTGGCCCTGCTGGCCGACAAGACCACCGGCCCCTGGATCGTGCCCGCCGTGCTGCTGGCCGGTGTGCTGGGCGGTATGGTGTGGGCGGGCATCACTGCCTTGCTGCGCGACCGCTTCAATGCCAACGAAATTCTCGTCAGCCTGATGCTGGTGTATGTGGCGGTGCAGGTGCTCAACTACCTGGTCTACGGGCCGTGGAAAGACCCCCTGGGCTTCAATTTCCCGCAGACCAAGACTTTCGAAAAGGTGGCCATGGTGCCGCGGCTGTTTGACGGCTCGCGCGTCAGCATCGGCCTGGTGCTGGCGCTGGCAGGCGTGGCTGCCGTGTGGGTGTACCTGTTCCGCACCTACTCGGGCTTTGCCCAGCAGGTGGGTGGGCTGGCTCCGGCAGCGGCACGTTACGCGGGCTTCTCGTCCCGGCGGGCCTTGTGGATTGCCTTGCTCGTGTCGGGTGCGGCGGCTGGCTTGGCGGGGGCGCTGGAGGTGGCCGGGCCTATCGGTCAGCTCACGCCGTATGTGCCTGCGGGTTATGGCTTTGCTGCCATCATCGTCGCATTCGTGGGGCGGCTGCATCCGCTGGGCATTGTGTTCTCCGCCATCCTCATGAGCATGTTCTACATCGGCGGTGAACTGGCGCAGTCGCGCCTGGGACTGCCCAAGTCCATCACCGGGGTGTTTCAGGGGCTGCTGCTGTTTGCGCTGCTGGCCTGCGACACGCTCATCGCCTACCGCATCAAGCTGAGGAAGTGACCATGGAATCCACGGCTCTGCTCATCGCCGCCTCGCTCAACGCGGGCACTGTTCTGGCCATCGCCTCGCTGGGGCTGCTCATCAACGAAAAGGCAGGCATCGTCAACCTGGGGGCCGAGGGCATGATGCTCTGCGCCGCCCTGGCCGGTTTTGCCACGGTGGTGCACACCGGCAGCACGCTGGCCGGGTTTGGTGCGGGCATGCTCGCTGGTGCTGTACTGGCAGTCATCTTCGGGGTGCTGGTCATCTGGCTCAACACCAACCAGTACGCCACCGGGTTGGCGCTGTCGCTTTTCGGTGCGGGTTTCTCGGCATTTGCTGGCACGTCTTACGTGCAGGCCAAGTTGCCCGAGCAGGCGCAACACGCCATTCCGTTGCTGGCCGACATTCCCTTCCTTGGTAGCGCTTTGTTCCGTCACCACCCCATGGTGTACGTTGGCGTGGCGCTCACCATCGGGCTCATCTGGTTCCTCTACCGTACCCGCGCCGGGCTGGTGCTGCGCAGCGTGGGCGAAAGCCCCGAATCTGCGCACGCCCTGGGCTACCCGGTGCGCCGCATCCGCCTGATGGCTGTGGTGGCAGGCGGTGCCTTGTGCGGGCTGGCGGGCGCTTACGTGTCCACCGTCTATACCCCCCTGTGGGTGGAAGGCATGATCGCGGGCAAGGGCTGGATTGCCCTGGCGCTCACCACCTTCGCCACCTGGCGCCCGGCACGCGTCTTGCTGGGAGCGTACCTGTTCGGCGGTGTCACCATGCTCCAGTTCCATCTGCAGGGCATCGGTGTCAACGTGCCGAGCCAGTTCCTGACCATGCTGCCCTACCTGGCAACGGTGGTGGTACTGGTGCTTATCTCGCGCAATCCGCAGTGGATTCGTGTGAACATGCCCAGCTCCATCGGCAAACCGTTCTATCCGGGCTCATAATTTCGTTTTCGCCGTTTCCGTTTCATCAACACCGCTCTTTGGAGTCGATATGACCAACCTGAACAAACGTTCCTGGCTCAAGGTGGCTGCGCTCACCGCGCTGGCCAGCGCCGCGCTCGTAGGCTGTGGCAAGAAAGAGGAGCCGGCACCGGCTCCCGCGCCCGCTCCCGTGACCGAGGCACCCAAGGCCGAGCCGCTGAAGATCGCCTTTGCCTACGTTGGCCCTGTGGGCGACGGCGGCTGGACCTTCGCCCACGACAACGGCCGCAAGGCGGTCGAAAAGGAATTTGGCGACAAGGTCGTCACCTCCTTCGTGGAAAACGTTCCCGAGAGCGCTGACGCCGAGCGCGTGCTGCGTGACCTGGCTGGCCAGGGCAACAAGCTGATCTTCGGCACCACCTTTGGCTACATGGAGCCCATGCTCAAGGTTGCCCCCGACTTCAAGGACGTGAAGTTCGAGCACGCCACCGGCTACAAGACCGCCGAGAACATGCGCACCTACGACAGCCGCACCTATGAAGGCGCGTACATGGCTGGCGTGATTGCCGGTGCCATGACCAAGACCAACACGCTGGGCGTGGTGGCTTCCATCCCAATCCCCGAGGTGATCCGCAACATCAACAGCTTCACGCTGGGTGCGCAGTCGGTCAACCCGAAGGTCAAGACCAAGGTCGTGTGGGTCAACGGCTGGTTCGATCCGCCGAAGGAAACCGAAGCCGCCACGTCGCTCATCAACGGCGGCGCCGACGTGCTGATGCAGAACACCGACTCTTCTGCCGTGCTGCAGACCGCCGAGAAAATGGGCAAGCGCGCCTTCGGCTGGGATTCCGACATGACCGCCTACGGTCCCAAGGCTCACCTGGGTTCCGCCGTCATCAACTGGGGTCCGTACTACATCAAGGCCACCAAGGACGCCCTGGAAGGCACCTGGAGCACTGGTTCCGTGTGGTGGGGCCACAAAGAAGGCGCGATCGACATGGTCTCCATCGCTGAAGACGTGCCCGCCGATGTCAAGGCCAAGATCGACACCGTCAAGGCCGGTCTGAAAGACGGCTCCTTCGCCATCTGGAAGGGCCCGATCAAGGACCAGTCCGGCAAGGACGTGCTGGCCAAGGACCAGGTTGCCGACGACGCCTTCCTGGGTGGCATCAAGTTCTACGTCAAGGGCGTGGAAGGCAAGCTGCCCAACTGATCTGATTCAGGTCAAGGCAAGCCACCGTGGCCGCAAGCCCGGTGGCTTTTTTTCATGGTTCGGGCTGGCGTTGACAGGGCCAGTTCTGGTAGGCTGGACCCCAATATGCAAGCGATAGAGCGTACCCTCTGGCACCCCGTGGTGGCTGCCGCTGAAGTGGCCAAGCAGCCTGTTGCTGCCACGCTGTTGGACGAACCGCTGGTGCTGTGGCGCGACGACCAAGGTGCCGTGCATGCTTGGGCTGATCGCTGCCCGCACCGGGGCGCGCGCTTGTCGCTGGGGCGGGTAACCGAAGGGCAGTTGGCCTGCCCCTACCACGGCTGGCGCTTCGAGGCTGGCGGGCGCTGCATGCATGTGCCGGTGCAGCCGGCCTTTGTGCCCCCAGCCAGCCATTGCGCCCAGGTGTTTGAAGCACAGGAACGCCATGGCCTGGTGTGGGTGCGCTTGGCCCCACCAGCGCCCGGGTTGCCGGAGCCCTTGCTGGCACCCCCGCATTTTGCCCAGGGCGAGGCGGCTGGCTGGCGCCAGTTGCTTTGCGGTCCCTATGACGTGGCCACCAGCGCGCCGCGTCTGGTGGAAAACTTCCTGGATTTAAGCCACTTCGGCTTCGTCCACGAAGGCTGGCTGGGTACGCCCGATCATGCCCAGGTGGACCCCGGAGACGTGCGCGAATCGCCCGAGGGGGTCACGGTCAACCAATGCAAAGCCTGGCAGCCGCGCGCCTACGCGGGTGCGAACGAAGGTGCCTGGATCGCCTACCGCTACGACGTGCCCGCACCCTACACGGCAGTGCTGTCCAAAGACGCCACCGAAGAGCAGGGCACCCGCAACGCCATCGCGCTCTTCATCTGCCCGCGCACGCCGGAATCCTGCACAGCCTGGTTTGCCATGGCCACCTTCAAAGACGCCTCCAGCGACGACGATCTGCGCCGCTTCCAGGACGCCGTTTTCGCGCAGGACAAGCCCATCATCGAATCCCAACAACCCAAGCGGTTGCCGGCCACCGCCAACGCGCCCGTGCGCGAGGTGCATGGTCCGGCCGATCGTGTTTCCAGTGCCTACCGGCGCTACCTTGCCCGCCTGGGCGTCACCTTCGGAGTCTGCTGATGTTCCACGTACCTCACGTCTCGCCCGCTCGTCTGCCCCATGTGCTGCGCCGCATGCCCAAGGCCGAACTGCACATCCACATCGAAGGCTCGCTCGAGCCAGAACTGATCTTCAAGCTGGCCGAGCGCAACCATGTGAAACTGCCCTACGCCAGCGTGGAAGAGTTGCGTGCGGCCTACGCCTTCAAGGACTTGCAGAGCTTCCTCGACATTTACTACGCTGGCGCGAGCGTGCTGCTCAAGCAGGAGGACTTTTTCGACATGGCCTGGGCCTACCTGGAAAAGGCCGCAGCAGAAAACGTGCTGCACACCGAAATCTTCTTCGACCCCCAGACCCACACCGCGCGCGGCGTGCCCATGGAAACGGTCATCCTCGGGCTGCACCACGCCTGCCAGCGCGCGCACCAGGAATTCGGCATCAGCGCCAAGCTCATCCTGTGCTTCCTGCGTCACCTGAGCGAAGAAGACGCCTTCACCACCCTGGAGGCCGCGCTGCCTTATCGTCACTACTTCATCGGCGTGGGGTTGGATTCCAGCGAGCTGGGCCACCCGCCTGAGAAATTTGCGCGCGTGTTCGCCAAGTGCCGCGAACTGGGCTTGCATGTGGTGGCCCACGCGGGCGAAGAGGGGCCGCCAGCCTACATCTGGAGCGCGCTGGATGTGTTGAAGGCCGAGCGCATAGACCACGGTGTGCAGTCGGTCAAAGACCCGGCCCTGATGCAGCGCCTGGCCAACGAACAGGTACCCTTGACGGTGTGCCCACTGTCCAACGTGAAGCTGTGCGTGTTCCCCACCATGGCGCAGCACAACATGCGCCAACTGCTCGACGCAGGCTTGCGCGCCACCGTCAATTCAGACGACCCGGCCTACTTTGGCGGCTACCTGAACGAGAACTACCTGCAGCTCTTCGCAGCGCTCGACCTGGAAGTGCGCCACGCCTACCAGTTGGCGTGGAACAGCTTCGAGGCCAGCTTTGCTGACGAAGCGTCAAAACGCAGCTGGGAACACCAGCTCAAGGACTACTTCACCCATCTGCGCGAGCACGACTGAACCGCGCCCAGGGCCACCGTTCGGCCCGCTCAGGCCGCGCCTGAAGCGATCTGCCGCAGCGCCTGCTCGAACACCTCGGGCGGCTGGCCGCCCGAGATCAGGTGCCTGTCGTTGATGACGACGGCGGGCACCGAATTGATGCCGTGCCCGGTGTAGAAGGCTTCGTGCTCCCGCACGTCCTGCGCGAATTCGTCGCTCGCCAGAATAGCTTGTGCACGCTCCAGGGGCAAGCCCACCTGGCCTGCCACATCCAGCAGCACCTCGTGCGACTCCATGCTGCGCGCCTGGCCGTGGTAGGCCACCAACAGGGCCTTCTTCAGCGCAGGCTGCAGGGCAGGGTGTTCCACTGCCGCCCAGTGCAGCAAGCGGTGTGCGTCAAAAGTGTTCCAGATGCGGCCACGGCCCGCCGCATTGAAAACAAAACCCACGTCCGCTCCGCGCTGGCGGATGGTCTCGCGGATCTGGGCTTGCTGCTCGGGCGTGGAGCCGTATTTCTCGGTCAGGTGTTCAGTCACGTCCTGCCCGCCAGACGGCATCTGCGGGTTCAGCTCGAACGGTTGAAACCGCAAATCGACGCTCACCTCGCCGTCCAGGCGTGCAATGGCCTTTTCCAGCGACGCCAACCCAATCGCGCACCAGGGGCAGGAAACATCGGACACAAAATCGATCTTGAGGCGGGCGGTCATGGTTGGGTTCTTCCCGTGAATGGCAAAGTCAACATTGTCCGCCCGCTCTCAAAACCCTGCCGGGCTCAGCATCAATGCGCGTGGCGCATGCCGCAGGACTTGCCCAGCGCCAGCCCCTTGCAGGCCTTTTGCAGTTCTTCCTGGCACACCTTTTCGCCCTTGCCCGATTCCAGGCACTTGGCGGCAGCCTCGTGTGCGGCGGCCATGGCACGGTGGCGTTGAATGTCTTCCTTGATCTCCTTGTCGCTGTGTTCCTGCGCCCAGGCTGGCGCGCAGAGCAGGCCGATGCAGGCTGCGATGGACAGGAGGTGGCGTTGAAGCATGGTGGTTTCCTTTCTCAAAACAGTAGGTTTCGGGGCCGGAATGGCCCTCACATTCAGCGTAGCAAAGCTGTCAAGCCCCCAAGTGTGTATGTGCTTCGCATAACAACTATCGGGCCATTGGTATGCGCCCCAGCGCTGTACGCGATAAGCTAGCCGCCATGAAAGCCTACCGCGCCGCCATTCTCTGGTTCGACCCCGACGCAGACCTTTCCACACCCCGTTACGAGTCCGACGGGCTGCTGGTGGTCGGCCCTGGGCCGGACGGGGCAAAAGGGCCACGCCTGGTGCGTGCCGTAGGCGCCTACCGGGAACTGGCGGAGCGTTTTCCCGGTGTGTCCATCGAAGAGCTGCCTGGGCGACTCATAACCCCTGGCTTTGTGGACCTCCATATCCACTACCCGCAGACCGATGTGATCGGTTCACCCGCCGAAGGCCTGCTGCCTTGGCTGGAACACTACACCTTCCCGCACGAATCCCGCTTTCACGACCCCGCCTACGCTGGCGAGGTGGCCGGTTTCTTCCTGGACGAGCTGGCTCGCAATGGCGTGACCACCGCGTTGACCTTCGCCACGTCCCATCCAGCCTCGGTGGACGCCCTGATGAGTCGCGCCCTGGAGCGCGGCCTGCGCCTGATCGCAGGCAAGGTGCTGCAGGACCGCCATTCCCCAGACGGCGTGCGCGACCAGACCGAGCAGAGCCTGATCGACACCGAGGCCCTCATCCAGCGCTGGCATGGCCAGAGGCGGCTGGGCTACGCCATCACGCCACGTTTTGCGCCCAGCTGCTCCGACGCGCAGATGCGTGGCGCGGGCGAATTGGCTACGCGTTATCCCGACGTGTGGGTGCAGTCCCACGTGGCCGAAAACGTGGACGAGGTGCGCTGGGTGCAGGAGCTGTACCCCAACGCGCGCAGCTACCTGGGTGTGTATGGCGATTTCGGCCTGCTGCGCGAACGCGCCATCTACGCCCACTGCATCCACCTGGACGACACCGACCGAGCCCTGATGCGTGAGACCGGCACCGCCGCCGCCGTCAGCCCTACCAGCAACCTGTTCCTGGGCAGCGGGTTCTTTGACTACGCCAGCGCCGAACGCACGGGCTTCCGCTACGGCTTGGCCAGCGACGTGGGCGGCGGCACCAGCTTCAGTCCTTTCCACACCATGCTGGCGGCCTACCATGTGGGGCGGGCCAGCGTTACGGGTGGCGGCCTGCCCAAGCAGGGGGTTAGCCTGGCGCCCAGCCAACTGTGGTGGCAGCACACAGCGGGTGCTGCACGTGCCTTGGGGCTGGATGGCGTGGTGGGCAACCTTGTTCCGGGTTGCGAGGCGGACTTCCTCGTCATCAATCCCGCCGCCACGCCACTGCTCGCACGCAAGACCGCGCAGGCAGACAACCTGGAAGAGCTGCTGTTCGCGCTCATCGTGCTGGGAGACGACCGGCTGGTGCAGCGCACCGTCATAGCGGCGGGTTGACCCGGCCCTATACAAGGGGGCTTTACACGGCCTTTACCCATGTGTCGTCGGAACGAAAAACGATTGCGCCACACTATACGTATGGCCGCTCGAATCCGTTGCGGCGAGACACAGGGTATCCATGCGTTTTCCTCCTCAGTTCAGGCTACGTGAAGCGGCCCCCGGGCCAGGCTTGTTCGCTGTAAGAGCGGTTGTTGCGGTTTCTGCCTTGGTGCTGGCCGGTTGTGCCAGCCTTGCGCCCAACGAGGTGCCAGCTTCTTCGGTTGACGTTCCCGCCCAGTGGAGCCGCGCGCCGCAAGGCACCGTGGCCTCTGCCGACGCAGAGGCTGTGGCCACGTGGTGGCAGGCCTTCAACGACCCACTGCTCAGCCGTTGGGTAGAGCAGGCCCTGCAGGCCAACCAGAGCTTGCGCAGCACTCAAGCCGTTTTGCAGCAGGCCCGCGCACAACGTGATGTGACAGCCGCCTCGGGCGCGGTTCAGGTGGGGGCATCCGGTTCCGCTCAGCGCAGCAAGGCCGGTGACAACGCCACGGGCAACACCTTCCGCGCGGGTTTTGACGCGAGCTGGGAGCCCGACGTTTTTGGTGCCCGCCGCAGTTCCGAGACCGCCAGCGAGGCCGACCTGCAAGCCGCTGCCGCCAACCTGGGCCAGGCGCGTGTCAGCCTGGCCGCCGAGGTGGCAGTCAACGCCATTCAACTGCGGGGCTATCAGACACGTTTGCGCCTGGCGCGCGACAGCCTGGCCAAGCAGGTCGAATCGCAGCAACTGACCCAATGGCGCGTACAGGCTGGCTTGGCATCTTCCCTGGACCTGGAGCAGGCGCGCGCCGCTGTCGAGCAGACCCGTGCGTCCTTGCCAGCCCTGGAGACCAGCATCCAGCAGACGCTGAATGCGCTGGCGGTGCTCACGGGCCGCGTACCCGGCGCCTTGCAGCGCGAACTCGCCCAGGCGGGCGACGCCGCGCTGCTGGGCGTGCCGCAACCCCCGGCGCAGTTGGCCATGCGTTTTCCCGCAGACGCCCTGCGCCAGCGGCCAGATGTGCGCGTGGCAGAACAAAAGGTGGTGGCTGCCTGGGCGCGTGTGCATCAGGCGGATGCGAACCGCTTTCCCAGTTTTTCGCTCAGCGGCACGCTGGGCCTGGCGGCCCCCCGCCTGGGTGACTTGCTGGATGTTTCGGCACTTACGCGCAGTTTGTTGGCCAGCGTCTCCGCTTCGTTGCTCGATGGCGGCGCGGCCCGCGCCCAAGTGCGTGTGCAGCAGGCTGCGCTGGAGCAGGCGCGACTGGCGCACGAGCAGGCCGTGCTGACAGCGCTGCAGGACGTGGAAGACGCCTTGGTGGCGCTCGACGGCAACCGCGAACGCCTGGCCCGGCTGGAGGCCGCTGCAGAAGCCGCGTCCAACGCCGAGTTGATGGCCCGCCAGCGCTACGCCAGCGGTCTTATCGACTACCCCACCTTGCTCGACACGCAGCGCACGCTGCTTTCTGCGCAAAGCGAACTGGAAACCACCCGCGCCACCTGGAGCGCGGACCACGTGCGGCTCTACAAAGCCCTGGGCGGCGGCTGGACCGCTGCCGATGCCGAACGCGCCGTGCAAGCCATTTCTTCCAACACCCCATGAAAACCAAGTCTTCTACTCCATCCGATGACGTGCATGCCCTGCTGGGTGAAGACAGGCCGCCACGCTGGTGGCAGCGCCCGTTGCTGTGGGGCGCTGTGCTGGCTGTGGCTGTGTTCGCCGGGGGCGGGTATTACTACCTGTCCGCCCAGAAGAGCAAGGCCGCGCCCAGCTTCGTGACCGAGTCCTTGCGCACGGGCGACCTCACGCTCACCGTCTCGGCCAACGGCACGCTGCAGCCCACGCGGCTGGTCAACGTGGGCAGCGAACTTTCAGGCACCGTGCGCGAGGTGCTGGTGGACAAGAACGACCGCGTCAAGAAGGGGCAGGTCCTGGTGGTGCTGGACACTGCCAAGCTGCAGGATCAGGTGAACAGCTCACGCGCCGCGCTGGCATCGGCCCAGGCGCAGGTCGCGCAGGCCACAGCCACCCTCAAGGAGGCCAAGGCACAACTGGAGCGCCAGGAGGAAGTGGCACGCCTGTCTGGCGGCAAGGTGCCTTCTGCTGCCGAACTCGACAGCGCACGCGCTGCCGTGGACCGCGCCGTGGCCACTGAGGCCGGCGCCCGCGCCGCCGTGCAACAGGCACAGGCCACCCTGTCTACCAACGAAACCAACTTCTCCAAAGCGTCGATCCGCTCACCCATCGACGGCGTAGTGCTCACGCGCTCGGTCGATCCGGGCAACGCGGTGGCCGCTTCCTTGCAGGCGGTCACGCTCTTCTCCATTGCGCAAGACCTCAAGGAACTGCGGCTGGAGGTGTACGTGGACGAGGCTGATGTGGGCGTGGTCAAGCCTGCTCAAAAGGCCACCTTCACCGTCAGTTCCTACCCCAACCGCCGTTACCCGGCTGAGGTAACCCGGGTGGACTACGGCTCCACGAAGACGGAGAACGTGGTCACCTACGTCACCACGCTCGACGTGGACAACGCCGACCTGAGCCTGCGCCCCGGTATGACGGCCACGGCCAGCATCGTGGCCACCGAACGCAAGGGCGTGCTGCTGGTGCCC
Organism: Burkholderiaceae bacterium; assembly: GCA_041913045.1. GTDB lineage: Bacteria > Pseudomonadota > Gammaproteobacteria > Burkholderiales > Burkholderiaceae_C > CAMLOF01. Next base: position 177,375 of record JAYSGB010000002.1, on the reverse strand, counting down.
AACACCGCGTTGCGCTTCACGCCGCCCAATGGCAATGCAGCGGCACAACAGGGCAGTGGGGTGCTGTCCAAGATGTTCCCGCGCATGCCCAGCAGCGGTACCAAGACTGCGCGGGCTGAACGCAGTGGTGGCGTGCGCCAGATATGGGTGCTCAAGGACGGTCAGCCCCAGGCCATGCAGGTCACCACCGGCATCAGTGACGGCCGCAACACCGAAGTCTCTGGTGAAGGCTTGCAGGAAGGCATGGCCGTGATCACCGGGCTGATGAGCGCCGGGGCCGCCAAATGAGTGAACCCACGACGGGAACGCCGCTCATCGAGCTGCGGGGCATCACCAAGGTCTATGGCCAGGGCAACACGGCGTTCCAGGCGCTCAAGGGGGTGGACCTTTCCATCGAGCGCGGGGATTTCGTTGCCATCATGGGCCCCAGTGGCTCAGGCAAGTCCACCGCCATGAACCTGCTGGGCTGCCTGGACACGCCCACCACCGGGGAATACCTGTTTCAGGGGATTCCGGTGCAATCCCTCTCCCGCGACGAGCGGGCACGCCTGCGTCGTCGTTTCTTTGGTTTCGTGTTCCAGGGCTTTCACCTGCTGGCGCGTACCACGGCGCAAGAAAACGTGGAACTGCCCCTGGTGTACCGGGGTGAGCCCGCCGCACAGCGCCACGCCGCCGCCCGGCGCGCCTTGCAGGCCGTGGGCCTGGAGGGTTGGGAACACCACACACCTGCCGAACTGTCCGGCGGTCAGCAGCAGCGCGTGGCCATTGCACGGGCCATCGTCACCGAGCCGCAAGTGCTGCTGGCCGACGAACCCACTGGCAACCTGGACTCCCAGCGCAGCCACGAGATCATGGAGCTCATCCAGCGCCTCAACCGCGAGTTTGGCATCACGGTGCTCATGGTCACGCACGAACACGACATTGCCGCTTACGCGCGGCGCATCGTTCATTTCCGCGACGGCGTGGTGGAACTCGAGCACCACAACGGCACGACGGGCCTGTCTGTGGCCGTGGCAGGGGTGCACTGATGTTCTTCAACACGCTCATCCTCGCCATCCGCTCCATCCGGCGCAACCTGCTGCGCTCCTTCCTAACGGTGCTGGGCATCGTCATCGGGGTGGCGGCGGTCATCACCATGGTCACCGTGGGCAATGGCGCCACTCTGGCCATACAGACGCAAATTTCCGGACTGGGCACCAACCTGCTGCAGGTGCGCCCTGGCCAACGGTTAGGTCCGGGCAGTGGCGGCTTTTTTGCTCCATCGTTCAAGCTGGGCGACGCTGAAGCCATAGCGTCGCAGATTGGCGGCGTGCTCACCACCGCGCCAGAAACCCGCACCAGTACCACCGTGGTGGCCATGGGGCGCAACTGGTCCAGCAGCATCATCGGCAGCACCAACGAGTGGCTGGTCACAGGCAACTGGAGCGTCACTGACGGCCGTGACTTCACGGATGACGAACTGCGCGCCGGGGCCGCCGTGTGCCTGATTGGCGAAACCGTGCGGCGCGAGTTGTTCGGCAACACCTCGCCCGTGGGCAGCGCGGTGCGTGTGCGGCAGATGTCCTGCGAAGTGATCGGCGTGCTGGGCTCGAAAGGGCAAGGCGCCTTTGGTAACGATCAGGACGACTTGGTGCTTATGCCCATCAACACCATCCACCGCCGAGTGGTGGGGCACACGCGCGTGCACACCCTGCTGGTGTCCATGGTGGAGGGGGCCGACGCCGACAGCGTCAAGCGCGGTGTGACCCAACTGCTGCGGGAGCGGCGCAAACTGGCGGAGGGTGACGAGGACAACTTCAACGTGCTCGACACCAAGCAGCTGGGCGAAACGCTCTCTGGCACCACCCGGGTCATGACCATGTTGCTCGGTGCTGTGGCGGCAGTAAGCCTGCTGGTGGGAGGCATCGGCATCATGAACATCATGCTGGTGAGCGTGACCGAGCGCACACGCGAGATCGGCCTGCGCCTGGCCATTGGTGCGCTTGAGCGTGAGGTGCTGCTGCAGTTCCTGATTGAGGCCGTGGTGCTGGCGGCGCTGGGCGGTTTGGTGGGCATGGCCCTGGCGCTGGCAGCCAGCTTGGGCCTCTCTGCACTCATGAACGTGCCCTTCGTGTTCAACGTGGGCGTGAACGTGCTGGCGTTCGTGTTCTCTGCGGGCATTGGCGTGCTGTTCGGGTACTTCCCCGCACGTCGCGCGGCGCGGCTGGACCCCATCGAGGCCCTGAGGCACGAGTGACCGCAGGGCGGGGTCGATGTCAGGCCGCCAACGCCTCCTGCTGCATGGCTGCGACGACGGCCACCTCATTGAGCGAGAGGATGCGGTTGACGTCGAGGATGACGACGAACTTGCCCGCGATCTTGCCCATGCCCTTGATGAAGTCGATGCGGATGCGCGCGCCAAACGCCGGGGGTGGCTCGATCTCTGACGGCGGTATCTCCAGCACCTCGGACACCGCGTCCACCACGATGCCCATCTGCTGGGTCTGCCCGGCACCGTTCGTGCCGTCTGCGGCGGTCTCGATGATGACGATGCAGGTGCGCTTGGTCACCTCGCGCGGCTGGCGGCCGAAGCGCACGGCCAGATCGATGACGGGCACCACCGCGCCACGAAGGTTGATGACACCGCGGATGAAGGTCGGCGTCATCGGCACCTCGGTGAGCTGGCCGTACTCCAGGATCTCGCGAATGGATAGGATGCCGATGGCAAACATCTCCTCGGCCAGGGTGAAGGTGAGGTACTGCTGCTGTTGCTCGCTGGCCGTGGAGTTGGCGGCCAACAGCGCGGGCAGCATGCTGCCAGGAGTGTCCGGCGTGGACACGGGTGTGGAAGCTTGCGTCATGGCCGCTCCCCTTCAGGCAAAGCGCGCGAAGCTGGACTCGTCCACACCGTTGTGGCCCAGAGACTTGCGCGGTTGCGCAGCCGTGGCCTTGGGTGCACCAGCCGGTGCACCGATGGTGCTGCCCTGACGCACCGCTGCAGCCCGCGTGGCGCCTTGCGCCTGCCCGCTGCCCTGCCCGTTACCCACCTGGAAGAAGGCCATCAACTGCTGCAGGTTGTTGGCCTGACCGCTCATCTCCTCGGCGGTGGCCGCCAGTTCTTCGGAGGCGCTGGCGTTTTGCTGGGTGATCTGGTTCAACTGCCCCATGGCAGCGTTGACCTGCGTGACCCCGGCGCTTTGCTCTTGCGAGGCGGCGGTGATCTCCTGCACCAGTTCGGCCGTCTTCTTGGTGGCGGGCACGATCTCGTCGAGCAGCTTGCCCGCGCGCTCGGCCAGTCCCACGGAGTTGCTGGCGAGCTGGCCGATTTCCTGCGCGGCCACCTGGCTGCGCTCGGCGAGCTTGCGCACCTCGGCGGCCACCACGGCAAAGCCCTTGCCGTGTTCACCGGCACGGGCCGCTTCAATCGCAGCGTTCAAGGCCAGCAAGTTGGTCTGGTAGGCGATGTCGTCGATGATGCCGATCTTCTGCGCGATGTCCTTCATGGCGCCTACCGTCTCGCTGACGGCCTGGCCGCCTTCGGCGGCTTTCCTGGAGCCATCGGCGCTCATGCCGTCGGCCACGCGGGCGTTGTCGGTGTTGCGGTTGATGCTGGCGGCCATCTCTTCGATGGAGGCGGTGGTTTCTTCCACGCTGGCAGCTTGCTCGGAAGAGGCTTGAGACAGGCTCTGCGCGGTGGACGAGACCTGCTGGGTGGCACTGGCGATGGTGTCGGAGGTGGCATTGACCTCGCTGATGGTCTGCGCGAGCTTGGCCACCGTGTTGTTCAGGCTTTGCTTGACCTGATCGAAGGCACCCTGGTAGTCGCGGGTGACGGTGCGCGTGAGGTTGCCGCGCTCCAGCGCCTCGGCCACGTAGATGGTGTCTTTGAAGGCGGTGTCCACCGTGTCGCTCAGCTGGTTGAGCAGTTCGGACAACTCCTGGGTGTAGCCGGCCTTACCGTTGAGACTCATCTTGTTATTGAAGTTGCCACGGTTGGCAGCGGCAACAATATCTCGTATTTCACCGACGACACCGCTGAGGCTGGCTTGCATCGATTGCATGGCCGCTTTGAGTTGACCGGTCTCGTCTTTCGAGTCCACTTCGATCTTGCTGCTCAGATCTCCCGCAGCAATGGCGTTGGCAACGGCTACGGATTCCGCCAGTGGGCGGGTAATGATGCGGACCAGGAAGAAGGTGATCACCGCCCCCATCAACACAAGCAGGGCAACCATGACAAGCCCGACGACTTTGCCTTCCTCGAACGATGTATCGGCTTGTTTGGCGTTCTCGCTGAACGAAGCCTCCTGAAGCTCCACCATTGCGTTGAGCGCTTCGTCGTACTTGGCAATGACTTCAGCAAACCGCCCATAGAGCAGCGCAGTGGCCTCGTCGTTCTTGTTGTCGCTGGCCAGGGTTTTTACTTCTTTGGCGATCACACGAAACGCTGCCCAATGCTCGATGATTTCCTTGTAAAGCCGCTCTTCATCGGGTTCGTTCAGCAGGGATTTCAGGTTCTTGATGTTTTCTTCCACCGATTTGATGAGTTCATCCTGCTGCGCTTCCACCTGCGCGATGTCCTTTGCGCCCGTCCTCAGAATCAAGTCGCGGGAGGTGACCCGCATGTCGTCCAGCATGTTGGTCAGGTCGTTGGCGATTTGCACCTTTGGGTAGGCGTTGTCGGTGATGTCGTTGGCAATGTCGTAAAGCGCTTCCGACGATTTGAGCGAAACCGCCAGGGCGATGACTGCCAGCAATATGACCAACGCGAAACTGAAGCTCAGTTTCAGTGCAATGCGCATGTTTTTGAGCATGATGAAATTTCTGGGTGAGTGGTTTGAAGCCGTATCAATGCGTCGGGATTGCCTCCACTAGCATGTCTGCTTGAGCATATGTGTTTGTCAAAATTGGCATATCGGTTCAGTCTGATTTTTTAGTAGGGAAGTCTGTGGCGCGGAGTAGGACGCGCCCTACGTTGCTGCATCGCTTGCAAACTTGCCCGTTGCTATCAGGCGAAGTGCCTACAATCTGCCCAACTGGAGCAACACCCATGAGCATCAAGAGCGACAAGTGGATACGCCGCATGGCTGAACAGCACGGCATGATCGAGCCGTTCGAACCCGGCCAGGTACGGCATGTGGATGGGCGCAAGGTCATCAGCTACGGCACTAGCAGCTATGGTTACGACATCCGCTGCGCCCCGGAATTCAAGGTGTTCACCAACATCCACAGCACCGTGGTGGACCCAAAGAATTTTGACGAAAAGAGCTTCGTCGACATCCACAGCGATGTCTGCATCATCCCGCCCAACAGCTTCGCCCTGGCTCGCACGGTGGAGTATTTCCGCATTCCCCGCAATGTGCTGACCATCTGCCTGGGCAAGAGCACCTATGCGCGCTGCGGCATCATCGTCAACGTGACGCCGTTCGAGCCCGAATGGGAAGGCTATGTGACGCTGGAGTTCAGCAACACCACGCCGCTGCCCGCCAAGATCTACGCAGGCGAGGGGTGCGCGCAGGTGCTGTTCTTCGAGAGCGACGAGGACGACGTTTGCGAGGTCAGTTACAAGGACCGCGGCGGCAAGTACCAAGGGCAGCACGGCGTGACCCTGCCGCGTGCCTGACGTTTCTGCCGCCATGTCTGCCGCTGACTTGTTGCGTTTTGGCCTGCCGGTATCTGGTGAGGCCGAATTTTCGCGCCCCAAACCGGAGCGGCTGCTGGCAGGTAACCCGCTGCGCGAAACCTGGAATGCCCTGGACGCCGAGCTTGCAGGCGCCAGCACGTTGAGTACCGGCGTGTGGCGTTGTGAACCCGGGCATTGGCGCATTGCCTTCGGGCCTACGGAGCGCGAGGTTTTCACGGTGTTGCAGGGCCGCTGTCGTGTGCACGCGGCCAGCGGCGGCATGCAAGAGGCGGGCCCCGGCCAGGCCATCCATATTCCGCCCGGTTTCGAGGGCTCTTTCGAGGTGCTGGAGACTGTGACGAAGGTTTACGTCATCGTCGAGTGAGCCTCGGCCAGGGGCAGGCAGACCGTGGCGCGCAGCCCTTTGCTGGCGGGGTCGGTGTCTTTTCGGTTGCGCAGGTCTATCTGGCCACCCAAGGTCTGCACGATGGAGTGGCAGATGGACAAGCCCAGGCCGGTGCCGTGCAGTGCTCCACTCGCGGTTGCGAATGGTTGGAACAGCCTGTCCTTCAGCTCCGCAGAAATGCCCGGGCCACTGTCTTGAATGGTGAGGCAACCCTGGCCCGTTTCAGCGTCTTGTTCCAGGGTGATGTGCAGTTCCCCGCCCTCTGGTGTATGCCGTATGGCGTTGTGCAGCAAGTTGCGCGCGAGTTCCTTGAGCGTCCACTCGTGGGCACGCACCCACACGGGTTGAATGTTCAAGTCAAAGTCGAGCTGCTTGTCGACCACCAGGGCCGCCACGTCCAGGGCTACAGTCCTTACCGCCTCGGCCCAGTTCACCACCGGCACGTCTGTCTGATTCCGCAGTTGCTCCACCTTCGCCAGTGCGAGCATCTGGTTGGCGAGTTCGGTGGCGCCCTGAACCGTGTGCATCATTTCTTGCAGGGCGATGGTCGGGTCCACGTCGCCACGCAGTGCCGACTGCAATTGGGTGCGCAGCACTGCCAGCGGGGTTTTGAGCTGGTGCGATGAGTCGCGAACAAAACGCTTCTGGTGCTCCAGCAATTGGGAGAGTTTGGCCATGTGCTGGTTGGTGGCCACCAGCAGGGGTTTCAGTTCCAGCGGCGCGTCGGACGTGTCGAACGGCTGCAAGTCGTTCTCGGGCCGCTGGTTCAATGCATCACTGAGTCGCCGCACCGGGCTCGTGGCGTGTTGCACCACCAAGAACACCACCAGTCCAATCAGCGCGATCAGGGCAGCCTGGCGCCAGAGGGTGTCCACCAGTATCTGGCGTGCGAGCGTTTCGCGCAGTTCCAGGGTCTCGGCCACTTGAATGGTGGCCATGCCTTGGCCAGTCGCTCCGGCCACGGGCTGAAGCAGCACCGCCACGCGCACCGGTACGCCCTGGTACTCGGCGTCGTAAAAGTCCACCAACGCCGCGTAGAGCGTGCGGGTGGGAATGCGTCCGGTCCACACAGGCAGGTCAGGAAAGCCCGACACCATCTCGCCCGAAAAACCCGTGACGCGGTAATAGATGCGGCTGCGGTTGTCGGCTTCAAAGGCTTCAAGCGCAGAGTAGGTGAGTGAGCCCATGAGGCGGAAGCCCCCGTCGTCGCCGGGTATAACTTCCAGTTCTTCTCCGATGGCTTTGGCGGTGGCCAGCAGGGTTCGGTCGTAGGCGGTGTCGGCGGAGCGCAGGGCCTGCCGGTAGAGCACTACCGCGTTGACGACGAGGAAGATCACGACCGGCACCAAAATCCCCAGCATGAGCTGGTTGCGCAACGACGCAGGTGGCCGCAGGCGCAGCTTCATGCTTGGGCCTTGAGCAGGTAGCCCAGCCCGCGCAGGGTGACGAGCTGAACGCCCATCTGCGCGATCTTTTTGCGCAGGCGGTAGACCACCACTTCAATGGCTTCGGACTGCACGTCGCCAGCATTGGGAAACACCAGTTCCAGCAGACGCTCTTTGGCGATGGCATGGCCTGGGCGCTCCAGCAGCGCTCGCAGCAGGGCTGCCTCTCGCGGTGCCAGTTCAAGCGGCGTCTCCTGGAAGTACACCGCACCGCTTGCCGTGTCCACTCGGAAGCCGCAAAAAGCAGGGCGCTGCGAAACGTCAACGAAGGCGGCAGCAGGCGCCGGAGCGGAACGACGCGCCAGCGCATGCAGGCGGGCCTCCAGTTCATCCAGGTCGAAGGGTTTGGGCAGGTAGTCGTCGGCACCGGTCTTCAGACCCATGACCCTGTCGCCTACCGTACCGCGAGCCGTGAGGATGATGACGGGTGTTGAGAAGCCCGCTTGCCGGGCCTTGTGCAGCACTTGCAAGCCGTCCAGGCCAGGAAGCGTCAGGTCCAGCATCACCACGTCCGGCTGGCCGCTGGCCCATGCGTCCAGGGCTTGCCGCCCGTCGCCGCATATCTGCACCTGCATGCCACGGCGTTCCAGCGAGCGTTGCAGGCTGGCTTGCATGGCCGGGTTGTCTTCAATCAGCAGCAGTTTCATGGCTGGGCTGATTATGCGGCGCATGCTGGTGGAGATTCGCCCTAGGGTTTGTCCTGATGAACCTGACAGCCGATTGACAGTCTGGCGAACGACCATCGCATCACCACAACCCTCAACAGGAGACCTCCATGCGTCGTGACGAATTCCTCAAGTCCCTGGCTGCGCTGGCTGCCGTTGGTGCAGGCGGGCTGCCCTTGTCTGCCCTCGCTGCTGCCAACCTGAAGATGATGATTCCCGCCAACCCTGGTGGTGGCTGGGACCTGACCGGCCGTGCTCTGGGCAAGGCGCTGCAGGATGCAGGCGTGGCCAGCGCCGTGACCTACGAGAACAAGGGCGGTGCCGCTGGTGCCATTGGCCTGGCGCAGTTCTACAACGCCAGCAAGGGCGACCCGAACGCGCTGATGGTGATGGGCGCCGTGATGCTGGGTGGCATCATCACCGGCAAACCGCCGGTTTCCGTCACGCAGCTGACGCCGATCGCCCGCCTGACGAGCGAATACAACGTCTTCGTGTTGCCTGCGGATTCTCCGCTCAAGACCATGAAGGATGTGGTCGATCAACTGAAGAAAGACCCGGGCAGCGTCAAGTGGGGTGGTGGCTCGCGGGGTTCCACCGAGCACGTGGCTGCGGCCATGATCGCCCGCGTGGTTGGCGTGGATGCCGCCAAGATCAACTACGTGCCCTTCCGTGGGGGCGGTGAGGCAGTGGCCGCCATTCTGGGTGGCAACGTCACCATCGGCGGCAGTGGCTACAGCGAATTCCAGCCGTACATCGAGTCCGGCAAGATGCGCGCCATCGGCGTCACCTCCGACAAGCGCCTACCCGGCCTGAACATTCCCACCCTCGTGGAGCAGGGCATCGACGTGGTGATCGGCAACTGGCGCGGTGTGTATGGCGCTGCCGACATCACCCCCGACCAGCGCAAGGCGCTGACCGACATGATCGTCAAGGCCACGCAAAGCAAGGCCTGGAAAGAGTCCCTGGAGAAGAACGGCTGGACGCCTGCGGTGCTCACCGGCAAGGCCTTCGAGGAGTTCGTCGAGCGCGACTTCGCCAGCCTGCGCGCGATCATGGTCAAGTCCGGGATGATCTGATCCGCCGGATCTGCTGTGCTCTGACGGGCCGTGACCAGCCGGTCGCGGCCCTGCTTTTTTCTGATCTCTGGAGATTGCTATGGATGCGTTGCCTGAGGATGACGGTCAGCCCCTGCTGCTGACCAAGGGGCAGCGCCTGGGGCAGATGGCCCTGGGCCTGGGCGTGGTGGCTGTGGCCGTGGTCATGGCCGTGGGTGCGGCACAGATGCCTTCGGATGCAGGCTATGCGGGCGTTGGCCCCAGTTTTCTGCCTTGGGTGGTGGCGCTGGCGCTGGGTGTTTGCGGCGTGTTGCTGACGCGACAAGGCATGTCGGGCGGCTTCAGGGACGTGGAGAAACCGTCCGGCGCCGAGCATGGCGATTGGCCAGCCTTCGCATGGGTCGTGGTTGCGGTGATTGTCAATGCGTCCCTGATCAACACCATCGGGTTCATCTTGAGTTGCACGCTTTGCTACGCCTTGGCCGTGCGTGGCTTGCGTCAAAGCGAGGGCAAAGGCGCTGGCAACTGGAAATCCACGCTGCGCGATCTGGCTGTCGGGGTTGTCATCTCCGCGCCGGTCTTCTGGCTTTTCACCAAGTTCCTCGCCGTCAACCTGCCTGGTCTGACCGGCAGCGGCTGGCTCTGAAAGGGGAGTTGTCATGATGGAAACCATCAATCTTCTGATGCAGGGGTTCGCGACGGCGCTTTCGCCGGTGAACCTGCTGTGGGCGCTGGCGGGGTGCATATTGGGCACTGCCATTGGCGTGCTGCCTGGCTTGGGCCCGGCAGTCACGGTGGCCATGTTGCTGCCCATCACGTCGCAGGTGGAGCCTACCGCCTCGATGATCTTCTTCGCAGGCATCTACTACGGTGCCATGTACGGTGGCTCCACCACCTCCATTCTGCTCAACACCCCTGGCGAAACAGGCTCCATGGTGACGGCGCTGGAGGGGTTCAAGATGGCCAAGAGCGGCCGTGCGGGTGCTGCGCTGGCAACGGCGGCCATTGGCTCTTTCGTGGCAGGCACCATTGCCACCGTGCTGGTGACCCTGTTTGCCCCCATCGTGGCCGACTACGCCGTGTTGCTGGGGCCGCCCGAGTATTTCTGCCTGATGTTGCTGGCGTTCACCACGGTGAGCGCGGTGCTCGGTGGCAGCACCCTGCGCGGTCTGACGTCGCTGTTCCTGGGCTTGGGCATGGGCTTGGTGGGTATCGACCAGATCACCGGCCAGACCCGCTACACCGCGGGTGTGCTGGAATTCATGGACGGCATTGAGGTGGTGCTGGTGGCGGTGGGTCTGTTCGCCATTGGCGAAGCGCTCTACACCACGCTCTACGAGGGCAAGGTTGTGAGCAGCCTGAACAAGATGAGCCGCGTGCACATGACCAAAGAGGAATGGCGCCGTTCCTGGCCCGCCTGGTTGCGCGCGTCGTTCATTGGCTTTCCGTTCGGCACCGTTCCGGCCGGCGGCTCCGAGATTCCGACCTTCCTGAGCTATGCCACCGAGCGCAAGCTGGCCGCACCTGAGCACAAGAAGGAATTCGGCACCACGGGCGCCATCGAAGGTGTGGCCGGGCCCGAAGCGGCCAACAACGCGGCCATCACTGCCACGCTCATTCCCTTGCTCACGCTGGGTATTCCCACCTCGGTCACCACGGCCATCCTGCTCAACGCATTCCAGAACTACGGCATCCAGGCGGGGCCGCAGCTGTTCGAGACATCGTCCGGCCTGGTCTGGGCGCTGATCGCCTCGCTCTACATCGGCAACATCATGCTGCTGGTGCTCAACCTGCCGCTGGTGGGCTTGTGGGTCAAGCTGTTGCGTGTGCCGCGTGCCCCGCTGTACGCCGGTATCTTGATTTTCGCGACGGTGGGTGTGTATGGCATGCGCCAGAGCGCTTTTGACCTGTACCTGATGCTGGCCCTGGGCATTGCCGGGGTGGTGATGCGCCGCTACGACTTCCCCATGGCACCGGCCATCGTGGGTTTGATTCTGGGGCCTTATGCCGAGGCGCACCTGCGCAATGCTGTGTCTATCGGTGAAGGCAGCTTCGCGGTGTTCTTCGAGCGCCCGATGTCTGCCGTGCTGCTGGCTATTGTGGTGCTCGTCCTGGTCACGCCAAGGGTCCTGGCTTGGCACCGCAGGGCGTGAAAGGGTAAATCAGACGATCTGTACCGCCAGCAACCAGGTCGCCGAGACGACTCTGGCTGTGGCGGACACGTCACCGTGCCTCCAGACACAACTCACCAGGAACAGGTTGTATGGCAGGGGGAGCACATGCAGAATCAGCACCCATGATGCGTCCACTCTCTTGGCCAGCAGGATCAGCGCGGTGAACCCGATGAGCAAATTGACGAACGTTCCCACGCCAAATAGATCGCGCCAGAACAGCCGACTCAGGGAAGTTTTCCCATGCCAGCGTTCAGCGAAGAAGCCGTGCACGATCATTTGGCTCATTGAATTACCCGTTCGATTACAAACATCGCAGCTTGGATCATGGCCAGGACAACGCCTGAAACGACTGTGGCCGCGAGGGCGGCCAAGGCCAAACCAGCCAAGATCCAGTAGCCATCGCGCTCCAGAACTCCCAGCGCCAATACGCTGATTGCCAGAGCCGGTAGCGTGTTGCCAAGAGGCACAGGCAACACCAGAATCACGGCCAATAGTAAGCAGATCAGGCCTGCCACGTACTCCATGGGCGGCGCTGCCAACATGGTCATTCGGGGGCGTAGCAGCCGTTCGGCTTTGGACAGCCAGGGAATGATCCTGCGAGTCAGTGTTGCGAAGTCGGTGCGCTGCAAGGACCGCCGCGTGATGAGCTCAGGGAGCCAGGGTGAATGGCCAAGCATGAGCTGCGCAGCCAGAAAAATTAGCGGGGTCCCGAGGATGGCGGACACTCCCGGTGGCACGGGGATGACGTTGGGGACAGCAAAAACAAACATCAGAGCGCCAAGTGCGCGGTCCCCCAACGCTTGCAGCAAGTCTCTGACGTAGATGCGTTCGCGATCCGTGGAGTATGCTAATTCAAACAGCACCATCGACAAGGGCTTGCCGCGTGCGGGGTCAATGTCATCAGCTCCTGCCCCGGTCATGATTGCCCTGCCTGGTCAGCGCCGCACAAATGCTGAACATGGTTTACCAGCCAACTCATCTGGTGGGCGTCGAAGAAGGGCGCCGCCTCAAGCAGGACGTGATGACCTGTTCCAGTGTCGTTACGTGAAGCAAGAACAACGTCGAAAAGCCGTTCTTCCTCCGTGGCCTCGATCTTGGTTTTGCCGGACGCCAGGGGGACCTGCTGTGCCTGTTTAAGCCAGAAGCTGCCGGTCTCAATTAACAGGGTGCAGCCAGTTTCCAGCGCAAACTGCTTGGGTGCATCATCAGAGGCATGCCTGCCCAGGTGGTTCATTACCTGGATAGCTTCGTCTAACGTGGTTTTGACGCCGAGTTCAATATCCAGCTCTCCCGTTGGGTAGCCATCACCGCAACCGCCCAGGAGAAGTGAACATCCAATACACCAGCCGATCCAGAGCGTCCTCAATCGGCAGCCGGTTCCTGTCGCAGCATGCATGTTTCAACTTTCCGGCGTAGCTTCGTTTTGCAGTTGGACAAGACGGTCGGGCACGCGCCGCGCCAGCACCTTGTCGATGGTCCTGCCATCCATGTCCATGATCTCGAAGTGCCAACCCTCCCACTCCACGCTATCAGCTTCTCGCGGCAGCCGCCCAGTCAGCAACATCATCAGGCCGCTCAAGGTGTGGTAACGACCGCGCTCTTCGTCGGGCACAGAGTCCAGGCCGAGCCGGTCCTTGAGTTCGGGTACGGGAATATGGCCGTCCAGAAGCCAGGAGCCGTCGTCACGCTGCACCGCCCATGAGGTTTCGGGGTCACGCGGGCTGAACTCTCCCGTGATCGCTTCAATCAGATCCTTGAGCGTCACGATACCCTGGACCTCGCCGTATTCGTCGATCACAAAAGCCATCTGGTCGTCGGACTCGCGGAAGCTGTCGAGCAACTCCATGCCTGTGATCGTCTCAGGGACGTAAAGCGGCGCTTGCAGGGGTTGGTCCGTCAGCTCCTTGCTTTGCCCGCGCAGTGCGCAAGTCAGCCATTTGCGGGCATTCACTACACCCACCAGGTTGTTCACGTCCCCACGAATCACGGGGAAACGCGCGTGGTCCGAACCCTCCACCTTGGCCATATTGATCTCGAAGGGGTCGTTGATGTCCAGAAACACGACATCGCTGCGCGGCACCATCAATGAGCTGATCTGGCGGTCATCCAGCCGGAAGACGTTGCGCACCATGGTGTGCTCGTGTGATTCGATGACACCGGCGCTGGTGCCCTCCTGGAGCATGGCGTGTATTTCCTCCTCGGTGACCGCACTGCTGCTGTTCTCCCGCACGCCAAGCAGCCGCAGCAAACCGCGAGTGGAGACCGACAGCAGCAGAACGAACGGCTTGGTGGCCATGGCTAGCCAGTTGATGGGGCGTGCCACCAGCCGCGCCAGGGTTTCCGGATTGGACTGCCCGATACGTTTGGGAACCAACTCGCCAACGACGATGGAGAAGTAGGTGATCAGCACCACAACCAAGGCTGTGGCCGCCACTTGGCTGTAGCTTTCTGCAACGCCAAGCGATACCAGGATTGTGGCCAGAGGAGCCGCCAGCGCAGCTTCACCGACGATACCGTTGAGCACGCCGATCGAGGTGATGCCGATCTGGATGGTTGAGAGAAAGCGGGTGGGGTCTTCCCCCAGCTTGACGGCTGCGATGGCAGCGCCATCTCCGTCGTCGATGAGCTTCTGCAAGCGCGTCTTGCGCGCGGTAACAAGGGCGATCTCCGACATGGCGAACAAGCCATTTAGGACGATCAACGCAAAAAGTAGGGCAATTTCCATGGTGTTTTCGGTAACCCGAAGAAGATTCAGAGGGGTTGAAGCGCCCCCACGCTCAGCAAAAAGAGAACCAGCAGGCCCAGCGCAATGCGGTAGATGACGAACGGCATGTAGCCGCGGGAGGAGACCAGTCGCAGGAAGACAACGATGACGCCGTAACCCACCACAAAAGCCACGAAAGTGGCCACCGCAGTGGGGCCCGGCGCCACCGTGTTGCCTTGCTCCCAGCTGCGCAGCAACTGGTAGCCGCCAGAAGCCAACACGGCAGGGATGGCCAGCAGGAAGGAATAACGCGCTGCAGCCTCGCGGGTGTAGCCCATCAGCAGACCGGCAGTGATGGTTCCTCCAGAACGAGAGACGCCAGGAATCAGGGCCATGGCCTGCGCCAGACCGAATAGCAGTCCATCTCGCCAGTTCAGATGTCCAAGGGTATGCCGCTTTTGTCCCCGGCGGTCAGCAAACGCCAGGAAAAGCGCAAAGACAATGAGCATCGCGGCGGTGATGTACAGGTTGCGCAGGGAGCCTTCGATGGCGTCCTTGAACAGCAGGCCCAGTGCCGCGATGGGCATTGTTCCGACGAGGATGAGCCAACCCATGCGAGCGTCAGGGTCGCGCCGCAAACTCGGATTCAGCAAGGATGCCACCCAAGCATTTGCGATGCGCCAGATGTCTTTGCGAAAGTAAAGCAAGACAGCGGCTTCTGTCCCAATTTGGGTGATGGCCGTGAATGCAGCTCCCGGGTCACCCCCGGAGGGCAACAGCGGCCCAACGATGCGCAGATGCGCGCTGGAAGAGACTGGCAGAAATTCCGTCAGTCCCTGAAGCAGTCCGAGGAAGGCCGCCTCTACCCAGCCTAAGCCAGAACTCATTAGTCGCGGCCGCCGAAGATGCCGAGGAGCGACAGCAACGATTGGAAGATGTTGTAAAGGCTGAGGTAGACGCCCAGCGTGGCACTGATGTAGTTCGTTTCCTCGCCGTCCTGCACACGCTTGAGGTCATGCAGGATAAAGGCCGAGAAAATCCCGATGGCCAGAACCGACAGCGTGATCATCAGCGCGCTGGATTGGATGAAGACGTTGGCAATACCGGCAACCAGCAGAAGGATCATGCCCACGAACAGAAATTTGCCCATGGAGGACAGGTCGCGTTTGATGACCGAAGACAGCGTGGCCATGCCCAGGAAGATTGCACCCGTACCCGCGAAGGCCGTCATGATCAGACTGGCGCCATTGGCCAGACCAAGTACCGAGCCGATGAGACGGGACAGCATCAATCCCATGAAGAAAGTGAATGCCAGCAGAACGGGTACGCCCGCGGCGGAGTTCTTGGTTTTTTCAATGGCAAACATGAAGCCAAACGCGCCGACCAGGAACACCACCACGCCGACAAAGCCGGTGAGGGGAGCCGTGATGCCGGTTGCCACACCCAGCCAGGCGCCGAGGACGGTGGGCGCCATGGACAAGGCGAGCAGCCAATAGGTGTTGCGCAAGACGCGGTTGCGTTCAGCAGCGATGGGGGACTGCGCGTGTTGAGATAGGAGTTCAGGTGAGGTGTTCATTGGGGGTGTTTAACGGCAAAGGATGTATGGGCTGCAGGAGCATTGCAGCAACAAATGCTCGGCAGACAACAGAGCAAAGGGTGGCCGCAGGAATGGCCTGAGCCAGTCAGAAGAGGTGGGTGACCTCAGGCCAGTCGGGGTGGCCGGTCCAAGCTTGCCAGTAGAGGCTTGGGAATGCCTGCTTCTTTGAACAGGCTCCAGACGGGTGTGTGGGCAGGGTGCCGAACGTGTACCGCGGCACGTTGGACTGCATCGGGCAGTTCAGGAATGTCATCGACAAGCGCGTGCCCAGCGCCTGCCTCGGCTGAAGCCTCTTCCGCGTCTGTGGACGAGAAGTCGGGCATTTCAATGACCGCGATGACCGGCTGGGGCCGCTCGCTGGTTTCAATCAATGGCCCAAATGCGAAACCGACCAAACCCAGCAGAAAGTGGGCGGTGAAGATCGCGATAAACCAGCGGCGCATGGTGCGGGAATTATATCTGGCATGCCTCTGGGGGTTCGGCTCAAGCCGTCTTCCCCGTGCGTGGCAAGCAGAACGTGGTCAGACCGCCACGGGCGCTTTGATGGCTGGGTGGTGCTGGTAATCCAGCACCTCAAAGTCTTCGTACTCGTAGTCGAAGATGCTGGCAGGGTGGCGCTTGATATTGAGCGTGGGGTAGGGGTGGGGCTGGCGGCTCAGCTGCAGCTCCACCTGTTCGAAGTGGTTGTTGTAGATGTGGCAGTCGCCACCGGTCCACACAAAGTCGCCCACGTCCAGGTCACACTGCTGCGCCAGCATGTGGGTAAGCAGGGCGTAGCTGGCAATGTTGAAGGGCACGCCCAGGAAGATGTCTGCACTGCGCTGGTAGAGCTGGCAACTGAGCTTGCCGCGGCCGCCCGGTTCGGCGGCTGGCGCCACGTAGAACTGGAAGAAGGCGTGGCAGGGCATCAGGGCCATCTTGTCCAGGTCGGCCACGTTCCAGGCGCTCACGATGATGCGGCGGCTGTCGGGGTTGGTCTTGAGCTGCTTGACAACCTCGGCAATCTGGTCGATGTGGCCGCCATCGGGTTTGGGCCAGTTGCGCCACTGCACGCCGTACACGGGGCCCAGGTCGCCATCCTCGCGCGCCCACTCGTCCCAGATGGTGCAGCCGCGTTCCTGCAGCCAACCTACGTTGCTGTCGCCGCGCAGGAACCACAGCAGTTCCAGGATGATGGATTTGAGGTGCACCTTCTTGGTGGTGACCAGCGGGAAGCCTTCGTTCAGGTCGAAGCGCATCTGGTGGCCGAACACGCTGCGCGTGCCAGTGCCCGTGCGGTCGCCCTTGTGCACGCCGTGTTGGTACACGTGGCGCATGAAGTCTTCGTACTGGCTGCGGACGGGGCGGTTCATGGGGCAGGGTCTCAAAAGAGGGGATTCTATGCCGCGGCAAGCCGGGCAAAACGTACCAGCAGGGAGGCTGCTTCCGGTGCGTCTGCCACGGGCGGGCGCGCGGTCAGGTCGGTGTTGGCCTGTACGTAGGCCAACGTGGCCTGCGCACTGAACTCCGGGTGGAACTGCAGGCCCCACGCATTGCGGCCAAAACGGAAGGCGTGGTGGGGCTCAAAGCCGTTGCCCGCAAGGTGCTCGGCGCCGTCGGGCAGGCGACGCACGCTCTGGCGGTGGGCCGCCTGGCCTTTGAAGCGCATGGGCAGCCCGCTGAAGAGCAGGTCCTCCTGGGCGGTAGGCGTCAGGTGGATGTCGACCGTGCCCAGCTCAATGCCGCCGGGGTGGTAGTCCACCTCTCCGCCCAGGGCGTGCGCCAGCAGCTGGTGTCCGTAGCAGATGCCCAAGATGGGAAGTTCGGCAGCAACCGCGCCCCGCAGCCATTCGGCGGTGTGCTCGCTCCAGGGTTCGCGGTCCGTCACCATGCTGTGTGAGCCGGTGACGATGGCGCCAGCCACATCGCCGCAGGCAGGCAGGGCCATGCCCTGGCGCGGGTCCACCACTTTAACGGGCAGGCCAGCTTCGCCCAGCCCTTCGATGATCCAGTGCTCGAAGTCGCCCAGCGCTTGCGCAATGTGCGGGTGGGTGCTGCCCACCTTGACGATGAGCAGCGGCTTCACTTGTAGAACGCCTCGACCGTGCCCTTGAGTTTGATGAGCAGCGGGTTGCCCTTGCGGTCCACGGTCTTGCCGGCGGGCACACGCACCCAGCCTTCGCTGATGCAGTATTCGGCCACGTCAAAGCGTTCCTTTCCGTTGAAGACGATGCCGATGTCGTGTTCGAACACGGCAGCCACGTGGTGCGGGCTGCGGGGGTCGATGGAGAGGTGGTCGGGCAGGGCGGGGCGTTCGTTGCTCATGGTGTTTCAGGTTGAAAGGGGGCGCGGCTCAAAGCACGCGACCGGGGTTCATGGTGCCCTGCGGGTCCAGCGCAGCCTTGATGGCGCGCATGAGTTGCAGGGCGGTGGGGTCTTTGTAGCGGGGCAGGGTGTCGCGCTTGAGGCTGCCAATGCCGTGTTCCGCGCTGATGGAGCCTCCGTGCCGTTGCACGGCGTCGAACACCAGGGTGTTGACGCGCGCTTCCTGTTCGCGCAGAAAGGCGGCGCCATCCACGCCTTCAGGGCACTGCACGTTGTAGTGCAGGTTGCCGTCGCCCAGGTGGCCGAAGTTGACCAGCCGCACGCCGGGAATCTGCTCAGCCAGCAGGGCGTCGGTTTCGGCACAGAAGGCGGGAATGCGCGAAACCGGCAGGCTGATGTCGTGCTTGATGTTGAGCCCTTCCTCGGACTGCGCCAGCGAGATGCTTTCTCGGATGTGCCAGAGGTTGCGGGCCTGTGCCAGGCTTTCGGCCACCACCGCGTCGGTCAACACGCCGTCTTCCAGCGCCGCTTCCAGCAGGGCTTCAAAGCGCTGGCGGGCGTGGGCTTCGCCTTCGGTGTCGCTGTTTTCCAGCAGCACGCAGTAGGGAGTGTCGCGCCACAGCGGCACGCGCAGGTCGGGGAAGTGCTTGTCCACCAGGCCCAGGGCGAACTGGCCCATCACCTCGAAGCCGGTGAGGCCCGGCCCCAGGTGGCGTTGCGCCACGCCCAGCAGTGCCACGGCCGCTTCCATCGACGGCACAGCCGCCCAGGCGGTGAGTTGCGCAGCCGGGCGCGGGAACAGCTTGAGCGTGGCCCCGGTGATGATGCCCAGCGTGCCCTCGCTGCCCACGAACAGGTGGCGCAGGTCGTAGCCGGTGTTGTCCTTGCGCAGGCCAGCCAGGCCGTTCCAGATGTCGCCACTCGCGGTGACCACTTCCAGGCCCAGGCACAGGTCGCGGGCATTGCCAAAGCGCAGCACCTGGGTGCCACCCGCGTTGGTGGCCAGGTTGCCGCCCACCGTGCAACTGCCTTCGGCGGCCAGGCTCAACGGCAGCCACAGGCCAGCGGTCTCGGCGGCCTGTTGGGCTGCTTGCAGTAAGCAGCCCGCGTCAACCGTGATGGTGAGGTTGGCCGTGTCGATGGCGCGCACGGCGTGCATGCGCTGCAGGCTCAGCACCACCTGGGTGCCGGTGGCGTCGGGCACGCTGCCCACCACCAGGCCCGTGTTGCCGCCCTGGGGTACCACGGTCACGCGTGCAGCGGCGCAGGCCTGCACCACCGCAGCAACCTCCTGGGTGTTGCCGGGGCGCACCACGGCCAGTGCGTGGCCACGGTGGCGTTTGCGCCAGTCCTGCTCGTAGGCCGACAGGTCGGTGCCGTCCTCATGGCAAAGCACGTGGGCATCACCCACGATCTGGCGCAACTGCGCCCGAAACGGTGTGATGTCAGGCTTCATGAGGTGGCGACCTTTGCTGCTTTCAAACGCAGGCGGACGTGCAGGCTGCAAGCCGCGAACAGCAGCAGGCAGAGCAGCACTTGGGCGATGGCCAGCCAAACGCTCAGGCCGGAGTCACTGGTGGCACGCACCAGTCCTTCCGTGATGTAAAGCCACACCAGCAGGCTGAGCCAGCGGTAGGTGTACATGCGGTGCTTCAGCAAGCCTGCCACGGGCAGCGCCAGCGGCAGTACCTTGATGGCCCACCACGAGCCGCCAGGCCGCAGCGGCGCCAGCCACAGTTCCCACGCAAGTCCCAGCGCTATCAGCGCGAGCAAGCTACCCAGGGCCAGGGCCTGGATGCGTTTGAGGGTGGGGCTGGCGGGTGTGATGCCCTTGGCGGGCGGGTTCGAGGCTTCTGGGGCTTGCATGGTCGGTCAATCTCGGTGGCATGATACCGGGATGAGTGAAACCACGCGCTGGGCCGGGCGCATCGATCGGGCAAAGAAGCAAGCTGAACAACTTTGGGAAGACATACGGCACTTCCCCTGGCGCAACACCGCCGTTACCCTGCGGGAACGCTTCCGGGAGGACCGGCTGGCTGTCACGGCGGGCAGCCTTACGTTCACCACCATGATTTCGCTGGTACCACTGTTCACGGTGGCGCTGGCCATTTTCAGCGCGTTTCCGGTGTTCGCGCGCATGGAAACCATGCTGCAGAAGTGGCTGGTGCAAAGCCTGGTGCCCGAAAACATTGCCCGGCAGGTGACGAACTACATGGTGCAGTTTTCGAACAAGGCCGGGCAGATGGGCTGGGCGGGCGCCTTGCTGCTGCTGGCCACTGCGCTGGCGCTCATACTCACCATAGACCGCAAGCTCAACGACATCTGGCGGGTGCGGCAGCTGCGCCCGCTGACGCAGCGTGTACTGGTGTATTGGGCGGTGCTCACGCTGGGGCCTTTCGTCCTGGGCCTGAGTCTGAGCCTGAGTTCCTACGCCATGTCCGCCTCGCGCGGGTGGGTTGGCGGGCTGCACGGCGGCCTGCTGTTCGTGCTGGACGTGCTCGAGTTCGTCATGGTCATCGTGGCGCTGGCGGGGTTGTACCGCTACGTGCCGAACGCCCGTGTGCGCTGGCCGCATGCCCTGGTGGGCGGGCTGTTTGTGTGGATCGGGCTGGAACTGGCCAAGAAGCTGCTGGGCTGGTACCTGGTGAAGGTGCCCACGTACTCGGTGGTGTACGGTACCTTTGCCACGGTGCCCATTCTGCTGGTGTGGCTCTACGTGGCCTGGGTGACCCTGTTGCTGGGTGCCGTGGTTACGGCCTATCTGCCCAGTTTGTTGAGTGGTATTGCGCGGCGGGGCGACACGCCGGGCTGGACCTTCCAGTTGGCCGTTGAGGCGGTGGACCAACTTTGGCGCAGCCGCGACGCTGAGGACAAAGGTTTGAGCCTGGCCGTGCTGGCGCAACGGCTGCGGGTAGACCCGCTGCAGTTAGAGGGGCCGCTGGAAACACTGCAGGCTCTCGACTGGGTGGGCAAGCTGGCCGAGGAAGAGGAGCGCTATGTGCTGCTGATCCAGCCCGAGGCGGTGGGCGTGGAGCCGCTGGCGCACCGGTTGTTGCTGCCACGCCTGGACAGTGCCTTGCCGTTCTGGCAAGCGGCGCAACTGGCCCAGTTGAGGCTGGCAGACGTACTGCCGCCGCGCTGACGCCGGGCACTGACGCGCTTCAGCGTGAGGCGAGTGCCAGGCCCTTCTTGGCCAGGGTGTCCACCTCGGTACTGATGTTGGCCAGCGTGTTGGCCACTACGGCAAATTCCTTGCCCACCGAGCCAGCGCGTGCGGCAATCACCTGCGCGTTGAAGGACACCACCTTGGCCTCGCGGGCCACGGACTGGATATCGCCCACGATGCCCTTGAGTTCCTTCATGATGGAGGCCTCCTTGGCCACGCTGATCTGATCGAAGGCACTGGTCGCAGCATTGAGCGCTTGAAGCACCCCATCTACGCTGTTGACCATGCGTTCCAGGGCAGCATTCCCCCCTGCGCTAGGCGTTCGGGCGAATTGGAGCGCATCCTGCGCGTGGCGGATGAAACCATCCACCGTGCGTGCGACATTGCCCGGTTCAAAGTAGGTGGAACGCAGGAGTTGGCCGTCACCATTTGTCAGGTTTCGCGCCGTGTTAACGAGCTGGGCCTGGCTTTCTGTGAACGTGGTCAGCGTTTGCTCGGCGGCGGCCAGCTGGCTGAGTTCTCCCTGGGTTGCCAGAACGATTTGCAAGGCAAGCCGCTGCGAGAGCATGCGCTGACCGGCCGCCAGGTTGACTTGCGACATGCCATTGGCCGCATTTGCCGCAGGCGGCACGCGGTTTGGCGCAATCACGGAAGGCGCAGGGGCCATGGCCGGGCTGGCTGAAACGGCTGTTCTGGCACGGTGTGTGGCAAGGGCTGTGCTGTTCATGGCGCTTTGAGGTGGTGGTTGGATATGGGGTCAGCGCGGCATCATGCGCACCTGTGCCAGGCTGGCCAGCGGGCGGGGTTCACCCAGGTGAAAGCCCTGGCCGAAGTCCACGCCAATGTCTTGCACCCGCTCCAGAATGCCGGGGGCCGACACATATTCGGCAATGGTCTTCAGTCCCATCACATGGCCAATGGCGTTGATGGCCTGCACCATGGCCAGATCGATGGGGTCGGTTTCAATGTCTTTGACGAAGCTGCCGTCGATCTTGAGGAAGTCCACCGGCAGGTTCTTCAGGTAGGCAAACGACGACAGGCCGCTGCCGAAATCGTCCAGCGCAAACAGGCAACCGAGCTGTTTAACCTCCTTGATGAAGTGGACAACCTTGGAAAGGTTGGCTACCGCAGCGGTTTCGGTGATTTCAAAACACACAGAACCCGAGGGCAACTGCAACTGCTCCAGGGTGGCGTGCAGGTTCTGGCGGAAACGCTCGTCAGAGAGCGACGCTCCAGACAGGTTGATGCAGTAAACCCCCTCCAGTTGCCCGTGCTGGCGCAACTGGTCGCCCATCCATGCCAGGGTGTTGTTGACCACCCACTGGTCAATGCGCGGCATCAGGCCATAGCGCTCGGCCGCTGGCAAAAAGGCTCCTGGCAGCACGATTTTGTCGTCTTCCTCCAGTCGCACCAGAATCTCAAAATGCGTTTTTTCGCCAGGGCCGGGGTGCAGCGGCACGATGGGTTGCACGTAGAGCCGCAGCCGGTCCTGGTCCAGCGCCGACTGCAGGCGCGACACCCATTGCATCTGGCCCTGCTGTTCCATCACCTTGCTGTCGTCTGCCTGGTACAAGTGCACCCGGTTGCGTCCGTTTTCCTTGGCAGCGTAGCAGGCCGCGTCGGCGGCGGCCAGCAGCAGGCCCAGGTCTTTGTGCTCCTGGTTGATGCACACCAGGCCAATCGACACGCCGATGGAGAAGGATTTGCCCTCCCAGCCGAAGCGGAAATCGGCAATGGCCTCACGCACGCCATTGGCCAGTTGCAGTGCGCGCTCCAGGGGGCAGGCTTGCAGGATGAGGCCGAACTCGTCACCACCCAGGCGGGCCAGCGTGTCGGCCGCACGCAAGTGCGAGCGCACCAGCTGGGTGACCTGCCGCAGCAATTCATCGCCAGCCACGTGCCCACACGTGTCGTTGACGATCTTGAACTGGTCCAGGTCCAGGTAGCACAGCACGTGGTTCTGGCCAGGGGCGTCGCTGCGGTTGAGCAACTCGGTGAGGCGGCGCTCAAATTCGCGCCGGTTGGGAATGCCGGTGAGTGCATCGTGCGTGGCCTGGTGGGTCAACTCCCGCGCCAGGTTCAGCGTCACAGTCACGTCGTGGAACACCAGCACCGCGCCAATGATGAAACCGTCGCGCGAACGTATGGGGGCCGCCGTGTCCAGCACGGGCACACTGTCCTGGTCGCGTCTTTGCAGCAGGGCATGCTCGCGCCGGGGCATCAGCTGGCCGCGCTTGAGCACTTCGCGCACCGGGTTGGGCAACGGTTGCAGGGAGTTCTCGTCCTGCAGGTTGTAAACGGTGGTGATGAACTGCCCCTTCGCCTGGTGCGCCGGCCAGCCGGTGAGCCGCGAAGCCACGGGGTTGATGTACTGGATGACACCTGCTTCGTCGGTGGTGATGACGCCGTCACCAATGGAGGCCAGCGTGACCTGGGCCAGATCCCGCTGCTGGTGCAGTTGCGATTCGACCAGCTTACGCTCCGTGATGTCGCGCACCGTGCCGGTGAACCGCAACTCCTGGTCCTGGTGGTTCTCGCTCACCGACACCTCGTAATACACCCGCTGGGCGCCAGGGCGCAGCATGCGAAGCTCCAGCTTCACGCCGGGTTGGCAAAGATGGTCGCTGTTGAGGGGCGCCATGTGCCCGGCTTGCCTAAGTACATCGGTGAAAGGCAGGCCCACGCTGCTACCGGCACTCACGCCCAGCAGTTTTTCGGCGCCGGGGTTCAGGCTGGTGAGGATGCCGTCGCGCGTGAAGGTGACGATGCCATCGCGCATGTCTCGCACAATGGCCATGGTCCGGTGTGTGGCCGCTTCCAGGGCCTCTATCACTCGGTTGTACGCCTTCGCTACCTGGCCTACCTCGGTGAATTCTTCCACGGGAACGCGCTGGCTCAGGTCGCCGGAGCAGCGCTGGCTTTCCATGACATCGAGCAGTTCAATCAACTCGGTACGCGCTCCATGCTCTGCCACGTTCAGGCCGGCGCGCTCCTCTTCTGGCGTGACGCGCAAGCCCCGGCCGGGCACCAGCAGCCGCAAGAACAACCAGGTCATGCTCAAACACCACAGGCCGCACACCGCCACGCCCAAAAACTGCACGCCAATTTGCGCCAGGCGCGAGTTTCCAGTTCCCAGCAGTTCCAGGTCGCCAAACACCCCTACGGCCAAGGTGCCCCACACGCCCGCCACCAGGTGGGTGGGGATGGCGCCCACGGCGTCGTCTATGCGCCATTGCAATAATTTTTCATTGGCCACAGCCATGAGCAGCGCCCCGGTAACCCCAATGAGGATGGCTTGCAAGCCGGTGACTGCGTGTGCGCTTGCCGTGATGCCCACCAGGCCCGCCAGCAACCCGTTGATGACGTAAAGCGTTTCGTAATAGCCGTGCCACAGCCGCCCTAGCGCAATGCCCGCCACACCGCCCGCCGAAGCCGCCAGAATCGTGTTGATGAGGACCCCGGGCACCCTGCCGTCCAGAGCCAGGGTGCTGCCACCATTGAAGCCCAGCCATCCGAAGCACAGCAGCATGGTGCCCAGCATCGACATGGGCAGGTTGCCTGCGGGAATCACGGCGGGCTCCTTGTCGGCTGGGAAGCGCCCCTCGCGTGCGCCAATGACCCATACCGCCACAAGAGATATCCAGCCACCCACGCTATGCACGACTGTGGACCCGGCAAAGTCCACAAAGCCGAGTTGTGCAAGCCAGCCGTGGCCGCCCGCACCCCAGGCGCCGCCCCAGGCCCAATGCCCGAATATGGGGTAAATCACCAGCGACACCGCTGCCGACAGTGCCAGGTACGCTCCAAAGCGCATGCGTTCCGCCACTGCTCCTGAAACGATGGTGGCCGACGTGGCGCAGAACATCAGCTGGAACAGTGCGAAGGTCAGCAGTTTCGGGTCATGGGGAATCTGGTCGAATGCACCGAAGAAGCTGGTTCCCACCCACCCGCCAGCGCTCTGGCCAAACATCAGCCCAAACCCCAGCAACCAGAAGAGCAGTGCTGCCACCACAAAGTCCGAGACGTTCTTGGCCGCTACGTTGATGGAGTTCTTGTTGCGCGTGAGCCCGGATTCCAGGCAGAGGAAGCCCGCCTGCATCACGAACACCAGTCCTGCGCAGAGCAGAACCCAGAGAATGTCGAGAGGCTGGCTGTTGGTCATGGTGGTGCGATGCAGATGGGTCGTTGCACCCTTTTGGGGTGCCTGTGCCACTCGTAGCAATTTGCGTTCCCGCTTTGATCACAGCTTGTGATCTGCCTGTAGCTTCCGTCACATCTGCTTGTGCACCACCTTGAACCTAGTGCTTAAAAGTGGTTCACTTCGCAATGGTGCAGTTCAGTGCAAGACACCGTCACCCACATAGGGGTAGAGCCATGAACGAAGCAGCTGGTTTGACGATCCGCTCCCTGCGAGTGCGCGCCGTCTTGGTGCCTATGAAGCGCCCCTTGCAGACCAGTACGGGAACGGTAGGTGTGGCTCCCTTGGCGTTGATCGATCTGGAAAGCGAGCAAGGCCCGGTTGGCCATTCCTACCTGTTTTGCTACACGCCTCACGTACTGTTGCCGGTCAAGCAATTGCTGGACAGCCTGGGGCAGGTGCTGCAAGGCGCTTCTGCCGCTCTCGCCGACCTGGACCAACGCCTTCAAGGCATGTTCCGCTTGCTGGGGCTCAAAGGTGTGGTGGGTATGGCGCTGGCCGGCATTGACATGGCGGCTTGGGACCTCCTTGCCAGGGCGCGGGGCTTGCCCCTGTGCCGTCTGCTGGGCGGCGGCACAAGGCGTATTCAGGCGTACAACAGCAATGGTCTTGGAATGATCGGCCCGCGTGACGCCGCTGTACAGGCCGAAGAGCTGGTGGCAGAGGGGTTCTCGGCCATCAAGGTCCGCCTGGGTTACCCCCAAGCCCGCACCGACCTTGATGTGGTGCGAGCCGTTCGCCGTGCCGTAGGGGAGGGTGTCGTGCTCATGGCCGACTACAACCAGGCGCTGCCCGTGGCCGAAGCTTTGGTGCGCATCCAGATGCTCCGGCACGAAGGGTTGGCTTGGGTGGAGGAACCCACCCGCGCCGACGACTACTTGGGGCATGCCCAAATTAGGGCCAAGGCGGGCATGCCCATTCAAATGGGTGAAAACTGGTGGGGCCCGCACGAGATGGCGGCCTGCTTGGCGGCTGGTGCGTCAGACCTGGGCATGCCAGATGCCATGAAGATCGGCGGTGTGAGCGGTTGGCTGCGCGCTGCTGGGCTGGCGGAAGCTGCTGGCATGCCGCTGTCGAGCCACCTTTTCCCAGAGGTCAGTGCCCATCTGCTGGCGGTCAGTCCGACCTGCCATTGGCTGGAATACGTCGATTGGGCAGCGCCAATCTTGCAGCACCCAATGCGTGTCGATAACGGCATGGCCATTCCGTATGGCTCGCCAGGTACGGGCATCGATTGGAACGAGGAAGCTGTGCAGCGCTACCTCGTTCCTTGACCGTTGTGTGTCCGTCTGCAGAGCCAGTCAGCGCCTGATGAAGCGCAGCAGCGCCATCAGCACGCCGTCCGGGTTCTCCGTCATCAGCGAGTGCCCTGCGCGCAGCAGCACGGTTTGCCCATGTTTCGCACGTTTGCTCAGGCTCTGTGCGGCCTTCGGGGGCGTCATCTGGTCGTGCGTGCCCAGAATGAACAGGGTGGGGCAATCCACCTTGTCCATGGCCTGTTCACCCTGGTCGTAGCTGTCGCAGGCCACAAAGCCCCGGTGGAACACGTTCACCTTGGGGTTGCTGGCCAGCACGCGGCGCATCAACGCGCGCGTGCCGCCGTGCAGCCAGGTGCCCGGCCCCAGCGCCGAGGGGGGCGGTGCCAGCGTGGAATGGCTGAACACGTTGACCATGTCGATGGCCTTGAGCGGCTGGTTGAGCGAACTGTCCAGCAGCGCAGGCGACACCTTCATGGGGTAGGCCGTGCCCACCATCACCAGCTGGCTCACACGGCTGGGGGCGTCGGCCGCTGCCTGCAGGGCAACGAGGGAGCCGAAGCTGTGCCCCACCAGCACGGCCTTGTCGATCTTCATGGCATCTAGCAGAGCGATCACGGTGCCCGCCGCCTCTTGCACGGTGGAGGGCGGCTCGCCGCCGCTCTTGCCATGGCCTGGCAGGTCTATGGCCAGCACGTTCCAGTTGTGATGTGCCAGGTAGCGGCTCTGCAGAATCCACACACTGTGGTCGTTGAGCACGCCGTGGATGAACACGATGGTGGGCTGCGCGGGGTCGAAGGGCCTGGTGCCGGTGTAAACGTAGAGCGGCGCGCCTTGAACGTCGATGATCATGGTCAGGCCTCCCGCCGGGCCGCCCCAAGGGAGGCATGCTCCCCCTCGGGGGGCAGCGAATGAACGAAGTGAATGAGCGTGGGGGTAGTCATGCGTTCTCCGCTTTCTCGGCCGCTTTCAGGGCGCGCTTCAGGTCGTCAATCAGGTCGTCCGGGTCTTCCAGGCCAATCGACAGGCGGATGGTGCCGGGCCCGATGCCAGCCTGCGCCAGCGCGGCGTCGTCCATGCGGAAGTGCGTGGTGCTGGCCGGGTGGATGACTAGGCTGCGGCAATCACCCACGTTGGCCAGGTGGCTGAAGAGCTTGAGCGCCTCGATGAAGGCCTTGCCCTGGGCGCGGCTGCCCTTCATGTCGAAGCTGAAGACACTGCCCGCGCCGCGAGGCAGTAGCTTTTGCGCCAGCGCGTGGCTGGGGTGGGACTCCAGCATCGGGTGCCCCACGCGGCTCACAAAGGGGTGACTGGCCAGAAAGCTCACCACCTTCTCGGTGTTGCTCATGTGCCGTGCCATGCGCAGCGGCAAAGTTTCTATGCCCTGCAGGATCAGCCATGCAGTGTGGGGGCTCATGCAGGCGCCAAAGTCGCGCAGGCCCTCGCGGCGGGCGCGCAGCATGAAGGCGCCCACCGTGGACTCTTCGCTGAACACCATGTTGTGAAAACCCGCGTAAGGTGCGGTCAGTTCGGCGAACTTGCCCGATTTTTCCCAGTCGAAGCTGCCGCCGTCCACCACAATGCCGCCCACCACCGTGCCGTGGCCGCTCAGGAACTTGGTGGCTGAGTGATAGACGATGTCTGCCCCCAGGTCCAGCGGCTTCATCAGCCAGGGCGTGGTCAGGGTGGAATCCACCAGCAGCGGCACGCCGTTTTCGTGGGCTACCTGCGCCACGGTGGGAATGTCCAGTACGTCCAGCCCCGGGTTGCCCACCGTCTCGCCAAAGAACAGCTTGGTGTTGGGCCGCACGGCAGCGCGCCAGCCGTCGATGTCGCCAGGTTTGACGAACGTGGTTTCAATGCCAAAGCGCCGCAGCGTGTAGTGCAGCAGGTTCTGGCTGCCGCCATACAGCGCGGTGGACGCCACAATGTGCGAGCCCGCGCCCATGAGTGTGGCAATGCTCAGGTGCAGGGCCGCCTGCCCGCTGGCCACGGCAATGCCGCCAATACCGCCCTCCAGCGCCGCCACGCGTTGTTCCAATACCGCGTTGGTGGGGTTGCTGATGCGGCTGTACACGTGGCCCGAGCGTTCCAGGTTGAACAGCGCCGCCGCGTGGTCGCTCGACTCGAACACGAACGACGTCGTCAGGTGTATGGGCACGGCCCGCGCGCCCGTGGCCGGGTCGGGTTCGGCGCCCGCATGTAGAGCCAGTGTGTCAAAGCCAGGATCGGCGTATCCGGTCATGTCAGCCTCCGTCGAGCCGCCTCAAGGAGGCTGAGGCCCCCTCGGGGGGCAGCGAACAATGTGAGCGTGGGGGTCATGTCATCTCCTTTTTTTGTGTGCAATCTGGTGCGATTGTGGGCTATATTGACGACAAGGCCAGACAGGCTTGCGACAGAACACCGCACCGAGGAGAACACCCATGAAAGTCAGCGACATCCTGCGCGTCAAGGGCAACACGCTCTACACCATCACGCCAGAGGACAGCCTGGCCGACGCCGCCAATCTGATGGCCGAGAAAGACATCGGCTCCCTGGTCGTCATGGCCAACGGGCTGGTGGTGGGCATGCTGACTTTCCGCGAGGTGATCCAGGCGGTCGTCAAGAACGGCGGCTCCTTCGGCAGCACCACGGTGTACCGTGCCATGGACCCGGGCCCGCTGACCTGCACCATGGGAACCGAGATGGACGAGGTGCGCCGCATGATGCTCGACCGCCACGCCCGTTACATGCCCGTCATCGAAAGCCGCATGCTCATGGGCGTCATCAGCTTCTACGACGTGGCCAAGGCCGTGGTGGACGCGCAGAACTTCGAGAACAAGATGCTCAAGGCCTACATCCGCGACTGGCCTGAGGAAGAAGAAACCCCGCCCGACGAGAGCGCGTCCAAATCGGCTTGACGTTCGCTATCCCCAAGGGGGTTTCAGCCTCCTTGAGGCGGCTCGGCAGAGGCTGAGATAATGCCGCCCATGAGCGGCAATACTTTCGGAACCCTGTTTTGCGTCACCAACTTTGGTGAATCCCACGGCCCGGCCATCGGCTGCGTTATTGACGGCTGCCCGCCGGGCATGGAGTTGAGCGAGGCTGACATCCAGGGCGACCTGGACCGCCGCCGCCCCGGCACCAGCAAGTTCGTCACCCAGCGCAACGAGCCAGATCAGGTCCAGATCCTCAGCGGCGTGTACCAGGGCAAAACCACGGGCACGCCCATCTGCCTGCTCATCCAGAACACCGACCAGCGCAGCAAGGACTATGGCGACATCGTCCAGTCTTTCCGACCCGGCCACGCCGATTACGCCTACTGGCAGAAGTACGGCATTCGCGACCCGCGCGGTGGCGGCCGTTCCTCGGCCCGCCTGACTGCACCCACTGTGGCGGCGGGCGCTGTGGCCAAGAAGTGGCTGAAGGAAAAGTACGGCACCACCTTCCGTGGCTGCATGACGCAGATTGGCGATGTGGTCATTCCCTTCGAGAGCTGGGACCACGTGCCCAACAACCCCTTCTTTGCGCCAGTGGCCGATGTGTCTGCATTGGAAGCCTACATGTCGGAACTGCGCAAGACGGGGGACTCCTGCGGCGCGCGCCTGCGCGTGACGGCGCAGAACGTGCCCGTGGGCCTGGGCGAGCCGCTGTACGACAAGCTCGACGCCGACATTGCCCACGCCATGATGGGGCTCAACGCCGTCAAGGGTGTGGAAATCGGTGCGGGCTTTGCCAGCGTCACCCAGCGCGGCAGCACGCATGGCGACTCGCTCACGCCTGAAGGCTTCTTGGGCAACAACGCGGGCGGCGTGCTGGGCGGCATCAGCACCGGGCAGGACCTGGAAGTCTCCATGGCCATCAAGCCAACCAGTTCCATTCTCATTCCGCGCCAGTCCATCGACGTGCAGGGCCAGCCCACCGAACTCATCACCAAAGGCAGGCACGACCCCTGCGTAGGCATTCGCGCCACGCCGATTGCTGAAGCGCTGCTGGCGCTGGTGGTGATGGACCATGCCCTGCGCCACCGCGCCCAATGTGGCGACGTGGCCGTGCCTTTCGGGCCCATCCCCGCCTCGGCGCCCAGCCAGGGTTGAGCCGCAAGATGCTCTGGCCGTTTGCAGCGCTCTCGGCCAGCTACTTCGCGCACATAGGCTTTTTCAACCCCTACCTGCCGCTATGGCTGCAGGAACTGGGCTATGGCCTGTTCGCCATTGGCCTGCTCACCTCGCTGCAATCGGCCACGCGGCTGTTTGCTCCGTACTTCTGGGGCTGGCTCAGTGACCACAGCGGCCAGCGCGTCAAGCTGTTGCGCCTGTGTGGTGGGGTTGCCTTGCTGGCGTCCATGCTGTTGTGGC
The DNA here is from genome assembly GCA_041913045.1 of Burkholderiaceae bacterium. GTDB lineage: Bacteria > Pseudomonadota > Gammaproteobacteria > Burkholderiales > Burkholderiaceae_C > CAMLOF01. The sequence continues at coordinate 146,469 of JAYSGB010000002.1, read as the reverse complement.
AGCCCTGGGGCACGCTGGGCCTGTTTCTGGTGCTGTTGCTGATGTTCACCCACACCAGCGGCATGATGCCGCTGAGCGAGGCGGTGCTGGCCCAGCACGTGAGTCAGGCGGGCGAATTTGACGCCCGCCGTTATGGGCGCGTGCGCTTGTGGGGCTCCCTCGGCTTTTTGGTGACGGTCGTGTTGGCGGGCGCGTGGTTCCAGCGCCATGGTTTGGGCAGCTTTCCCATGTGGGCCACGGCCACGCTGTTTGGCGTGGTGGTCAGCGTCTGGGCCATGCCCGACCGGCCCGAGGCGCGGCACGCTTCGCACGAGCGTGTTCACATCTGGCCGGTGTTGCGCCAGCCACGCGTGGCGTGGTTCTTCACTTCGGTGTTCTTCCACGTGCTGGCGCATGTGTTCGTCTACATCTTCTTTTCGCTGTATCTGGATGCGCTGGGTTACGGCAAGGGCACCATCGGCCTGCTGTGGGCAGCTGCCGTGGTGGTGGAAATCGGCTGGTTCTTCACCCAAGGCCGCTGGCTGCCGTGGTTGCGCCTGCCGCATTGGTTGTTGCTTGCGGCGGGGCTCATGGCGCTGCGCATGGCGGTCACGGCTTCGGCGGGCGCCTGGCTGTGGTCGCTTTTCCTGGCGCAGGCAGTGCATGCCATCACCTTTGCGGCTCACCATTCGGTGTGCATCGCCCTGCTCAGCGAACACTTCCCCGACCGCCTGCGCGCACGCGGGCAGGCGCTCTACGCCATGCTGGGCTACGGTCTGTCAGGCGTGTGTGGCGGCACGCTGGGGGGCTGGGTCAGCAGTCAGTGGGGGCTGCACGCGGTGTTCTGGCTGTCGGCAGCGTCTGCCGGGCTGGCCATGGTGGCCGCCATGTTCATGATCAGGTCGATGGCACCGGCCAGAACCGCCGCAGGGGGTTGAAGCCCGTTACCAGCGCTGTGGCCAGCAGCACGAACGCGCCACCAGCGTATATGCCTGAACTCAGCGCCTCGCCCAGGAACAGGTGGCCCCACGTAACGCCAAACAGCGGGATCAGAAACGCCGGGGTCATGGCGGCCACAGGTGCCACGTGGCTCAGTATGCGCAGGTGTACCCAGTACGCCAGCCCCGAGGTAACCACGCCCAGCATCAGCACCGCACCCACGGCGGGCAGGGTGAACTGGGCATTGGGCCATTGCCACACGGCGGCGGGCAGCATGAACAGCGTGGCCCCCAGGTGGATGCTTGCGGAAATGGCCAGCGGCTGCATGCGCTTGGTAGCGCGTTTCATCATCGGGGTAGCCACGCCGTAACAGCCTGCCCCGGCAATGGCAGACATTGCGGCCAGCAGCACCGGCCAGGTGGGCTCAACGGGGCCGAGCTGCACGATCAGCCCCACCCCCGTGAACCCGGCAGCGCAGCCCAGCAACTTGCGCCACGTCAGCGTGTCTTCCTTCAGCCAGGCCGAAGACAGCGTGCCAAACAGAACAGCCGTGGAGTTGAGCAGAGCGATATAACCTGCGGGCAACCGTAGCGCAGCGTATGAAAAGAACAGAAAGGGCAGGGCCGCTGTCAGCACGCCCAGGCCGATCACCTCTTTCCAGTGGGCGCGGGGCCAGCGGTGGCGCAAGAACAGCATGACCAGCGTCAGCGTGCAGGTGGCCAGCGCCAGGCGCAATGTGGCAAGCACCACGGGGCCCAGCGCGGGGCTGGCCACGCGCAGCAGCACGAAAGAAGTACCCCACAGGGCCGACAAGCCCAGCAGTTGCAGAATATGGCGGGTGTTCACTGCCCCATTGTGGGGCATGCGGCCGCAGGCTGCCGCCCGGCCACGTCACGTGCGCGATAGGCCGCGACGCTCAAGGGCGCCGCTCAGGCCTTGCCGCCGTACTTGCGCACCAGGCCGCCCAGGGCAATCAAGTAGCCGTCCACCCCAAAGCCGATGACGATGCCCGAAGCCGCCGGGGACACCCACGAGTGGTGGCGGAAGGACTCGCGCGCGTGCACGTTCGAGATGTGGCATTCGATCACGGGCAGGCCGTCCACACCCTTGATGGCGTCGTGCAGGGCGATGGAGGTGTGGGTGAAAGCGCCCGGGTTGAACACGCAGCCCAGGGCTTCGCCGCTCTTGTAAAGGCGGCCGTACTCGTGGATCTTGTCCAGCAGGGCGCCTTCCCAGTTGCTCTGGAAGCATTCCACCGCGTAGCCCAGGCGTTCGCCTTCGGCGCGGCACATGGCTTCCACGTCGGCCAGGGTGGTGCTGCCGTACTGTTCGGGTTCGCGTGTGCCCAGCAGGTTCAGGTTGGGGCCGTTGAGGATCAGGATCTTTTTCATCGGTCGAATCAGTTTGTGTTTATGTGCCCACCAGGGCATCAAGAAGGGCGGGAGGCACGCAAGCCTTGCGCCAGTGCGCCCAGGGCAATGCCCAGCAGCGCCCAAAGCAGCGTCCAGTTGCCGGTGCCCAGGCCTGCAATGGCCGGGCCAGGGCAAACCCCGCACAGCCCCCAGCCTACACCGAAAATGGCCGCGCCCTGCAGCGTGTCGCGGTTCCATGTGCTCACGTGCTGATGAAAGTAGCCGCCCAGCAAGGGCTGCCCCATCAGGCGCGGTGCAAGTTTGTAGGCCACCAGCGTCACGGCCACCGCGCCGCCCATCACCAGCATCAGGCCAAAGTCCTGAAAGCGCAGAAAGCTCAGCACCACCTCGGGTTGCACCATGGTGGAAAGCGCCAGCCCAAAGCCGAAGAGCACACCGGCTACCAACGTTGCAAGCATGTTCATGGCAGCCACCTTGCCACCACATTGGCTGTTATGAAGGCCGTGCCCATGAACGTGAGCACCGCCAGCAGCGAAGGCCATTGCAGCGACCCCAGCCCGCAAATGCCGTGGCCGGACGTGCAACCGTTGCCCAGGCGGGCGCCGTAGCCCACCAGAAATCCCCCGGCCAGCAGTTGCCAGATGGGAATGTTGGTGGATAGGGCCACGCCATCACCCTGCCAAAGCCACCACAGCAGGGCGCCCAGCACCAGGCCCAGCGCATACACCAGCCGCCAGGCGCGCGAGTCCAGGTAGCGTGGTTGTTGGAAGTATTTGAGTCGCAACACGTACGACCACGTGGACGAGAACACCGAACTCATGCCACCCACCAGCCCGGTGGAAACGAACAGCCAGGCTACGCCAGCACCTATGAGCAGACCACCCAGCAGGTAGTGCTGCCAACCCAGGGGAAACAGGGAGGGGAGTACAGATTCCATGCCCCGGATTATCCCCTCCCGGGTATCTGCATCAAGGTGTCAGGGTCTCGGGCAGGTCGAGTTCCACGTCCGACAGCGGGCGGGCAACGCATGGCAGCACGTAGCCTTCGGCCTTTTCCTCGGGCAGCAGGCCCGGCCAGTCAATGGTGTGCGCCACCGCGCCATGCACAACCCTGCAGATGCAGGTGCGGCACGTGCCGTTGCGGCAGGAGTTGGGCAAACGCAAGCCCGCCAACAGCGCGGCTTCCAGGATGGTCAAGCCCTCATCCACCGGGAAGGCGCTGCCCGAAGCACCCAGCCGCACCGTGTGCGTGGTCATGGGCAACCTAGCTGGTCCGCCAGGTCCAGAAAGTTGCGCGCGTGCCAAGTGTTGGCCGGGTCGGGCGACACGTCCTTGGGCTGGCCAGCGCCAAACTCCAGCGGGCGCTCAATGTAAGCCGTTTGCAGGCCGCAGGCGCGGGCAGCGGCCAGGTCGTCCTGATGGGCGGCCACCAGCATCACTTGGCTTGGTTCCAGGTCAAACACGCGGGCCACGCCCAGGTAGGTAGCCGGGTCGGGTTTGTAGGCGCGGAACACCTCGGCCGACAATACGCAGTCCCAAGGCAGGCCAGCGCGTTTGGCCATGTTGGTAAGCAGCCCAATGTTGCCGTTGGACAAGCTGGTGATGGTGAAGCGGTGCTTCAGCCGGGTCAGTCCTTGCACCACGTCGGGCCACGGGTCCAGGCGGTGCCAGGCTTTGTTCAGGTGGCGGCGTTCTGCTTCGCTCAGGTCTTGCAGGCCAAAGCGCGGCAGGATGTCATCCAGGATCATGCGGTGCAGATCGTCGATCAGCGTCCAGCCCAGTTCACCGCTGCGCACCCGCTGCATGGCAGGCTGGTAGCCCGCGCGCCAGGCGAGGGCAAAGGCGCTGCCGTCCACCCCTGGGCGCAGCGCCTGCACTTCACGTGCAATGCCGCCGTGCCAGTCCACGACCGTGCCAAACACGTCAAAAGCCAATACCTGGGGCTGTGGGGGGCGGGTGCTCATGGGCGCATTATCGGCCCAGGCTTTTGTGTGCTCAGGCTGGAATCTCTGGCTCCACCAGCAGGGCCAGCAGTTGCAGGGAGTCTTGCCAGCCCAGGTAGCACCCGTCGGTCGGGATCATGGCGGGAATGCCTTGCTGCACGGCGGTCAATTCCGTACCTACCGACACCGCCCGCAGCATGACCGTGGTGCGCATCTCGCCAGGCAGGTTGGGGTCGTCAAAACGGTCGGTATTGACGATGCGTTCGTTGGGCACCAGTTCCAGGTATTCGCCGCCAAAAACGTGCACCTGCCCGTTCGTGAGGTTGGTGAACTGCATGCGGTATGTGCCGCCCACGCGGGCGTCCATGTGCAGTACGCGCCCGGTAAAGCCGTGCGGGGGCAGCCACTTGGCCATGGCGTCGGGGTCCAGAAAGGCGCGGTACACGCGCTCGGGCGGGGCGCGCAGCACCCGGTGCAGGGTCACGGTGCCGGTGGACATGGCGGGGGCTCCTTTCTGCAAAAAATGGCAAGGGGGATGATGCCCTCGGCCAGCCCCAATGTCCAGCGCCGTTTCAGGCCTGTACCAGCTGCACGCCGTAGGTGGCTGTGCCCTGGGCCCAGGCCAGCAGGCGGTCGATGTTGGGGTGCTTGCCGGGGTTGGCTCGGGCGTCGGCCAGGTGTTCGCCGTACCACTCCAGGCCCTCGGCAGCGGCGGCGGGGGTGATGGCGCCACCATGTTTGGCAGCCAGCGCGTGGTACACGACCAGCGAACCGGCCTGGCCGGGCTTGTTTTCAATGGTGGCCAGCACCTGGCCGTTGGCGTCCAGCAGTTGCAAGGCGGTCAGGTGGCTGACGGAGGGAAGTTGCTTGAGTCGGTCTGCGAAGTTCATGGCCGTGATCATGACACGGGCTGCGCCGCCTCAGACACCCACTGCGCCCAATGGTCTATACATGCCTTCAACTTGGGCAAACGGTGGCGTTCCGGCAGCATCACCGCGTAAATGGGGATGCGGGTGCTGTCAAACCAGTCCTCCAGCAGGGGCACCAGCTCGCCGCTCTGCAAGTGGTGGCGGGTGAGCAGGTCGTTCAGGCGGGCAATGCCCGCGCCCTGCAGTGCCAATGCCAGGGTGAGCGCAGAGTTGTCGCTGCGGGTGTGGCCTTTGGCCAGATAGACGCTGCCTTCAGCCTGCCCCAGTTTGGCGGCCATGCTCGCAGCCCAGGGCCAGCGGTTGAGGGCAGGGCTGGCGCTGCTGGTGATGAGCCGGTGCTGGGCCAGATCGTCTGGGTGCTTGGGCGTGCCAAAGCGCTGCAGGTAGGCTGGGGCTGCGCACAAGCGCCGGCCGTGCTCGGCAATCCGCCGCGCGATCAGGTTGTCGCCCACGGGCCAACCGGTTCGTATGGCAATGTCTATGCCGTCGCGCGCCATGTCGTGCATGCGGTCGTCGGCCAGTATGTCAATTTGCAGTTGGGGGTAGGCCTCGTGCAGGGAAGGCAGGCTGGGTGCAATCATCGTTTCAGCCAGCACCGGGCTTACCGCCAGCCGTACCCAGCCGCTCGGGCCGCCGCGCTTGATGCGCATGGCCGCAGCCAGTTCGTCGCGCGTGTCCACCAGCCTGCGGGCATGCGCCGCGAAGGTGTCGCCTTCGTCCGTCAGGCTCAGGCCGTGCGTGGTGCGGTGCATCAGCCGCACACCGCAGCGCGCCTCCAGCCGTGCAATGGCCCGCGACACCTGGCTCACCGGCGCATTGCGTTCCCGCGCCGCTGCCGAGAGCGAGCCCAATTCCGCCACCCGCAGAAAGAGTGCTGCATCGTCCAAGTCCAGATTCATCACACCCCCTTGTTTTGCAAATAGTGCAATACAGATTGTCGTTCAAAGCTGTTTCGGCGTGTTGGTGTTGCTTCTAGAGTTCAAACATCAACCACACCCCAGGAGCAGGCCATGCGTACATTCCCCGACACAGCAGCCCCCGACCCGCACGATTACGCCACCGCCCGGCGCCGGGCCGAACAGGAGCGCAGCGACGCCTTCGACGACTTCTGGCGCGGCGCCGATGCCGCATGGGCGCGGGTGCAGTTGACGGCCGCCCAGCGCGCGGCGCGCAGCCACCAACGCCTGCAGGCCCGCCTGGCGCGGCGTGCCGTGGCTTGAGGGAGCACAGCCATGCCACTCGTGACACTGACCTTGCGCGAACCCCAAGCCCCCGCGTTCAAAACCGCGGTGCTGGACGCCATACACGACGCCCTGGTGCAGAGTGGCGTGCCGCAGGCAGACCGCTTTCAGCGCGTCATCACCCTGGCGGCTGAGGACGCCCGCATCGACCCCACCTTTCCCGATCTGGCGCGCCCGCGCACCAGCGGGGCCCTGTTGATCGAAATCCTCTGGTCAGTAGGGCGCAGTGTGCGCGTGAAGCGCGCCTTGCTGGCCGACCTGATGGCCCGCCTGGCGGCACTGGGCATAGACACCGAACAAGTGATGGTGGTGTTGCACGAAACCGCCTGGGAGAACTGGAGCTTTGGCGGCGGGCGGCAGATGCATGCGTGAAGGAGTGAGTCGGCGCTTCACAACCTAGAATTTGGCCAACATGCCAAAAAGTTGATAGGGAGGAAGCATGACTGAGCCCACACAGGCCGAGGCGTTGCCGGCAGAAGGCGATGCAAGTATTGATACCGAGAAGCCTGAAGAGAAGAACGGCAGGCGACTGCTGTTGCAGATGCTCAACCGCGTTCTGGCTTTCCTTCGCGACTTCCCCTGGGTGGCAGCAGGCGCCATCTGTACCTGTTTGGGGGTGGTGGTTCTCTACACCTATTTCCGGTCGATAGATTTTCTGCCGCCCGATCTGACGTCCATCGTCGGGGCAGGGCTGGCCATCGGGCTTATCGCGCTGGGGTACGTGGTAACGATGGTCCTAGCATTGATGGCTCCCCGTTGGGCATACTTGGAGACGCGATTGGTGGCATCAGCCGCACAAGACAGATTGCCAGGGCCTTTTGGCAAGGTGAACCTAGTGCTTTTGTCGTTGCAGGCTCTGGGGGCTGGTGGCTTGCTCGCAGGGGCTGCATATCTTCTGTGGGCAGACTGTTCGCCTTTTGCCTTGTACTTCGCAGTTCCAGCGGTGATTCTGCTTGTGGCTGGTATTGCCGGATGGTGGATTGTCGAACGCCGTAATCACCGCTCCGTAGGCGAACGGCTGTGGCGCCTGGCGTCTGCTGTTCTTGTGGGGTTTTTTGGCTCAATTCCGTTTCTTACCCTCTGGGTGGTGTTGGTGCCGATCGCACACGCGTCTTGGTTGGATCTGGGGGCATGGTTCGGAGTCTGGGTAGGGTTTGCGATATTGGTTGCGTGGCTTCCCGATGATTTCCCCCATTGGGCTATGGGCGTATTGGCGCTCATATTGGTGCCAACCGTATTGCTTCCTTTGCCGATGGTCTTTGGACGATCTGCTTTGTTTCCCACCGAAGTTGTTACCTTGGCCCGCATTCGCCTGCCCCAATCGGTTGAGCTTCGTGTGCCTGACAGCACATGCGATCTGCTCAGAAGCGCCTTGGCTCCAGCCGAAGCGAATTACCTGGTCGAATGCGGCGGGCCGGGCGGCTGGGGCAGCGTGCGTGCTCAGGTGCTGTCTAACCTTGGGGCACGCTGGTGGGTGGAGTTGAGTCCGCTGAAGCAAGACGAGTCCAACCCAGCAGTGGCTGCGCCCATTCGCCTGTCCATCCCGGCAGAAGGTGTGCAAATCGTTCAAAAGACGGGTGCGGTGGCAAAGGCCCGTGACCAGTGCGGCAAGTGAGTCCGGTGGGATGGTGTGGAACACCCACTTGAAGCGCAAATCGCCCTTCAAGCAGCGGACGGTACTGCGCGCCGCAAGGCGCGTATCTTTTGCCAGAGCAGGGCCTTGGGCATCTCCATGGCCATGGCTTGCATGCAACGCTCCAGCCAGCCTGGGCGGTTCTGCATCCTGTCAATGGCTTTGGCCAGGTCGCGCTCCACGGCAGAACCATAGGCTGCTTCCGCCTTGGCCAGCGCCGCGCGCAAGGCAGGCAGGCGCAGGTTCATCATCGCCAGGTCGATCACGTCCCGGCTGAACACACCGTCGTCTGCCTGTCGGTCCGAGTTGGCCAGCAGCTTTGATGCTGCCAGGTCGAGCGGTGTAAGGGTGTTCACCCCGCACAACACATCCTGTGGCCCGGGCGCTTCCAGCTCTATGCGGGCTTCCCGCACGATCTCAAACTTGATCGCCTGGCCGTCCATCTGCACCTGGGTGCGTATGCCGTACTGGTCGGCGCGTACTTCACGCAGGGCCACCAGCGGCATCGCGCCCTGGCGGGTAATGGCGTTGATGCCATTGGTGCCCGTGAGCTGCTGGCGCAGTTCCCGGTAGCCCGCCGCGTCAGAGACCAGAAAGTCCATGTCCACCGACTCTCGGTATTCGCCATAGCGCAGCGCAATGCACGTACCCCCGCCAAACAGGCAGCCGTGCTCGCGCAGCAAGGGGCCGTCCAGCGACGCCAGCACGTGCGCAATGCGTTGATGGTGAGGGCGCTCAAACATGGTGCTTGGTGAATGCCGTGCGCAGTGCCGCCAGCAGTGCCTGTTCGTGGGCGGGCATGGCATCTACCTCCAGGTGGCGTGCGTTGCGTTCGTAAATGTCCAGCGCCTCGGCGGGGGTGAGCGTGTCCGTGCCGTGCACCTGCCATGCCAGTGCCTTCAACTGGGGGTAGTCGTTCAGGCGGATGTGCAACGGAATCCATTCCCCAGCAGGCGGGTTGTGCGCTGCCCCGTCGGCTGTTTTGGCAGGAAGCGCGGTCACCTTCAAACCCAGGGCGGCCAGCACGTTGGCCCAGGCCCCCGCCGCCACCGACGCCTCGCCCTTTTCAATGCGGTGCAGCGTGACCCGCGAGACACCAGCCGCCTCGGAGGTGGCGGTGCTGCTCACGCGCAAGGCTTTGCGCTCCGCCCGAATGAGTGCGCCCAGGGCTTGCAACTGCTGGGTGGCTGGTTCGGTGGTTGGCGGTGTGGTGGCAGACATTTGTTTCTCATACTATGCAAATCTGATGATTTGTCAATCATGAGAAACAAAATATTGGAGGGGTAACCAGCTTTCAGCGTTCATACCCGTAATGGGTTTGATGGTACCCATTCCGGGTTGTATTGAGCCCCACCCCCAAAATGATGCAAAATCTGCTAAACCAACAATACCAAGCAGAGGGATGGCCACACTGATACCCGCACTGGGCAGTTGCGTGTCGCGCATGACGGGCGGCGAGCGTCGCGTGGCCGAGCGGTTAGAGCAAAAGCTCGACGATGACTACCTGCTCTGGTACGACGTGCCCATAGGCCCGCGCAGCGCCCACCCGGACTTTGTGATCATCCACCCCCGGCGCGGCATTCTGGTGCTGGAGGTGAAAGACTTTCGCCTGAGCACACTCATCCAGGCCGACCGGCAAACCTGGGTCATCCACGGCGACGCCGGCCCCAAAACCATACCCAACCCGCTGGAACAGGCCCGGCAATACGCCCACCAGGTGGTGCACGAGCTGGAGCGCGACCCGCAACTGGTGCAACCCGGCGGCCCCCACCAGGGCAAACTGGCCTTTCCGTGGAGCTACGGTGTGGTGTTGCCCAACATCACCCGTGCCCAGTTCGACAAGGCCGAACTGCACCACGCCATCGAGCCGCAGCGCGTCATCTGCCAAGACGAAATGCTGGAGCAGGTGGACCCCGAAGACCTGCAGACCCACCTGTGGAACATGTTCCCCTACGCCATGCGCGGTGTCATGTCGCTGCCGCAGCTGGACCGCGTGCGCTGGATCATGTTCCCCCAGGTGCGCGTGTCCGCGCAAGACAGCCTGTTCAACGACGCCGACCAAAATTTCGATGAAAGCGCCGAACTGCCCAGCATCATGCGGGTGATGGACATCCAGCAAGAGCAACTGGCCCGCAGCTTGGGCGAGGGGCACCGCGTCATCCACGGCGTGGCGGGTTCGGGCAAAACCATGCTGCTGGGCTACCGCGCCGAACACCTGGCCAAGGCACAAACGGCGGCGAGCAAACCCATCCTCATCCTTTGCTACAACGAACCGCTGGCCAAGCAACTGGCCCGCGCCATGGCCGCCAAGGGCATTGCCGACCGTGTGCACGCAGTGCACTTCCACAAATGGTGCTACGCGCAGTTGAAGGCCTACGGGCAAGAAATGCCCGCCAGCAACCAGCCCGTTGCCGACAAGATGGCCGACATGGTGCAAAGGGTGATACGCGGCGTGGAGCGGCGCCAGATACCCAGCGGCCAGTACCAGGCCGTGCTGATAGACGAAGGGCACGACTTTGCGCCCGAATGGCTGAAGCTGGTGGTGCAGATGGTGGACCCCGCCACCAACAGCCTGCTGGTGCTGTACGACGACGCGCAAAGCATCTACGAACGCAGCCGCACCCGGCAGTTCAGCTTCAAGAGCGTGGGCATACAGGCGCAGGGGCGCACCACCATCCTCAAGATCAACTACCGCAACACCCGGCAGATACTGCAAACCGCCAGCCTGATGGCGGCTGATTTGCTGACCGCCGAAGACAAAGACGACGACGGCGTGCCCTTGCTCAAACCCGTGAGCTGCGGGCGCGATGGGGAAGAGCCGCTCATCATCCGCCTGCCCACCCTGCGCGAAGAAGCCGCCGAGGTGGCCCAACTGCTGAACGCCGCCCACCAGGAAGGGCACGCCTGGGGCGACATGGCCATCATCTGCCGCCACTGGAGCGAGATGGACATCTGCGCAGCCGCGCTACGCCAGCGCCGGTTGCCGCACCAAGTGCGCAAAGGCACAGGGCAGTTTGACCCCGGTGCCGACTCCATCAAGGTGATGACCATGCACGTGAGCAAGGGGCTGGAATTCCCCGTGGTGGCGCTGGTGGGGGTGGGGCACATGCCCACGCCGGGCGAGGACGAGCGCGAGGAAGCGCGGCTGTTCTATGTGGGGGCTACGCGGGCGACGCTGCGGTTGGTGCTTGGGGCGAGCGGGGGCGGGAAGTTTGCTGCGCGTTTATAGGCCTAAGGCAAGACTTGACCCCGATCCACCGACTCCGACCCCCTGCGGCTGGATTTCTAGTGTCGCTTCGCAGTTGTTTGAGTTCCTAAGTAACGTCGCTCGTACTGATCGATGATTGAGTTGAGTGCTTTATCCACGGCATCATGCTTTTCAGGATTCCGCAATTTCCCTAGTAGCTTTTGTAGGAATTTTGCTGTAATTCGGATTATTAACTTCGATTGTGTATTGTAGATTTCTCTGACCCAGTCGAGTTCCTTGCCTGCGTGCAGGTTTTCATCCTGATCCCTCGTAATAATGAATCCTAAGCGGCCATAGTTACTGTGCAGATATGTCGACATTTGTCTGTATTCGTCCCTGCCTATTTCTTGATAGTTTTTGACTTCAAAAATTACCTGGCGGCATCCATAGTCAGAATGAATGCGCTGAAAGGCAGGCGTCCGACAGAGATTGAGGGCAACAAGATCGCGCCGTTGTGTGCTGGCTCCATTTGCCTTTCGTTCGACGTTGTCGAGGTGCCCTGCGAATACGGTTTGCACCGCGTTTTCCACCCATAGCTCAAAGTCTTCGGCATTATCTCGGCCTTCAGGGATTGCACCAAGGTTACTGATTATGGTGCCGATACGTGCTGCGCGGATTTCAGGGGTCTGGGATGTTACTTTAATTTCATATTCATCGTTGATCTGCTCTGCCTCGTCCTCGGTAAAGGCGCTCTTGCTGACATTGAGGCTGATCCAGTAGCACGGGTGTATCAAAATGCGGTCGCGCGGTGAGAACTCCTTGTCGGGCTTTCTTCCATCATGACAAAATGCAAATGTGTTTGATGTTGAATCGTGCAAACCCAAGAATCCAACGCTGTAAAGTGATCTAAGCAAACCCTCTCCGCGCAAGATAAGAAAGTCTTGTTTTCCCTCAAGGTCATCTTGCCAAACCTTGTCGATGGCCAGTGCGTCTAGTTTTTCAAGCGCTTGCTGAGTTGATAGTTCCGGTGACCCATTTGCAAACGTACGTATCGCCTTTCCAATAGATGGAAAGATTGACGAGTACTCCTTTTGAAGGTCCTCTAATCGCGTTTCTGATATATTCTTTGCGGTTAATTCAATGTCTTTTAGGACTATTACGGAGCGATCTTCGCGACCTGCTTGGTAAAAGGCCTGATTTAGCAAAGAGAGTAGATCTCGAGGGCGATAGAGTGTGAATTGAAGGCATTTTCTGAAGCCTTCCTTTCCTTTTAGCTCTCTGTTTGTGCCCTCGTCCGCAGTACACCTGTCCCAGACTTTCTGATCATTCTGGATGTTTAGCGAAAAGGCTTTGTCTAGACGTCTTGAGACAAGGTTGAGTAACTGAAATTGATCCCAATGTATTCTCAGTATCTCGCCTTCAATGTTTCTGGTATAGTCAGGGTCGAAATGCGAAATTGATCGGTTTACATTATCACGTAGAAAAAGTACAGGACGAATGGTTGTGTATTTTTTATTGATTTCTGAGATTGCAGTGGTTGCTCCCGATACGATTGCTGCGCCTACCTCATCATTTTCAAAACCTTCATCTAATCGGTCGATTAGTAGATAAAAGTTTAGGCGGGATGTTTCAAGAAGTTTCGAGAAATCTGCTTCTATCTGATGTAGATCAAGTTGTTGTGGTAGTGTTCCAATTAAAACCTCTGCAGTGACCCCCTTCTTCAGAAGGGGTGATATTCTTGAAATGGCATGAGAGAGCATTCCTGAAGAATCTTGAATCCAGCGCTTAATGTGATCGGAGGCGGCTCTGTATTCTTCGATGGATTGCCTGGTTTTATAGTTTTTTGAGAGATGGGCTAGCATCTCCATGATTAAGCTATATTTCCAGATTATTCGTGCGGCAGCTCTTACGTGTGAGTACTTTCCGTTGAATTGACTGAATAGCCCTCTAAAACCGATTGTCTGGTAATCTTCGGGGGCAATTTGGATAACGTGTGATGCCTTCTGCTGGCTCCAGTACTTGTTTAGTTTCTAGAACATTGCACTCTTTCCAGTGCCGCGACGACCAACAATCACGCACCGATCTTTTGTTTCCAAGACACTCCTGTACTCAGTTGTTTCTATGAAACTCTGATCTAAGTTCTTTGTGTCGTTTTCGGCTGTGTGCTCGCCAAGTGCATTTGCTCTAATCACAACTCGTTCCATTTGTGCTCCCTGTAACCGCAATTTACTCCGTTGCCTATTTCCCCCAACTATCCTTCAACCCCGTAACCCGGTTGAACACAACCTTCCCACCCACCCCATGCTCCACCCGGTCGGCCACAAAGTACCCGTGCCGTTCAAACTGGAACTTCTGGTCCGGCTGCGCAGCGGCCAGTGACGGTTCCACGTAGGCCGTCACCACCTTCAGGCTTTCGGGGTTCAGGGCGTCCAGGAAGTTCTTGCCGCCCGCGTCGGGCTGAGCTTCGGTAAACAGGCGGTCGTACAGGCGCACTTCGGCTTGCACGCCGTCGTTCACGCCCACCCAGGTAATGGCGGCCTTGGCCTTCACGCTGTCGGCACCGGGGGTGCCGCTCTTGGTGCCGGGTATCACCTTGGCGTGCACTTCGGTCACCTGGCCGTTGGCGTCGCGGGCGCAGTCGGTGCATTCGATCACGTAGCCGCCCTTCAGACGCACCACGTTGCCAGGGAACAAGCGCTTGTAGCCCTTGGGCGGCACTTCTTCAAAGTCCTCGCGCTCTATCCAAACCTCTTTGCCAATCTTGAAGCGGCGCTCGGGCGGCGGGGTTTGCCCTTCGGCCAGGGCCGAGTGGGGCAGGGCGGGCTGGGTGCATTCCTCGGTGTAGGCGTCGCTGCCAAAGGCTTCGGCCCAGTTGGTCAGCACCAGCTTCACCGGGTCCAGCACGGCCATGCCACGGTGGGCTTTGTTTTCCAGGTCTTCGCGCAGGCAGCCTTCCAGCGTGCTGTAGTCAATCCAGCTGTCGCTCTTGGTCACGCCTATGCGTTCGGCAAACAGTTGAATGGCTTCGGGTGTGTAGCCCCGGCGGCGCAGGCCCACAATGGTTGGCATGCGCGGGTCGTCCCAGCCGCTCACCTTGCCTTCGTTCACCAGTTGCGCCAGCTTGCGCTTGCTGGTAATTACGTAAGTCAGGTTCAGGCGGGCAAATTCGTACTGGCGCGGGGGTGGGGCCTTCAGCAGGCCGCCTTCGGTCAGGCGCTCCAGCAGCCAGTCGTAGAAGGGGCGCTGGTCTTCAAACTCCAGCGTGCAAATGCTGTGGGTAATTTGCTCCAGCGCGTCTTCAATGGGGTGGGCAAAGGTGTACATCGGGTAGATGCACCATTTGTCGCCCGTGTTGTGGTGTGTGGCGCGGCGTATGCGGTAAATGGCCGGGTCGCGCAGGTTGATGTTGGGGCTGGCCATGTCGATCTTGGCGCGCAGCACGGCGGCACCGTCGGCCAGCTTGCCGTCGCGCATTTCGCGAAAGCGCGCCAGGTTCTCGGCAGGCGTGCGGCTGCGGAACGGGCTGTTCACGCCGGGTTTGCCAAAGTCGCCCCGGTTCGCGCGCATTTCTTCGGCCGTCTGCTCGTCCACGTAGGCGTGGCCAGCTTCAATCAGGCATTCCGCCGCGCGGTACATGAAGTCGAAGTAGTCGCTGGCCTGGTACAGGTGGTTCTGGCCGTTGGCTTCCCACTTGAACCCCAGCCACTGCACCGCGTCGAGGATGGAGTTCACGTATTCCGTGTCTTCCTTCTCGGGGTTGGTGTCGTCAAAGCGCATGTGGCACACGCCGCCGTAGTCGCGCGCCAGGCCAAAGTTCAGGCAGATGCTCTTGGCGTGGCCCACGTGCAGGTAGCCGTTGGGCTCGGGCGGAAAGCGGGTGCGGATCTTGGCCGGGTCGGGCACGCCTGCCTCGTGGTGGGCGGCGTCGCCGGGGCTGCCGCCCCATTTGCGCGTGGCGTAGGTGCCCTGGGCCAGGTCGTGTTCAATGATCTGGCGCAGGAAGTTGCTGGGCTTGTGTTCGGCGCCTTCGCTGGGCGCGTTGGGGTTGGTGGAAGCGGCGGTGTTCTTGGTCATCTGCCGATTCTAGGGCGACTTACAACCCCGCATGCCCCCACCCCGTGGCTTGTACGAGACGTTCCAGCGCCCAGGCTCCCACCACGGAGTTGCCTTTGGCGTCCAGCTCGGGTGCCCAAACGGCCACGGTGCCCACGCCGGGCACGATGGCGGCAATGCCGCCGCCCACCCCGGTTTTGACGGGCAGGCCGATGCGGTAGGCAAAGTCTCCGGCGGCATCGTAGGCGCCGCAGGTCAGCATCAGGGCGTTGACGCGGCGGGCGTCGTCCGCGCTCAAAACCTGTTCGTCGGGCTGCCCGGCGCGGCCCAGGTCGCGCCCGCCGTTGGCCAGGAGCATGGTGGCCTGGGCAAGTTGTGCGCAGCTCATCTCGGTGGCGCACTGGCGGCAGTAGTTGTCCAGCACCAGTTCGGGGTCGTTGTGGAAGTTGCCGTGGCTCTTCATGAAGTAGGCCATGGCCATGTTGCGGTGCGCGGTTTCCCGCTCTGAACGCGCCACCGCCGGGTTCCAGTGCAGGTTGGGTTCGTCTGCCAGGCGGCGCAGGGCGCCCAGCAGGGCGTAGTCCAGGTGGGCGTAACGGGTGGTCAAAATGTCGGTAATGACCAGCGCCCCCGCGTTGATGAAGGGGTTGCGCGGTATGCCGCTTTCGGTTTCCAGCTGCACGATGGAGTTGAAAGCTGCGCCCGAAGGTTCACGACCCACGCGCTGCCACAGGGCATTGCCTTCGGTTTTGAGCGCCAGCACAAAGGTGAACAGCTTGGTGATGCTCTGCAGCGAGAAGGGCACGTGCGCGTCACCCACCGCATGGCTTTGCCCGTTGACCAGTGCCACCGCCATGCCGAACTGGTGGGGCGGCACCTGTGCCAGCGCTGGTATGTAGTCAGCCACCCGCCCCTGGCCAAACAGGTTGCAGGCTTCGGCATGAATGTTGTCTAGCAGTTGGGGCAGTGAGGTTGTGCGCATGAGCCGGCCAAGGGCGCCAGGGAGGCCGCGATTCTAGGTGGCAAACGCATACGTTACGTTTGTTCACAACTGTGACAGTCTGTGGGGACCGCGTAACGGCTGGCTGGGCTGTAATCGGCGTATGGGGCCAGAAGGCCCGCAAACAGGAGTCAATCATGAGTCGATCCAAGATGCTCTCGCTGCCATGGCAACGCACCTCCGGCTGGAGCCGGGCGGTGGCCGTGGTCACCCTGGCTGCAGGTGCCTGGGCGCTGTCGGCCAGCATGGGGCAAGCCCATGCCTCAGACGTTTATTGGTCGGTAGGTGTGCACCAACCCGGCGTGAGCGTGGGCGTGAGCAACGCACCGCCCGTGGTGGTGGGTTACCCCAGCTACCCGGTGGTGGTGCCCCGCGTTATTTACGGGCCGCCGCCTGCCGTGGTAATTGCGCCCCAGCCGCGCGTGATTGGTTGGGTGCCGCCTGGGCACCGCAAGCACTGGAAAAAGCATCACCACCACTACCGCGGTGATGACCGTTGGGATGACCGCCGCTGGGACAACCGGCGCGACCGCTGGGACGACGATGACCGCCGTGGCCGCCGCGACGGCTGGGGTTACTGACACGCGCTAGGTTCGGCAAAGCCCCTACACTCGTGGCTTTGCCGACCGAACGCTGAGCATGGACCTTGTATTGCTGACCAAGGCCGCCCTAATGGGGGTGGTCGAAGGCCTCACCGAATTCCTTCCCATTTCTTCCACCGGCCACCTCATCCTGGCCGGTACGCTTTTGGGCTTCCACGACGAACGCGCCAAGGTGTTCGAGATCGCCATCCAGACCGGCGCCATTCTGGCGGTGATCATTGTTTACTGGCAGCGCATACGTTCCACGCTGGTGGGCCTGGCCAACGAACGCCAGGCGCAGCGCTTCACCCTGAATGTGCTGATTGGCTTTGTGCCCGCTGTGGTGCTGGGCCTGCTGCTGGGCAAGGCCATCAAGGCCAACCTGTTCACGCCCACGGTGGTGGCCACCACGTTCATCCTGGGCGGCTTCATCATTCTTTGGGCTGAACGCAGGCCAGCCTCAGCTACGCGCGTGGCCGAGGTGGACGACATGACCCCCTGGGACGCCCTGAAGGTGGGCCTGGCACAGTGCCTGGCCCTGGTACCGGGCACCAGCCGCAGCGGCGCCACCATCATTGGCGGAATGTTGCTGGGTTTGTCGCGCAAGGCCGCTACGGATTTCAGCTTCTTCCTGGCCATGCCCACGCTCATTGGCGCGGGGGCCTACAGTCTTTACAAAGACCGGGCCTTGCTGTCGGCGGCAGACATTCCCATGTTTGCCGCGGGCCTGCTGTTTTCTTTCCTGAGTGCGTGGGTGTGTGTGCGCTGGCTGCTGCGCTACATCGCTACCCATTCATTTGTGCCATTCGCCTGGTACCGCATTGCGTTCGGGTTGCTCATTCTGGCCACTTCGGCCACTGGCCTGGTGAACTGGTCGGCCTGAGCCGTTAGGGTTCAGAAGCTGCGCAACGCCCGGTCCACGGCAGCGGCCGTCTCCAGCGGTCTTTCCATGGGGAACAGGTGGCTGCCTTCCACCATCTGCAGGCGGTCGCTTGGCGTTTTGCCCACCAGCTTGTGGGTCATGGCCATGCCCACCTGCTTCATCTCGGCCGACTGGGTGCCGCCCACAAAGGCCACCGGGCATGGCAGCGGGTGGCGGCGCAGCAGCCGGTCCAGGTTGTGGGGCAGGGTGTTGTAAATTTGCGTTTCCACGTCGCGGTCAAAGCACAGCACGCGGCGCGTGCCGCTGGGGGTGGTTTCGTCACGTGTGCCGTGCTGTATGTAGTCGCGCAGCACCTGCGGGTCCCAGCGGGCAAAGGCCTTTTTGTGGGCGAAGTGTTCCCAGGCGGCTTGTTCGTCAGGCCAGGTGTTGCGGCGCTTGCGGCTCACCTGCCCCGGTGATAGGGCACCGATCACCTGCGTCTGCTTGGCGAGTTGCAGGGCGCGTGCGCGCCAGCCGCCCAGCACGGGCGAATCCAGCATCACCACGCCTTTCACGGGCATACCTGCCAGCACAGGGTGCGTGGCGGCGCACATCAGGCTCAAGAAGCCACCCAGGGAGTGGCCCACCAGGTACAGCGGGCCTTGGCCATGGGCCTGCGCGGCTTCAGCGGCGAATTCGGCCAGTTGCTCCACCAGGTGCGGCCAGTTGCTGGTGACGGGAAAGCGCGGGTCGTGCCCGAACTTGTCCACCGCCTTGACCTGATACCCCCGTGCGCGCAGGCTGCGAAACAGCACGCCATACGTGCCCCCAGGGAAGCTGTTGCCGTGTGAAAACACGACCAGCGGGTGGGCTTCAAGGGCGGCGCGCGGTGGGTTCATCAGATGAGTTTTTCTTTGGCGTTGGTGATTTTCTTGAGCGGCTGGCTGCGTGCGCCGGGGGCCAGCAGCGGGGTGGCGGTGGCACCGCCGTCCCAGGCGGGGTCTTCAATGCCGTCGAACACTTCACGCAACTTCTGGCCCCAGGTGCCGCGCAGCATGCGGAAGTAGGGATTCTGCTCGTCTATGCAAACGATCTTGTCGCTTGCGAGACGGCCCGCTTCGTACACCGCCAGATCCAGCGGCAGGCCCACCGACAGGTTGGACTTGAGCGTGGAATCCATGGACACGAGCAGGCACTTGGCGGCCTCGTCCAGCGGGGTTTCGGGGGTGATGACGCGGTCCAGCACGGGTTTGCCGTACTTGCTCTCACCGATCTGGAAGAACGGCGTTTCGGGCGTTGCTTCAATGAAGTTGCCGGGCGAATAGATCTGGAACAGGCGCATGCCTTCACCAGCAATCTGGCCGCCAAAAATCATGCTGACGTTGAAGTCCACCCCGTTGCGCTTGAGCGCTTCGCCGTCGCGCTCGTGCACGTGGCGAACGGCGGCGCCCAGCACGCGGGCGGCGTCAAACATGCTCTTGGCGTTCCAGATGGTGATGGGCTCGTCCCCGTGTTCGCTCTTGAGCTGTTCGACCTGCAATATCTCGCGCACCGACTGCGAGATGCTCAGGTTGCCCGCAGACAGCAGGCACATGAAGCGGTCGCCCGGCTTCTCGTACACGATCATCTTGCGGAAGGTGCTGATCTGGTCCAGCCCGGCGTTGGTGCGCGAGTCGGACAGGAAGACAAGCCCGGCGTTGAGTTTGACGGCGACGCAGTAAGTCATGGCTGTTGCAGCAGTTTCTTGAGGGAATAGAGTTGTTCCAGCGCCTCGCGCGGGCTGAGGGCGTCGGGGTCGATCTGGGCCAGGGCCTGTTCCACGCGGCTGGGTTCGGGCGCGGCGGCGGGGGGCGGCGGGGCAAACAAATCCACCTGGGCCTGCGCCTGGGCGCTGTGGGTTTCCAGCGCCTCCAGCGCGTGGCGGGCGTGCTGCACCACGGCGCCGGGCACACCGGCCAAACGGGCCACCTGCACACCGTAGCTGCGGCTGGCGGGGCCGGGCTCAATCTGGTGCAGGAAGACGATGTCGCGCCCGTGGGCTTCCACCGCGCTCACGTGCACGTTGATGGCCGCGTGGTGGCTGGCGGGGAATTCCGTCAGCTCGAAGTAGTGCGTGGCGAACAGCGTGAAGGCCTTGACCTTGTCGTGCAGGTGCGTGGCAATGGCCGAAGCCAGTGCCAGGCCGTCGAAGGTGGAGGTGCCGCGCCCGATCTCGTCCATCAGCACCAGGCTGTGCGGGGTGGCGCCGTGCAGAATCTGCGCGGCTTCGGTCATTTCCAGCATGAAGGTGGACTGGGCGTTGGCCAGGTCGTCTGCCGCGCCAATGCGGGTGTGGATGGCGTCCAGCGGCCCCAGGCGGCAGCGTGTGGCGGGCACGTAGCTGCCCATGCTGGCCAGCAGTGCAATCACGGCCACCTGGCGCATGTAGGTGGACTTACCGCCCATGTTGGGGCCGGTGATGACCTGCATGCGGGCCTTGGGGCCCATGACCGTGTCGTTCGGAATGAAGGCGCCAGCGCCGGTTTCGTTCAGGCGCGCTTCCACCACAGGGTGGCGCCCGCCGCGGATTTCGATGCAGGGCTCCAGCGCAAATTCGGGCTCGCTCCAGTTGAGTGTGAGCGAGCGCTCGGCCAGGGCGCACAGCGCGTCCAGCGCGGCAATGGCGCGGGCCAGTTCGCCCAGTGCGGGCACGTGGTTGTGCAGTTCGTCCAGCAGGCCTTCGTACAGCCATTTCTCGCGCGCCAGGGCACGTTCCTGCGCACTCAGGGCCTTGTCTTCAAAGGCCTTCAGCTCGGGGGTGATGAAGCGCTCGGCGTTTTTCAGCGTCTGGCGGCGGCGGTAGTCGTCGGGCACCTTGTCGAGCTGGCCCTGCGTGACTTCGATGTAAAAACCGTGCACCTTGTTGAACTGCACGCGCAGGTTGGCAATGCCCGTGCGTTCGCGTTCGCGGGTTTCCAGCTCCAGCAGGAAGCCGTCGCAGTTGTTCTGTATGGCGCGCAGCTCGTCCAGTTCAGCGTCGAAGCCGTGGTTGATGACACCGCCGTCGCGTACCAGTGCGGCGGGTTCAGGCAAAAGCGAGCGGTGCAGCAGCACTGCGCAACCTTCTGGTGGCTGCAACTGTTCGGCCAGCCGGGCGAGCAGGGGGGATGCACCGCCCGCATTGCTGGCTGCCAGGCTGTGCAGCGCCTGTTGCAATCCCAGCGACAGGTTGGCGGCTTTCTCCAGTGTCTGGCCCAGGCCCACCAGTTCGCGCGGGCGTACCTGGCGCAGTGCTACGCGGGCGGTGATGCGTTCCACGTCTGCCGCGCCCTTGAGCGCCTGGCGCAGCGGCCCGTGCAGGCCCGCGCGCAGGGCGCCAATGGCTTGCAGTCGGGCGCGGGCGGTGTCGCGTTCGCGCGGGGGCTCCAGCAGCCAGCGCTTGAGTTCGCGGCTGCCCATGCCGGTCTGGCAGGTGTCCAGCAGCGAGAACAAGGTGGGTGCCGATTCGCCGCGCAGCGTCTGCGTCAGCTCCAGGTTGCGGCGGGTGGTGGCGGGCAGGTCTATCAAGGCCTGCGGGCGGGCCACCTGCAACTGGCGCACGTGGGCCAGCGCGCGGCCCTGGGTGTGTTCGGCGTAGTCCAGCAGGGCAGACGCGGCGGCATGCGCCTCGGGCAAGTCTTGCGCGCCCCAGCCTGCCAGGCTGGCAGCCTGCAGTTGTTCACGCAGCTTGCGCTCGCCCAAGGCGCCGTCAAAGGCCCAGGCTGGGCGCAGGGCCAGGCTCAGGCGGGCCTGCCCGCCGTTGGCGGCGAGCGCAGGCCATTGGCGTTGCAGTTCCTGCAGGTTCTGCTCGAAGGTGGGGCTCACGTCAGCGCTGTGAAGCAGCTCGCTGGGGCCTATGCGCACAATCCAGGCGCGCAACTCGTCGGCAGGGCACTGCGCCAGGTGCAGCACGCCCTGCGTCACGCTCAGCCACGCCAGGCCGCAGGTGGCGCGGGCGCCCTGGTGCACCGCCAGCAGCAGCGATTCGCTCTTGTCGTTCAGCAGCTCGGCATCCGTCAGCGTGCCGGGGGTGACCACGCGCACCACTTTGCGCTCTACAGGGCCCTTGGAGGTGGCCGGGTCGCCAATCTGCTCGCAAATGGCCACCGACTCGCCCAGCTTGATGAGCCGTGCCAGATAGGTTTCCACCGAGTGGAAGGGTACACCGGCCATCACCACCGGCTCGCCTGCAGACTGGCCGCGTTTGGTGAGCGTGATGTCGAGCAGCCGCGCGGCCTTCTCGGCGTCTTCGTAGAACAGCTCGTAGAAGTCCCCCATGCGGTAGAACAGCAGGGTGCTGGGGTGGTCGGCCTTGAGGCGCAGGTACTGCGCCATCATGGGGGTATGTTCCTTGCCCCCGGCAGGGTCTCTCGGTACGGTGTGGTTCATGGAGTCGGGTGAAGGCGGTGCCACGCTCGTGCGCGGCCAGCGGGCCAATGCCGTATTGTCATCGACCACTCAAGGCCGATTGCCCGTCAACTGGCAAGTTTCATCATTTTCGCTGCACAATCAACCTCCCGGTCCGGCAACCATCACTCCTTAAGATCTCCTTATGCCCTCACCGTCACCGATGGCGGTACTGCTGGAAGCCGCAGTAGCGCAGTCCTTCAACGCCGTGTTGATCACCGATGCCAACCTGGCCGATGGCGGTCCGCGCATCGAATACTGCAACCCGGCGTTCTGCGACATGACGGGCTACACCCAGGCCGAGTTGCTGGGGCAGTCGCCCCGTGTATTGCAGGGCCCCGACACCGACCCCGCCGTGCTGCAACGGCTGCGGCAATGCCTGCAGGAAGGACGCTACTTCCAGGGTGCGACGGTGAATTACCGAAAGGACGGCACACCCTATCACGTGGAGTGGAACATTTCCCCGGTGCGTGACGAGGCCGGGCAGGTGTGCCGGTTTGTGTCGGTTCAACAAAACATCACGGCGCGTGTGCGGGCAGAGCAGGAGCGAGACCTGCTGGCCAAGGCCCTGAACGCGGCTCACGCGCCTATCCTCATCACCGACCTTGAAGCCCGCATCGTGTTCGTGAACAGGGCATTCGAGCAACTCACGGGTTACGTTGCAGACGAGGTGATGGGGCGGACCCCTGAGCTGCTCAAGTCCGGCGCACACGACCTGAGCTTCTACGAGGGATTGCGAGCGGCGTTGAGTCGTGGTGAAAACTTTCGTGCCACCTTCACCAACCGCCGCAAGAGCGGCGAGCTCTACCACGCCGAGCAGAGCATTGCCCCGCTGCGTGACGAGCATGGCCGCATCAGCCACTATGTCAGCATCTCCAAGGACATCAGCAACATCGTGCAGCGCGAGCGGGCGCTGCGTGAGCTGGCCAACCGCGACAAGCTCACCGGTTTGCTCAACCGCCGGGCAGGGGAGGTGGAACTCAAGCTCTGCCAGGCGTCGGCGGTCGATGCGGGTGAGCCTTACGCCGTCATCCTTGGCGACGTGGACAACTTCAAGCAGATCAACGACACGCATGGCCACCCTGTCGGCGACCGCGTGCTGATGGGTGTGGCAGGCACACTGGCCGATCGCGTGCGCGCTACCGACGCCGTGGTGCGGTGGGGCGGTGAGGAGTTCCTGATCGTGTTGCCTGGCGCCAAGGCCGAGGCTGCTCGCGAACTGGCCGAGCGGATCCGCGCGACCGTGGCCGGCAATGTTGACCCGGACGCGGGTCAGGTCACCATCTCATTCGGGGTGGGCGCGTGGCGCGACGGAGAAACCGAGCTGGACTTGCTGCGCCGGGTTGACCGCGCGCTCTACGATGCCAAGGCGCAGGGGCGCAACCAGGTGGTGCTGACGGCTTAATCCGGCCAGGTAACCTGCGGCAACTGCTCGAACGCTGGCCGAGAGAACAGATAACCCTGGAAGTACCGCACGCCCATGGAGCGGAGCAACGCATACTCGGCGTGCAACTCCACGCCTTCGGCAATCACATCAATGTTCAAGGCCTTGCAGACGCCAAGAATGCCTTGAACGATGGCCTGACGCACAGGGTCCTGATCGATGTTGCGAACCAAGGCCATGTCCAGCTTGATGATGTCTGGCTGGAACTCCGCAAGCAGGTTCAGCCCCGAATAGCCGGCGCCAAAGTCGTCGATGGCGGTTTTGAAGCCTTGGCGCCGGTATTCCTGAATGATGCGCTTGAGGTGTTCCTTGTCGACCACCTTCTCGTTCTCGGTGATCTCGAAAATCAGCCGCTGGGTGGGAAAGCCATGCTGCTTTGCCGCCTGCAGTGTTGCGCGAATGCAGGTGGCGGCCTCGTATACCGCGTTGGGTAGGAAGTTGATGCTGACGTACTGGCTCAAACCCAGGCGCGCGGCCAGTTCTACGGCCTTGACGCGACACGACTGATCGAACAGGTAGCGGTTGTCTTCATTGACCTGGCTCAGCACCTCTGCAGCGCTGCCGCCCGCGTGGCCTCGAACCAGGGCTTCGTAGGCAAATATTTCGCGGGTGGTCACGTCCACGATGGGCTGAAAGGCCATGCTGAACTCAAAGCTCAGGGGCTTTGTGTCCTGGCAGGCCCTGCAGGGCGGGACCGTTGGCGTGAACGTGGTCATGGGCATGTGGTTCGCTTGATAGAAGTGATGGTACGGCAATGCACCTTTTCAAGCGACCCACTTGGTGACACAACCTGCGAGGGCTAGGGGTATCACTCGGAATCGGCGTCGTTCTGGCCAGATTCGGCGGGCGTTTCACCCGCGTCTGGTTGCAGGGCCTGGCGCACGGAGGCCTTGTCGCCAGCACTTGCAAACTTGCTGTACTTGCCCAGCATGCCCACCAGTTGACCGTAGATGCGCGGGTTGGCTGCCAGACATTCCTTTTGTTCAAGGAAGTCAGCTTCGCCCGTGAAGTTGCCGATCAGGCCACCTGCTTCGGTCACCAGCAGGGCGCCAGCGGCCATGTCCCAGGGTTGCAGGCCGGTCTCGAAGAAGCCGTCCGAGAAGCCTGCGGCCACGTAGGCCAGATCCAGCGCGGCGGCACCAGGGCGGCGCACGCCAGCCACGCGCGGCATCACTTCCGTCAGCAGGTTCATGTAGGTCTTGAACTGGTCGCCCGGGCGGAAGGGGAAGCCCGTGCTCAGCAGGCAGTCACGCAGCATGGTGCGCTTGGCCACGCGGATGCGGCGGTCGTTCAGGTACGCGCCGCGCCCTTTGGTGGCGCAGAACAGATCGTTGCGAGTGGGGTCGTACACCACGGCCTGTTCCACCTTGCCTTCGTACATCAGCGCGATGCTGACGCAGTAGACCGGGAAGCCATGGATGAAGTTGGTCGTGCCGTCCAGCGGATCGATGATCCAGGTATGTTTGCGGCCTTGGGCCTTGCCCTCCCGTCGACCCGATTCCTCGGCCCAGATGCCGTGGTCAGGGTAGGCACCCAGCAGCGTCTCGATGATGGCTTTTTCGGCAGCATGGTCGACTTCGGTGACGAAGTCGTTCGTCTGCTTGGCAGAGATGCGGACCGATTCGACGTCGAGCGCGGCGCGGTTGATGATGGCGCCAGCGGCGCGTGCGGCCTTGATGGCCACGTTGAGCATGGGGTGCAGTAGGGAGGACATGAATTGTGTGAGGAACGAGGACGGGGCTGCGCGATGACAGCGACAATAGCGCGATTTTACCCGGGCGTCAGCCCCCGCGCAAACGAAAGGCCATGCCGTGCAGACCCGCTTCATCCTGATAGAGACCAGCCACGCGGGCAATGTGGGGGCCGCCGCGCGTGCTTTGAAGGTGATGGGCTTTGACGATCTGGTGCTGGTGCGCCCGCGCTGGCCCGACGTGCTGCAACGCGAAGAAACCCTGAAACGCTCCAGCGGCGCAACCGATGTGCTGGCCCGTGCCCGCGTGGTGCAGACGCTGGACGAGGCGCTGGAGGGCGTGTCGTACCTGTGCGCCACGGCCATGACGCCGCGCGATTTTGGGCCGCCCACGCGCGCGCCGCGCGAGCACCTGGCCGGGCTGGTGGCGCCGGGCGCGCACCCGCCTGCGGGGGTGGCCTTCCTGTTCGGCACCGAACGCTTTGGCATGACCAACGAGGACGTCTACCGCTGCCATGCGTGCCTGAGCATTCCCACGGCGCCCGACTATGGCTCGCTCAATTTGGCGGCTGCCGTGCAACTGATTGCCTATGAGTGGCGGCAAGCCCTGGGTGGGTTTGCGCTGCCGCCCAGTGGCGCCTCCGAGGCCACTCCAGCCGATACACAGGCCGTGGCGGGCATGCTGGCGCACTTGCAGGAGGCACTGGTGGCCGTGGACTTTCTGGACCCCGCCGCGCCCAAAAAGCTCATGCCCCGGCTCAACCAATTGTTCAACCGCGCACAGCCCACGGCAGAGGAAATCCACATCTTGCGCGGGGTGGCTAGGGCCATGTTGCAAACCGCTGCTCGGGCGAAGCGCTAGACTGTTGGGCCTATACCCCCTGCACCAGTCATGTTCTCACGTATCAAGACCGATATCGATTGCATCCTTGAACGCGACCCGGCGGCCCGCTCGCGCTGGGAGGTCTTGACCTGTTATCCCGGCTTTCACGCCGTGGTGATGCACCGGTGGGCGCATGCCTGCTGGCATGGTGGTTTCAAGTGGCTGGGGCGCTTCATCTCTCACCTGAACCGCTGGTTCACTGGCATTGAAATTCACCCCGGCGCCAAGATCGGCAGCCGTGTGTTCATCGACCACGGTATGGGCGTGGTGATCGGCGAAACAGCCGAGATCGGCGACGGCTGCACCATCTACCACGGCGTTACCCTGGGGGGCACGTCGCTCTACAAGGGCGCCAAGCGCCACCCCACGCTGGGCAAGAACGTGGTGGTGGGGGCGGGTGCCAAGGTGTTGGGCGGCTTCACTGTGGGTGATGGTGCCAAGGTGGGCAGCAACGCAGTGGTGACCAAGCCCGTACCTGAAGGCGCCACCGCCGTGGGCAACCCGGCACGCATCATCCAGGCGGAAGCCGATGCCAAACGCGAGGAGGCCGCGTCCAAGATGGGCTTCTCGGCCTACGGCGTGACGCAGAATGACGACCCGCTGTCGCAGGCCATGCGCGGGCTGATCGACAACGCCGCTGGCCACGAACACCAGATCGCGTTGCTGTGGCAGGCCATTGAAAAGCTGTCTGGCACCCGGGGTGCGGTGCCTGCAGACGCGGCCAAAGACGAGCATTTCGAGGCGAAGCGCCTCAACGATCTGGTAGGTAAATGACGGTGCAGGGGGCGTAGCCCCCGCGCGTCATTTGATGAGGCGCAGTGCGAAAGGCGCGCGGTAGTTCTTGCCTGAAGACGCGGCAATGGCGCCCAGCACGCAGAAGATCAGGTGGCACAAACCCAGCGCCACGAACACCAGAATGCCGATCAGCACGAACGTGAGGATCATGCCTGCGACATAGCCAATGGCTGCGGTGATGGACCAGTTGAGGGCTTCCTTGGTCTGGTCCAGCACGTAGGGGTCGTCCTTCTTCACCAAGTACACGATCAGCGACGGGATGAATCCCAGGAACAGGGTGCCGATCCAGATCAGCACGGCGGTGTTTCGGGATTCCTTGCTGGCGCCGGTTTCCATGATTTCCATCTTCACTCCTCCTTGAAAAAACCTTCAGCGTGCAGGGCGGACGGCCGATTTCGGCCGAAAGGCCTTACACACATCGTCATTCGTTTCCAGGTACGGCCCGCCGATGAGGTCGATGCAGTATGGCACCGCCGCGAAGATACCGTGCACCACGGGCTTGCCATCGGCGTCCTTGAGGCCTTCCAGCGTCTCGGCGATGGATTTGGGCTGGCCCGGCAGGTTGATGATGAGGCTGCGGTCGCGGATCACCGCCACTTGGCGCGAGAGGATGGCCGTGGGCACGAACTTCAAGCTGATCTGGCGCATCTGTTCGCCAAAGCCAGGCATTTCCTTGTGTGCCACGGCCAGCGTGGCCTCGGGCGTCACGTCACGCAGGGCAGGGCCGGTGCCGCCTGTGGTGAGCACCAGGGCACAGCCCGCGTCCACCAGCTCGATCAGCGTGGCGCTGATGGTGGCCTGCTCGTCGGGGATGAGGCGGGGTTCGAAAATGATGGGGTTCTTCAACGCCCGGGTGAGCCATTCCTGCAGAGCGGGCAGGCCCTTGTCCTCATATACGCCGCTGCTGGCGCGGTCGCTGATGGAGACGATGCCGATCTTGACGGGGTCAAAGCTGTCGCTCATGGTCATTCTTCGGTGTCGGTAGGGGCTTCGTCAGCCGCGCCGTTGAGGCGGGTGCGCACGATCTGGAAGATGTCGCGGTAGGCCTTGCCGTGGCGCTGGGTCTCGCCGGGGCGCTCTGCGCCCGCCTTGGCCTGGGCGTCCTTGCGGGCCTGCCGGATGAGCGAGCGCAGGTGCTGCAGGTCGGCGTCCGGGTCGAGCTGCAGCCATTCGTTGAGCGCGGCCTCGTCGTTGACGAGGCGGTCGCGCCACTGCTCTGCCTCGTGCAGGCGCTGCGTCTCCTGGGCGCTGCCCTGGTGCTGTACCTCCAACGCAGACTCGATCGCGGTGACGGTGCCTTCATCTAGCTTGCGCATGAGCTTGCCGATGTACTGCATCTGCCGGCGCCGGCCTTCGAAGTTGGTGATGCGCTTGGCCTCTGCCAGTGCGTCGAGCAGGCTGTCGGACAAGGCGAGCTTGTCCAGCAGCCCCTTGCGCAGGGTCAGCAGGGCTTCGCCCAGGGATTGCAGGTGGTCGCTGCGTTTCTTCAGGTCGGTCTTGCTTTGCTCAACGTCGCCTTTGAGTTCGCGCTTGAGTTCCAGGTCCAGTTCGCTGCCTTCAGCGACGAAATGGCCTTTGACGAAATAGCCTTTGGTGGGTTTGCGTGCCATGCCAAGTATCATAGCCGCCGACATGAAAAAGACCCCCGCCCGAACCCCGTCCGCTGTTTCTTCCGCTTCTGTGCGCAAGCCCGCCGCTCCTGCACCAGCACCCGCCAGCGGCTTCCAGTACAGCCGAGAACAGTTTGAAGAGCTGGCCGACCAGGCGTTGATCCACGCCCGCAAACTTGGCGCATCGGATGCAGGCGTCGAGGTTTCCGAGGGCTCGGGGCTGAGCGTTTCCGTTCGCAAGGGTGAGCTGGAAAACGTCGAGCGCAACCGCGACAAGTCGCTTGGCATCACGGTTTACCTGGGGCAGCGGCGCGGCAATGCGTCCACGTCGGACTTCTCCGCTGAGGCCATCCGCCAGACGGTACAGGCCGCTTACGACATTGCCCGTTTCACCGCCGAAGATCCGGTGGCAGGCCTGCCCGACGAACAGGACATTGCCAACGACTACCCCGACCTGGACCTGTTTCACCCCTGGGCCATCAGCGCCGAAGAGGCAGTGCAGATTGCCCTGCGCTGCGAAGGGGCGGCGCTGGCAACCAGCAAGAAGATCACCAACAGCGAAGGTGCGGGGGTGTCTGCGCAGCAATCCCACTTCTTCACCGAACACATGCGTGGAGGAGAACGCGGGCGTGCGGGCATCTTCCGTGGTGGGTACGCCAGTTCGCGGCACAGCTTCTCGGTAGCACCCATTGCGGGGCGCGGTGCCAACATGCAGCGCGACTACTGGTACAGCTCCATGCGGTCGCCAAACGAATTGGCCAGCCCGGAGGCAGTGGGCCGCTACGCGGCTGAGCGTGCCTTGTCGCGCCTGAACCCGCGCAAGATTCCCACCACCGAATGCCCGGTGCTGTTCGAGGCGCCGCTGGCCGCTGGCCTGCTGGGTGCGTTTGTGCAGGCCGTCAGCGGCGGGGCGCTCTACCGTAAGACCACCTTCTTGGTGGACAGCCTGGGCCGCCAGGTGTTTCCGAACCACATCGACATCGTGGAAGACCCGCTGATTCCCGGCGGCAAGGGCAGTGCGCCTTTTGACGACGAAGGCGTGAAGACCGTGGGGCGCCAAGTGGTGGGTGGCGGCTGCGTGAAGGGTTATTTCCTGAGCACGTATTCCGCCCGCAAACTGGGCATGCGTACCACCGGCAACGCGGGTGGGTCTCACAACCTGTTCCTGACCAGCCGCCTCACGAAGGAAGGTGACGATCTGGACGGCATGCTGCGCAAGCTGGGCACCGGCCTGTTCGTGACCGAGCTGATGGGTCAGGGCGTGAACTACGTGACGGGCGACTACTCGCGCGGCGCGGCAGGCTTCTGGGTGGAAAACGGCCGCATCGCTTTCCCTGTGCAGGAAATCACCATCGCCAGCAACCTGAAGGACATGTTCCGCGGCATCGTGGCCGTGGGGGCTGATGACTACGCCTACGGCGCCAAAACGGTGGGCTCCGTGCTCATCGACCGCATGAAGGTCGCGGGCAGCTGAGGCCGTCTGCTGGCTTCACAGGGAAAGGGTGTCCTCGGCTGGCGCCCATTCCATGACCAGGTTCCTGCCTTGGCGCTTGGCCTGGTACAGAGCGTCGTCTGCCTCCCGCAGCAGGCTGTAGATGCCGTCTTCCAGGCTGGGAATGCGGGCGCTGAAGCCCAAACTCACGGTTACCAATGTGGAGGTGGCAGACTTGGCGTGTGCAATCGCCAAGGCCTGCACCCCCCTGCGGATCAAATCAGCAGTCTGCCGGGCCACCTGTGGTGAGGTGTTGGGTAAAACCACCACGAATTCCTCGCCACCGTAGCGCGCTGCCAGTTCACCCGCCCGCCGCGCGGAGGCTGCCAGCACCTGCGCCACTTGCCTGAGGCATTCGTCCCCAGCGGGGTGGCCGTATTCGTCGTTGAACGCCTTGAAGTGGTCCACGTCTAGCATGATCACCGCCAACGGCAAGCCTTGGCGTGTGGCGCGCTGCCATTCCTGCTGCCATATGGTGTCGAAGTGCCTGCGGTTGGCCAAACCGGTCAAGCCATCAGTGGCACTCAACACTTCAAGCTGGCGGTTGGCTACCTGGAGTTCCTTGGTTCGTTGCTTTACCTTTTCCTCCAGCGCCTGATTGGCGGCGCTGATCTTCAGCCGCAGTCGCTGTTGTTCCAGCACCTCTTTGCGCAGGCGTCTTGAGAACCTGCCACCTACCCACAACAGCAGCGCCACGGCGCCCAGACGCAAGGCCAGCGCGGCTTGCCGCCAGCGTGCGTGTTGGCTGGCCATGGCGGCCAGTTCACCGCTCAGGGCGCCCACCACGGTCTCGCTGTTGATTTCGTAGATCTTGCGGGCCATCAGGTAGTTGTCACCCGACAGCAGTTGGCGTGCATCCTGCCAGCGGTCGGCGCGCATCAGGTCAATCGCTTGCCGCTCCACCACACGCAGTTTGTCGTGTTCCTGGCTAAGAGCGCTCATCTCTCCCGCCAGATTGAAGTCTCTGGTCAAACTGTCCACGGTCTCAAAGGTGTGGTCGAGTTCGGTCTTTACCGTGTCGTAACTCGCGGTGCGCAGTGTGTTGCCTTCCAGCACGGCTGTAGCCAGCATGCCGGTGAGTTCCTGGCTCAGGCGCACCATGCGCTCCAGGCGGGTGCCCACCTCAAGGTGGCGCTGGTGCATGCTGTCGTTCTGGTGGTCGACGTAGGCACCTATGCCAATGGATATGAGCAGCACGGCCACTGCCGCGTAAAGGCTTCCCTGTAAACGCATGGATAACGGTGGTGACAGGTGGATCAGCGTATTACTCGGTCGGCACGCTTGAACATGTCAGGGGGGATGGTGATGCCCTGGGCAGAGGCTGCGTCAGGGTTCACCACCAGGCTGAATTTTTCCACTGGGCCCCAGGGTGTGTCGCCGGGCTTGACGCCTTTGAGCACAAGCGCGGCCTTTTTGCCTGCCGAGTAGCCCACCAGGTAGTAGTCCAGCCCGTAGGCTGCAATAGCGCCACGGGATACGCTGTCCACGTCACCAGCAAAAAGCGGAATCTTTTGCTCCCTGCATACCTTGGCCAGCGCTTCCAGGTTGGCAACCGTGGTGTTGTCCGAGGTGATTGTGATGGCCTGAACACGGCCAACCAGCGAGCGGGCGGCGCGTTCGACGTCCTGGCTGGTGGATACGGTGGCCTCTACCAAGGTGAAGTTGAGTTGAGCCGCCGCCGAGCGCAGCGCCTGAATGTGCTGCATTGAGTTCGCTTCGGACGGGTTGAAGATGGTGCCCCAGATACGTGCCTTGGGCACAAAGCGCGCGTAGGTTTCCAACTGCAGTTGTACGGGCCACTGGTCGCTTACACCGGTGACGTTGGTGCCAGTCTTCTTGCCGGGAGCGCTGTCTTTGGGGACGATGCCTGCGCTGACAGGGTCGGTCACCGAGGAAAACACCACAGGAATGTTGTTGGTGGTCTGCAATACGGCTTGGGTCGAGGGTGTGGCGATGCTGTGAATGAGGTCTACCTTCTCGTTCACGAACTTCTGTGCGATAGCCTGGGCCCGTGCGGGGTCGCCTTTGGCGTTTTGCCGGTCGTAAACAACGTTCACCCCTTCTTTGAAACCGGCACTCGCAAGTGCGGCTTCAAACCCTTTTTCATCTGCATCCAGCGCCGCATGGGAAACGATCTTGATCACCCCGATGCGTACCGGTTTCGGATCGGCAGCAAGTGCAGGGCTGCAAAAAGCGATCCAGAGCAATGTCAGTGCGGTAAGTGTTGCCGTCCAGCGCGCAGGTCGTTGTTGTTGCGTTGAAGGGGGGCGCATGCGAATCTCCCAGCGAATTTCGCCAGCGTAGCACACATACCCATGGGGGTCATCGGTGTTTGCGCGGGTGTGATCAACCTGGCAGTGGCCGCGGGTGCACGGGGTGGCCCCACAGGCGGGTCATCACCCTTTCGGCTTGCGTCACGTCACCACTGGTCCAGAAGTGCTCGCGTGCGATATGGTGGCTGGCGGGCGCCTCAAGTCCCAGTTGAGTCAAGCGGCGCCCCAGTTCGCGTGCCACTGCGGCGGCGGGGTCGATCACCTGAATGCTTGACCCGGCCATGCGCTGGATCACCGGGGCCAGGAAGGGGTAGTGCGTGCAGCCCAGCACCAAGGTGTCGGCGCCTTGTTCCACGAGCGGGCGCACGTAGGCTGCCACGGCTGCCTCGGTGTCGGTGCTGTCCAGCTCACCGCGTTCCACACGCTCCACCCAGCCAGGGCAAGCTTGAAGCAGCATGCGTTTGCCGTCGCCGTAGGTGGACACCAGGCGCGCCAGCCCCGGGCTGGCCACCGTTTGGCGGGTAGCGAGCACACCCACCACGCCGCTGCGCGTGACCTGGGCGGCGGGTTTCACGGCTGGCTCGATGGCCACCATGGGCAGGTCGGGAAAGCGTTCGCGCAGCCGTTGGATGATCAAGCCAGTGACCGTGTTGCACGCCACGACGATGGCCTTTGCTTCGAGCGTGCGCAGAAATTCGATGATGTGCACCACGCGAGACTCGATGTACTCGGCACTCTTTTCGCCGTAGGGAGCGTGCCCTGAATCTGCAACGTAATGCAGTGTTTCACCGGGCATTGCACGGCGGATCTCCCGCAGCACGGACAGGCCGCCCACGCCGGAGTCAAACACGCCGACGGGGCCGGTCCGCCCGGGGGCCTGGCTCACCGCCTGCAACCCGGGTTCGCTGTCAGCAGCGGAGGAATGCACGTTTGTGGCGGGCGTTCAACCGGCCAGCGCGGCCTTGACGGCGGCGGACACCTGGGCCATGTCAGCTTTCCCGGCGAGCTGTGCCTTGGCCGCGCCCATGAGCTTGCCCATGTCGGCAGCGCCCGGTGCGCGGCCCAGTTCAGCGGTGACGCTGGCCACCAGCGCTTGTACGGCGGCAGTCACTTCCTCGGCGCTTAGGCGGGCCGGCAAGTAGGCCTGCAGCACGCTCGCCTCGGCCTTTTCCTTGTCAGCCAGGTCGGTGCGGCCTGCCCCCTCATATGCGGTGATGGAGTCCTTGCGCTGCTTGATGAGCTTGTCCACGACGGCAACCACGCCCGCGTCGTCCAGCGTCACGCGTTCGTCCACTTCTTTTTGCTTGATGGCAGCCAGAAGCAGGCGGATCGTGCCCAGGCGCTCGGCGTCTTTCGCACGCATCGCGGCTTTCATGTCTTCGGTAATCTGGTCTTTGAGTGCCATGGTGTCTTGTGGGGGAGGGCGTTGAAAACAACAAAGCCCGCCTGAGCGTCCTCGAGCGGGCTGTGGGGTGCGGTCAAAGGCAGGCCATGACCGCGAGCTTAACCAAGCGGATCAGTACAGACGCTTGGGCAGCTGCATGGAGCGAACGCGCTTGAAGTGACGCTTGACAGCAGCAGCCTTCTTGCGCTTGCGCTCGGCGGTGGGCTTTTCGTAGAACTCGCGGGCGCGCAGGTCGTTGAGCAGGCCCAGTTTCTCGATGGTGCGCTTGAAGCGGCGCAGTGCGACGTCGAAGGGTTCGTTATCTTTAACGCGGATGGTGGTCATTAGCTAATGGTTTCCGAAATGTGCCGCGCCGGTGTCCAGGGAAGATCGGGCCCTGAATCCGCGCTGCGGCAAGTTTTCCCCCGTCATCAGGTGATCACGGCCGACGGGGGTTTGCCAGCAAAGCCCAGGATTATAGCGTTTGTTTTTCGTTTTTGCCATTACAGTGTGTGGATTCGCAGCAACGGGCGGCAAGCACAGGAGTTGGGCATGTTTGAGTCGGCAGAAATCGGCCACCGGGTGGACAAAAAGGTCTTGAAGAAAGAAGAACCGCTGTTACGCGCTGCCTTACTGGACGCGCAATACCGTTTGCTTCGCGAAGCAAAAACGGCCGTCGTCATTCTGGTCAATGGCGTGGACGGCGCGGGCCGGGGTGAAACCGTCAACGTTCTTAACGAGTGGATGGACCCGCGTCACATCCGAACCGAGGCGTTTGGTCTGCAGACCGACGCGGAACGACAGCACCCCGAGATGTGGCGCTTCTGGCAGGTGCTGCCGCCCAAGGGGCACATTGGCATTTTGTTCGGTTCCTGGTACACGGATCCGATCGTTTCGCACGCCAGGGGCAAGGACAAGCATGACCGCTTCGTGCACCGGCTGGAGCGCATCCGCCGTTTCGAGCGCATGCTGGCTGCCGAGGGCGTGGTTCTGGTGAAGCTCTGGTTCCATCTGTCGAAGAAAGCCTCCAAGGAGCGCCTGAAGTTGCTGGAATCTGACCCCAAGACGGCCTGGCGCGTGCAGCCCCAGGAAAAAGACAACCTGAAGCACTATGACGACTTCATTCGCGTGAGCGATGAGGCGCTGCGCAAGACCAGCACGGCCGAGGCACCGTGGGTGGTGATTGAAGGCAGCGACCCTGCCTACCGTTACCTGACGGCAGGCCGCCATTTGCTGGAGGTTTTGCAGCAACGTTTCGAGCAACCGGCCGAGCGCCGCAAGCCTGCCGCCACAAAAGTGGCTCCGCCGCTGGACAAGCGCAGCCTGTTGGCCGCGCAAGACTATGGTCGCCACCTCGCCCGCAAACACTACGAGGAAAAGCTCGAGGTTCTGCAAGGTCGTCTCAACGGGCTCAGCCGTGACCCACGCATGCGTAAGCGCGCTCTGGTGCTGGTGTTCGAGGGTATGGACGCGGCGGGCAAGGGCAGCACGATTCGTCGAATTACGCATGCGCTGGACGCGCGGTTCTACCGCGTGGTTCCCGTGGCTGCTCCCAACGAAAACGAGCGAGCGCAGCCTTACTTGTGGCGCTTCTGGCGCTACATCCCCGCCCACGGGCGTTCGGTCATCTTTGACCGGTCGTGGTACGGGCGCGTACTGGTGGAGCGTGTTGAAGGCTTTTGCAGCGAAGCGGACTGGATGCGCGCCTACGACGAGATCAATGGTTACGAAGAGGAACTGGCAGAGTCCGGCGCGGTGATCGTGAAGTTCTGGCTCGCCATCACGCCCGAGGAGCAGTTGCGGCGCTTTCGCGAGCGACAGGAGACGCCGCACAAGAACTACAAGATCACCGACGACGACTGGCGCAACCGTGATAAGTGGCCACTTTATGAGCGTGCGGTGGAGGACATGATCGACCGCACCTCCACGCAGGTGGCACCGTGGCATGTGGTGGCATCCAACGACAAGCTTTTTGCGCGCATCGAGGTGCTGCAGACGCTGTGCGAGCGCCTGGAGCAGGCGCTGGACAAGGTGGACTGACGAGCAGTCAGTCGCGCGGTTCAGCGGCCAGGGCCAGGGCCTGGGCGCAGGCATAGGCGCTGGCCCACGCCCACTGGAAGTTGTAGCCACCCAGCCAGCCGGTCACGTCTACCACTTCGCCGATGAAGTACAGGCCGGGCTGGCGCGACTCCATGGACTGGGACGAAAGCTGGCGCGTGTCCACGCCCCCGGCCATGACCTCGGCCTTGGCGTAGCCTTCCGTACCCGTGGGTGTGATCTGCCAGCGGTGCACGCCTTGAGCAAGTTCAGCCAGGGCCTTGTCGCTGGTTTCGTTGACGGGGCGTTGCCACTGTGGGTTTTGCTGCGTCCAGGCGTCGGCCAGGCGGGCGGGCATGTGCAGGGCCAATTCGTTGGCCAGCAGCTTGCGCGAGCGTGCCTTGGCGTCTTGCAGCAGGGGCTCCAGTGCTTCGTCAGGGTGCAGGTCTATGCGCAGTGGCTGACCGGGGCGCCAGTAGCTTGAGATCTGCAGCACCGCCGGGCCGCTGAGGCCTCGGTGGGTGAAGAGCAGGTCCTCCAGGAATTCGGCACGCTGCTTCTTTTCACCGGTTTCGATGCGCACGGGCAATGCCAGCCCGGCCAGTTCGGCAAAAGGCGCCCAATCGCCACCGTCGAAGGTGAGCGGGACCAGAGCAGGGCGCGGTTCCACCACGCCCAAGCCGAATTGTTTGGCCAGGCGCAGGCCGAAGTCTGTTGCACCTATCTTGGGTACCGGCAGGCCGCCCGTGGCCACCACCACCGAGTGGCAGGCCACGGCGCCTTCGTCGGTGTCGAGTTCGTAGCGCATGCCGCTGTCGTTGGTGCTCGAGCGGACTTGCCGTACAGAACACGGTTGCCAGCGTTGCACCTGCCCGGCTTCGCATTCGCGCAGAAGCACGTCAATCACGTCTTGCGCGGAGCGGTCGCAGAACAGCTGGCCCTTGTGCTTTTCGTGGAATGGCACGCCGTGGCGCTGCAGCAGTTCGATAAAATCGGACGGCGTGTAGCGCGAAAGGGCGGAGCGGCAGAAGTGCGGGTTGTCACCCAGGAAATGCTTTTGCGGCTGGCGCGGGTCCAGGTCGCGGTTGGTGAAGTTGCATCGGCCGCCGCCTGAGATACGGATTTTTTCCGCGATTTTTGGCGCGTGGTCAATGAGGAGCACTCGCAGGCCCAACTGGCCTGCGACCCCCGCGCAGAAAAGCCCGGCGGCTCCTGCGCCGATGATGGTGACGTCAAATTGGTGCACGGGTGTCAGCGCATGTCTACCGTGAAGCGCCAATCGGATTTCTGCCAGGCCTCCACTTCCTCTTCCAGCAACCAGGCGGATTGAGGGAACTGGCGTGCCCAGCCGGGCACAGTGGTTAGCTTGAAGCCGCGCGAGCGGTAGCTCAAACGCAGCGCACCGACTTCGGGGTCCTTGCGCGCGTGGCACAGCAGCACGGCCAACCGCAGGCAAAGCAGTTGTTTGGCAAACAACTCGTCACTCAGGTCCGCTTCCAGCTTGCGCAGTTTGCCGCGCTGGCCCAGCACCAGCTGGCTCATGCGGTGCAGTTCAGGCATGGAAAAGCCGGGCGCATCCACGTGATCAAGAATGTACGCCCCGTGCCGGTGGGCACTGGTGTGCGAAATGTGCGTGCCAATCTCATGCAGGCGCGCTGCCCAGGCGAGCTTTTGCGAATAACGGCCATTGAGCGGGTCAGCCGTGGCCACCTGCGAGAAGAGCTTGGTGGCCACGTCGCTCACGCGCTGTGCCTGCGCCTTGTCCACCGAGAAACGTTCTGACAGCCAACGCACCGTGCGTTCGCGTACGTCGGTCTCGTCGGTTTCCCGGTCGATCAAGTCATACAAAGCGCCCTGGCGCAAGGCGCCTTCGGCGCGCTGCATCACGTCAAGCTCGAACAGGTCGAACAGGGCGAGCAGAACGCTGACGCCGCCCCCCAGTACCGGGCGCCGGTCTTCCTTCAGGCCTTCCAGTCGCAGTTCGTCGGCATTCACGGCGCGCAGCATGCGGTCGGCCAGCCAGTTCAGTCCGTCGCGGGTGATTACCCCCTGCGGGAAGCCGTTGGCGCCCAGGATGTCAGCCACCGCCCCAACCGTGCCAGACGAACCGTACGCCACGGTCCATTCGCTGGCCGAGAAGGTGTCGAGCGCTTCGTCCAGCACCGCCTTGGCGGCGATCACGGCCGTCTGCAGCAGTGCTGAAGTGAACTGATTACGGGGAAAGTAGCGTGTTGACCAAGCCACGCTTCCCAGGCGGTAAGACTCCATCCTGATCGGGGCGTAGCCCTGGCCCAGGATGATTTCTGTGGAGCGGCCGCCAATGTCCATCACCAGCCGGCGCTCGTCCGACTGTGGCAGCAAGTGAGACACGCCCTGGTAGATCAGGCGTGCTTCTTCGTGGCCCGAAACCACGTCTATGGTGAAGCCCAGAATCGCCTGCGCCTTACGAAGAAAATCGTCGCGGTTGCGGGCGTCGCGCAGCGTCTGCGTTGCCACGGCCCGAACCTGATTCTTCTTGAAACCGTGCAGCCGTTCGCCAAAACGCGCCAGACATTCCCAGCCGCGCTCCATGGCCACCAGGCTCAGGTTCTTGTTTTCATCCAGCCCGCTGCCCTGGCGCACCGTTTCCTTCAGGTACTCCACACGTTCGATGTGGCCTGAGTCGTAGCGACCGATTTCAAGGCGGAAACTGTTGGACCCCAGGTCCACCGCCGCCAATAATGTTCCGTTTTGCATGCCGTTCAATCTCTTGAAGGGCGCCCAGCATAACACCGTTCCCGGTGGAAACCCTGACGGGTTACCAGTCAAGACAAGGGGTGTGATGTGACAGAAAGCCGCGGTTCTGTCATATGAATGTCACACAAGATTCCTAAAGTGCGTTCATTCCTTCCAACCTTCATCAAGAGGACTTCGATGAAACGCACCTTTCTGAAAACCGTTGCCGCTGCTGCCGTTGCTGCTGCCACCATGGGCTTCAGCCACGTGGCTCTGGCCGCCGACATCACTGGTGCCGGCGCTACCTTCCCCTTCCCGGTGTACGCGAAGTGGGCCGAGGCATACAAGAAGGAAACGGGCACCGGTCTGAACTACCAGTCCATCGGTTCTTCCGGTGGTCTTAAGCAAATTCGTGCCAAAACTGTCACTTTTGGTGCCTCCGACGCACCGGTCAAGGGTGAAGAGCTCGACAAAGACGGCATGGTCCAATTCCCGGCCATCATCGGTGGCACCGTGCCTGTGGTGAACCTGGAAGGCTTCAAGCCGGGCGAACTGCGCGTGACCGGCCCCGTGCTGGCCGAAGTGTTCATGGGCAAGATCACCAAGTGGAATGACGCCAAGCTGGTCGCCCTGAACCCTGGCAAGAGCTTGCCTGACCAGCCCATCACCGTGGTGCACCGCGCCGACGGCTCCGGCACGACCTTCAACTTCACCGACTACCTTAGCGCCGTCAGCAAGGACTGGGCTGACTCCGTGGGCAAGGGCGCTGCCGTGAAGTGGCCGGCACCGACCTCCGT
This sequence comes from Burkholderiaceae bacterium, assembly GCA_041913045.1. GTDB lineage: Bacteria > Pseudomonadota > Gammaproteobacteria > Burkholderiales > Burkholderiaceae_C > CAMLOF01. The sequence continues at coordinate 107,205 of JAYSGB010000002.1, read as the reverse complement.
GGGCGGCAAGGGCAACGAAGGCGTTGCTGCCAACGTCAACCGCGTCAAAGGTTCCGTGGGTTACGTAGAGTACGCCTACGTCAAGAAGAACAACATGACGTTCCTGCAGCTGCAGAACGCCGACGGCAAGTACGTCAGCCCGGACGACAAGACCTTTGCTGCTGCTGCTGCTGGTGCTGACTGGTTCAGCGTGCCTGGCATGGGTATCTCCATGGTCAACGCCAAGGGCGCAGAGTCCTGGCCCATCAGCACGGCATCGTTCATCCTGATGTACAAGCAGCCCGCTGACAAGGTTGCTTCTGCCGAAGCACTGAAGTTCTTCGACTGGGCCTTCAGCAAGGGCAAGGCCATGGCCACCGAGTTGGACTATGTGCCGCTGCCCGACAAGCTGACTGCTGAAATCCGTTCCAAAGTCTGGGCTCAGATCCAGAAGTAAGCGGCCAGTTTGCATGACCACCGTTCCCCGAAAGGGGGCGGTGGTTGTTTTTGTATCTAGAGGCTATGCTAGAGGGAGTCTGTATGGACGTCGGAGTAGCCATGAATCCACAAACAGCGGTTCAGGAGACCGCCAGCGAGTCCATGGTGGCCATTGCGCGCAAGCAACGGCTCCAGGATTTCTTTTTCCATCGCGTGACCCAGTTTTTTTCGTTGCTGGTCTTGATCGCGCTGATGGGCATCATTGTTTCCCTGGTCATCAATGCCTGGCCCACGTTCCAGAAGTTCGGTCTGCGCTTTCTGTGGTACGTGGAGTGGGACATCATCAACGAGGAATTTGGCGCCGTCATAGCCATTGTGGGTACCTTGTTGAGCGCCGGCATTGCCATGGCCTTGGCTGTGCCGCTGGCTTTTGGTATTGCCCTGTTCCTGACCGAAACCTGCCCGGTCTGGCTGCGCCGCCCGCTGGGCACTGCCGTTGAACTGCTTGCCGCAGTGCCGTCCATCATCTACGGCATGTTCGGCTTGTTCATTTTTGCCCCTTTGTTTGCCGACTACGTGCAGGTGCCCACCCAGAATCTGCTCGGTGGCATGCCACTCGTAGGCTGGATCTTTGGCGGCGCGCCAAACGGCCTAGGCATTCTGGTTGCGGGCATCATCCTGGCATTCATGGTGCTGCCGTTTGTGGCTGCGGTGATGCGCGATGTGTTCGAAATCGTGCCTCCCATTCTGCGGGAGTCCGCCTACGGCTTGGGTTGCACCACTTGGGAAGTGGTGCGCAAGGTGGTTTTGCCCTACACCCAAAAAGGGGTGATTGGCGGCGTGATGCTCGGCCTGGGGCGCGCCCTGGGTGAGACCATGGCTGTGACCTTTGTCATCGGCAACGCCAACCGCCTGCCTAACTCGCTGTTTTCGCCTGGCACGTCGATCGCATCCACGTTGGCCAACGAGTTTGGTGAGGCCGCCGATCTGCATGTCTCCGCGCTGTTCGCGTTGGGCTTGCTGCTGTTCGTCATCACGTTCGTCGTGCTGGCACTGGCCAAGCTGCTCATCTTGCGCGCTGAAAAGGCCAAGGGCGCCTGAATCTTCCAGACGAGACCAAACCCATGCAATTCAATCACCAGCTTTACCAGCGGCGCCGCATGGCGAATGCGGTGGGTATCACCATGTCCATGGGTGCCATGGCATTGGGGCTCGCCGTTCTGCTCTGGATTCTGATCGTGCTTTTCTCCAACGGCCTGTCGGCCTTGGACTGGAACATGTTCACAGCGGACACGCCCGCGCCCGGCTCCGAAGGCGGTGGCTTGCGCAATGCCCTGGTGGGCAGCCTCATGATGGTCGGCCTGACGGTGCTCGTGGCCACGCCTGTGGGGATTCTGGCCGGTGTCTACCTGGCCGAGTATGGCGACCAGAGCAAGACCGCGTCTCTCACCCGTTTTGTGACGGACATCATGCTGTCCGCGCCGTCCATTGTGCTGGGCCTGTTCGTTTACGCCATTGCCGTGGCCACGGTGGGCAACTTCTCCGGTTACGCGGGCAGCTTGGCGCTTTCGCTGATTGCCATTCCTGTGGTGGTGCGTACCACTGAAAACATGTTGCGCCTGGTGCCCGGCAGCCTGCGCGAAGCGGCTTTTGCCTTGGGAGCCCCCCGCTGGAAGGTGGCCACCATGGTGACGCTGCGCGCGGCCAAGAGCGGCGTGATCACCGGCTTGCTGCTGGCGGTGGCACGCATCAGCGGAGAGACTGCTCCTCTGTTGTTCACGGCGCTCAACAACCAGTTCTTCAGCACCGACATGGGCAAGCCCATGGCCAACCTGCCCGTGGTGATCTTCCAGTTCGCCATGAGCCCCTATGACAACTGGATCCGCCTGGCCTGGGGTGGCGCACTCATCATCACCCTGGCTGTGCTGGTTCTCAACATCCTGGCCCGCGTCTACTTCCGCGAGAAGGTGAGCCGCTGAGGTTTGTGCCCCGGCGTTGCACCTGACCCATTACGGATCAAAATCATGACCGACACCATCGTCCAGACCAAGAACGCGCTTGAAGTGCGCAACCTGAATTTTTTCTACGGGAAATTTCAGGGCTTGAAGAACATCAACATGGACATTGCCGAGCGCAAGGTCACAGCCTTCATCGGCCCGTCCGGCTGCGGCAAGTCCACGCTGCTGCGCACGCTCAACCGCATGTACAGCCTCTACCCCGGCCAGCGTGCCGAGGGTGAAATCAACTTCTATGGCCAGAACATCCTGGACGAAAAGCAGGACTTGAACCTGTTGCGCGCGCGAATTGGCATGGTGTTCCAGAAGCCCACGCCTTTTCCGATGTCCATCTACGACAACATCGCTTTCGGCGTGAAGCTCTACGAGAACCTGAGCCGCAGCGACATGGACGACCGTGTCGAATGGGCACTGACCAAAGCCGCGTTGTGGACCGAGGTGAAGGACAAGCTGCATCAAAGCGGCCTGAGCCTTTCCGGCGGCCAACAGCAGCGCCTTTGCATCGCCCGCAGTGTGGCGGTCAAGCCCTCGGTGCTGCTGCTCGACGAGCCTACCTCAGCTCTTGACCCCATTTCCACCGGCAAGGTGGAGGAGCTGGTGCACGAACTCAAGAGCGACTACACCATCGCCATCGTCACCCACAACATGCAGCAGGCCGCTCGCTGCAGCGATTTCACTGCCTACATGTACCTGGGCGAACTCATCGAGTTCGGTGCCACCGAGCAGATATTCTTCAAGCCCAAGCGTACCGAGACCGAAGACTACATCACAGGAAGGTTTGGTTGATCATGACGGACAAACACCTCTCCAGCCAGTTCGATGCCGAACTGAGCAACATCTCTACCCGCGTGCTCGAAATGGGCGGACTGGTCGAATCCCAACTGCGCCAGGCCATCTACGCCTTGCACAACGCCAGCGTCGAGACCGCAGACCAGGTTTTGCAGATCGAGGCTCGTGTCAACCAGCTCGAGGTGGACATCGACCACGACATCACCTCCATCATGAGCCGCCGCCAGCCCACCGCGCGTGACCTGCGTTTGCTGGTAGGGGTTTCGCGTGTGATCGTGAACCTGGAGCGCGCCGGTGATGAGGCTTCGCGCATTGCTCGCATGACCAAGTCCTATATTGAGGCAGGTGCCCCCCGCACGTTGCCGTTGCGCGACCTGGCTGACGGTGCACAGCACGCGGCGGACCTGATGCACAAGACGCTCGACGCCTTTGCCCGTCTGGACGTGGAAGGAGCGCTTTCCATCATCAGTGAGGATGACTCCATCGATGCCGAGTACGAAGGCTACCTGCGCAAGCTCATCACCTACATGATGGAAGACCCGCGGACCATCTCTGCCAGCCTCAACCTGCTGTTCCTGGCCAAGGCGATTGAGCGTGTGGGCGACCATGCCAAGAACATTTCCGAAGCAACGGTGTATGTGGCCAAGGGGACGGATATCCGCCACACCACGCCACAGCAAAGGGAGTCGGCACTCCGATGAGAAAGCTGCCCCGGGTCCTCGTGGTGGAGGACGAACCCGCCATTGCCGAACTGATAGCTGTCAACCTTCGCCACAATGGCTTTGCCCCCACGGTGGTGTTCGATGGTGCGTCTGCGCAGCGTGAGGTCGATGCTGTTTTGCCTGACGTGATACTGCTCGACTGGATGTTGCCTGGCGAGAGCGGCGTTGCGCTTGCCAAGCGCTGGCGCCAGCATGAGCGCGTGAAAACCGTGCCCATCATCATGTTGACGGCGCGCACCGAAGAGTCCGACAAGGTGCAAGGGTTGGACGCCGGAGCCGATGACTACGTGACCAAGCCCTTTTCCACGCAGGAGTTGCTGGCGCGCATCCGTGCTGTGCTGCGTCGCCGGGCGCCAGAGATCGTCAATGACACCGTACAGGTGGGAACGCTGACGCTGGACGCTGCTACCTACCGTGTCACCCACGAAGGGCGTGAACTGAAGGTGGGGCCGACGGAGTTCAAGTTGCTGCACTACCTCATGAAGCACCCTGAACGTGTTCATACGCGCGGCGCTTTGCTCGACAGGATCTGGGGCGACCACGTCTTCATTGAAGAGCGTACGGTGGACGTGCACGTCAAGCGCCTGCGCGAATCCTTAGGCTCGGCAGGTGGGATGGTTGAGACTGTGCGGGGCGCGGGATATCGATTGACTGCGCAACCAGCCATCGTCAAATCCAAAGGTGATCCCCAGGTTTCTGCTGCATGATCCGCCGACCACTTGAGTTGTTTGCGCTGACCTCTCTTGGAGGTATGGTCGGCTTGGTTGTTGATGGCCGCAGCTGGATGGTCCTGGCTGGAGCCGTTTCCGGTGCCATGGTCTGGATGGTGTTCGAGAACGTGCGGACAGCGCGTGTGTTGAACTGGCTGAGGTTCGGTGAGGCCAGTGGTGCACCTGACGTCACCGCGGTGTGGGATGAAGTCGTCGAGCGGGCTCGCAAGGGCTTCAAGGCCCTCAACCGCAAAGCCCGCAAGAGCGACGCCCGTTTGCAGGAGTTTCTTGCGGCCATTCAAGCGTCGCCAAACGGGGTGGTGCTGCTGGACAAGAATTCCGCCATCGAATGGTGCAACATCACCGCAGGGCAGCATCTGGGGTTCGATTCCAAGCGCGACCTTGGCCAGCAGATCCGTAATCTGGTGCGTGACCCCGTGTTCATCAACTACCTGAATGAGCGGAAGTTCAGTCAGTCCATTGAAATCGATGGCCGAGATGCACACCCTGGCCATCCGCACCGTATCTCGATCCATATTCACGTGTATGGCAAAGGGCGCAAACTCATGCTTACGCGTGACGTTACCGCCTTGGAACTGGCCGAAGCCATGAGGCGCGATTTCGTAGCCAACGTGTCACACGAGATACGCACGCCGCTCACGGTGGTCAGTGGTTTCATTGAAACGCTGCAACACCTGGAACTGTCGGATGCAGAGCGGCAGCGTTACCTGAGCCTGATGAACCAGCAGGCTCAACGCATGCAGACGCTGGTGAGCGACTTGTTGACTTTGTCGCGTCTGGAAGGCAGCCCGGCTCCTGGGTCCAGCGAATGGGTCAAGTCTGGTGAACTGCTTGAGCAGGCGGTTGGAGAAGCGCGCGGGCTTTCCGTGGTGCTGGCCAATGGGCAGCACGATATCCAGCCAGAAGTGGGTGCTGCTATAGAAATTGCAGGCTCGCGTACAGAGATTCTCAGCGCCATGTCCAATTTGCTCAGCAATGCGGTGCGCTACACGCCTGCAGGTGGGAGCATTCATACAGGCTGGCGTTTGCTTCCTGATGGAACGGCAGAGTTCTTCGTCAGTGACACAGGGCCAGGCATTGATCCGGAGCACCTGCCTCGTTTGACGGAGCGCTTTTACCGCGTGGACCGAAGCCGTTCCCGCGAAACCGGTGGGACGGGCCTGGGGCTGGCCATCGTGAAGCATGTGGCCCAGCGCCACGGCGGGCAGGTTTTTGTCGAGAGCAAGGTGGGTGAGGGCTCCCGCTTTTCCATAACGTTGCCACCCAGCCGCGTGCTGGCAGACTGAACCCGGCTTGGTGCGTTGAGCGCGGGTTCAGTCGCGGCGCAGGAACAGCAGCAGGTGGTCGCGGTTCTCGCGCAGACGAGGCACTTGTGTGAGCAGGCTCCATTGGCTCAGGTCTACCGCCTTTTCAAGGGTCGTGTAAGAGCGGGGGTCTACGACCAATGCGCGGCAAGCGCTGGGCTTGCCCTCGCGGGTGATCTCCAGTTTCAAGTCACCGTGGTATCGCAAGCCCGCGATCTGAGCGTGGCTCAGGCCGTGGACCAATACACAACTGTCCCGAGGCACCAGCGATGCAATCCTGCGTGAAATGGGCTCCTGCCCCATGCCGTGGTTGAGCAACGGCAACCAGAGCGTCATCAGCAACAGCCAGCAAAGCGTGCTGCCTGCAGCAGAAAGCACCAGGCTTTTCCAGAGCGCGGGCTTGTGGCGACCAATGCGCCAAAGCAGCAAGCCAGCCCAGGCCAGTGTGGCGATGAAGGCGGGAAGCCACAATGCCAGGGAAAAACTCGGCTCAAAGTACGGTACCAGTTTGGCCACGTTGGCGGCTGGCTTGGCCGGAACGCCCGTTTGCATGGCCACCCAGATCACCCAGATGACGATGGCGCAACCCGTGAAGAAGAGCAAGGCAAACCAGTCGATCAGCGCTGTGAAGCTGCGCCGCAGTGTAGGCAGCGCCAAAGCGGCGAGGCAGGCCAGGCCGGGCAGAGCCATCAGTAAGGCACGGTCACTGGCGCCCAGCAGCCATGAGGACACCATGCCCACCAAAACGAACCACAGGGGCAGCAGAACGTGTGGGGAGCCCAGCCTGCGGCGCCAACCCCACACGGTCCACAGGGCCAGCAGCCCTGCCGGCCAAGTGAACCAGAGCAGAAGCCGACCATAGCTGCGCCAGGGGTCGTATTGCAGCCAGGCATCCAGTGCCGTCCAGTTTTCCACGCGGCGCGGCAGGTCCAGTTCCCAGGCCAGCAACGCCGCCACGAGTGTGCCCGTGGCGCAGAACGTCCACACCAGCCAGCGTTGCTGACCATTCAGACTTTGGCCATTGAAAGCGGTCCAAGCCAGCCAGCCGCCGCCCAGAGCCAAACCCAGCCAAGGGGCGCCGCTCAGGGCAAGGCCAACCGTGCCCAGCCACCACACCAGCGCGCTGAACCAGCGCCAGCGCGCATGTTCGCTTGCCAGGCGTGCGCAGGCGTACAGCAGCAATGCGGTGAATGCCAGTTGCGCGGTGTCTGGCGTGGATTCGTGCGAAAGCAGCGCCAACCCCAGGCTGGCAATGAGTGCGAGCAGCGAGCCGTCGGCCAGCGCACGGGCGTAATCCACCGGGCGCGCCTCGCCGCCAAATGCGAAAGTCACAGGCTGTGCGGCGGGATGTCGAGCCAGGTGGTACATCGCGTACCAGGTGCTGCTCAAGGCCAGCAGGAGCAACATCCCGAAGGGAATGCGAACAGCCAGATCGGCTGGCAGAAAGGGCAGGACCTTGATGGCCAGCGCCCCGAGCCAGTAGGGTAGCCACGCCGTCACGTCTGACGCCATGCCGAGCTGCTGCGGGTGCAGCCACGAACCACCCTGAGCCATGTCCAGCATCACGCCAAAGGCGGCCAGATCGGCGTTGCGCCAAGGTTGGCGGCCCAGCAGCCCCGGCAAGACGTAGGCCAGGGCAAGCAGCATCAGCACCAGCCGGGGCAGGCGGCGCGCAGCCAGTTGGGTGACGATGGCGGGGGTGGGCAGATTCACGTGAGGAAACTATAGCGGCGAGCCGTGCTTGTGCAGACGTGCTGGCTGGTCATGGGCAAAAAAAAGCAGCCGGTTCGGCTGCTTTTTCTGGCGCAGAGGGGCAATTACTTGCTGCTGCGAGCGTAGCGGTTGCGGAACTTTTCCACGCGGCCGCCCATGTTGTCCACGCTCTTTTGCGTGCCAGTGTAGAAGGGGTGGGACTCGCTGGAGGTATCCAGCTTGAACAGCGGCAGCTCACGGCCGTCGTCCAGCTTGATGGTTTCCTTGGTGTTGGCGCAGGAGCGCGTCACGAACTGGAAGCCGTTGGACAGGTCCACGAAGCACACTTCGCGGTAGTTGGGGTGAATGCCTTCTTTCATCGCTGTTTCCTTCTTTGGCACGGTAGCCGCGTCAGCCCATCTGGCGCACTTTCCGCAAAACGCAACATTATAGCTGGGTAACTTGTGTCAGATCAACCGCCGCGGCGCATGAGGTCGAAGAACTCGTGGTTGTTCTTTGTCTGCTTCATGCTCTTGAGCACCATTTCCATGGCCTCAATCTCGTCCATGTTGTACATGAACTGGCGCAGGATGCGGGTCTTCTGCAGGATTTCGGGTGCCAGCAGCAGTTCCTCGCGGCGGGTGCCGCTGCGGTTGAGCTGGATGGCGGGGAACACGCGCTTTTCGTACAGGCGGCGGTCCAGGTGCAATTCGCTGTTGCCGGTGCCCTTGAATTCTTCAAAGATCACCTCGTCCATGCGGCTGCCGGTGTCGATCAGTGCGGTGGCGATGATGGTGAGCGAGCCGCCTTCTTCCACATTGCGTGCGGCGCCGAAGAAGCGCTTGGGGCGCTGCAGCGCGTTGGCATCGACACCACCGGTCAGCACCTTGCCGGAACTGGGCAGCACGTTGTTGTAGGCGCGCGCCAGGCGGGTGATGGAGTCCAGCAGGATCACCACGTCCTTTTTCAACTCGACCAGGCGCTTGGCGCGTTCGATCACCATCTCGGCCACGTGCACGTGGCGGGCGGCTGGTTCGTCGAAGGTGGACGCGATCACGTCGCCCTTGACGGTGCGCTGCATCTCGGTCACTTCCTCGGGGCGCTCGTCCACCAGAAGCACCATCAGTTCCACCTCGGGGTGGTTGGCGGAGATGGCGTGGCAAATGTTCTGCATCATCACCGTCTTGCCGCTCTTGGGCGGCGCGACGATGAGGGCGCGCTGGCCCTTGCCGATGGGGGCGATGATGTCGATGACGCGGCCGGTGATGTTCTCTTCGCTCTTGATGTCACGCTCAAGCTTCATCTGCTCCTTGGGGAACAGTGGCGTGAGGTTCTCGAACATGATCTTGTGCTTGTTCTGCTCCGGGGGCAGGCCGTTGATCTTGTCGAGCTTGTTCAGAGCGAAGTAACGCTCGCCGTCCTTGGGGATGCGCACTTCACCTTCGATCATGTCGCCGGTGTGCAGGTTGAAGCGGCGGATCTGGCTGGGCGAGATGTAGATGTCGTCGGTGCTGGCGGTGAAGCTGGTGTCCATCGCACGCAGGAAGCCGAAGCCGTCCGGCAGCACTTCCAGCACGCCGTCGGCGAACACCTGCTCGCCAGCCTTGGCGCGCTTCTTGATGATGGCAAACATCAGCTCCTGCTTGCGCATGCGCCCGGTGTTTTCGATTTCCAGGGCTTCGGCTTGCTTGAGCACTTCAGACACGTGCAGTGCCTTGAGTTCGTTCAGGTGCATGGAGTCACTCCTGTGAGGAGTCTGTGGTGTCGGAGGGGGGAGGGGAGGTGCCGCGGCTGTGCTGGCGCGGACACATCAGGCAATGCGTGGGTGCATGAAAACACCCGATGTCCGGATTATGACAGGAAAACTGCCCGGGCATTGCACCCGGGCGTGACGTCGGGCCGTCAGGCCAGTTGCTGGTCGATGAAAGCGGTGAGCTGAGCCTTGCTCAGCGCGCCCACTTTGGTGGCAGCCAGTTGACCGTCCTTGAACAGCATGAGCGTGGGGATGCCGCGAATGCCATACTGGGCGGGCACGTTGCGGTTCTCGTCCACGTTCATCTTGGCGACCTGCAGCTTGCCGTTGTAGCTGGTGGCCACTTCGTCCAGGATGGGGGCGATCATGCGGCAAGGACCACACCACTCGGCCCAGAAGTCCACCAGCACCGGCGCACTGGCTTTCACCACGTCGGTTTCGAAGGTTGCGTCGGTAACGTGTTTGATCAGCTCGTTGGCCATGGATGCGCCTCGGTGTTGTCGCAGCAGATGTAAAAAAATAAGGTGACGAGCCTTGACCCCGGCACTGGCTCCACAGTTAGGGCTGCTTGGTTCCCCACCTGACCCGGTTGGCCGCTTCACCATGCGGGAAGGCCCGTCAGCGTGGATTGTATGCGACAGGGGAATACCCTGCCGCCGACGCAGGCAGAAGGGATGTGTCATGTCATCTTCGGGTCATGTTTTTCCGTTAGATTCCGCCAGATTTCACTCACAGTTGCGTCAAGCATGAACAAATCTCGTCCTGTTTCTCGCCGGGTTGCGCTTGGCGTGGTGGCGGCAGTTTCTCTGGGAGCGGCTGCTCCGTTCAGCCGCGCCACGGCTTACCCGGAGCGTCCTGTTCGCATCGTTGTTCCGTTTGCGCCTGGTGCCGGGACAGATGCCATTGGTCGCCTGATTGCCAGCAAGCTTGGCGAGTCGTTGGGTGCGAGCTTCGTGGTTGAGAACCGCACCGGGGCATCTGGAGCTATCGGTGCACAAGCCGTCGCGCAGAGTCCCGCTGATGGGCATACGCTTTTGCTTGCCGCAGCACCTTTCACCACGGTTCCTGCGGCGCTGCCATCGGCGGGTTATGACCCTCTGGCTCATTTTGCCCCTGTGGGCATGTTCGCCACAGGGCCCCTGGTTTGGGCCGTGGGCCCACAGGTGCCGGTAACCAAACTGCAGGACTTGATTGCACTGGCAAAGCAACGCCCCGGGGTTCTCAACTATGGTTCTGCGGGTGTGGGCGGCATCAATCACCTGGTGCTCGAGCTCTTCAAGGTCCGAACGGGTACGTTTATCACGCACATCCCGTACCGGGGCATTGCACCGGCAACTCTTGATGCCATGAGCGGGCAGATCCAGCTCGTGACGGGGACCATACCCGCGCTCGCGCCGCTGATCAGGGACGGGCGCCTGCGAGCCCTGGCGGTGACCAGTGCGCGCCGTTCACCCGCGCTGCCCCACGTTCCCAGCATGGCGGAGGCTGGGCTGGCAGACTTTGACGTGTTGAATTATTTTGCTTTGATGGCGCCCCGCGGCACGCCAGATACCGTAGTCGCTCAGCTCAACGCCGGGCTGGAGCGTATTGTTCGACTGCCCGATGTCCAGGCGCGCTTGAACGCCGATGCGCTGGAGCCAGCGACGGGCTCGCCGGAGGCGTTGGCCCGATTTCTTCGTCAGGATTTCGACGGCTGGAAGGATGTGGTGCGGCGCCAGGGGTTGAAGATCGACGCGCTGTGAGCGGCTTGGTGCGCGGGCAGCGGCCACCGATAGAATCCCCCCATGTCTTACGTTGTCCTGGCCCGCAAGTACCGCCCCAAGAACTTTGCCGAAATGGTGGGGCAGGAGCACGTCGTGCAGGCCCTGGGCAATGCGCTTACCACCCAACGGCTGCACCACGCTTACCTGTTCACGGGCACCCGGGGCGTGGGCAAGACCACCGTCTCGCGGATATTGGCCAAGTCGCTCAACTGCACCGGCCCTGACGGGCAGGGGGGCATCACTGCCACGCCTTGTGGTGTGTGTCAGGCCTGTGCCGACATCGATTCCGGCCGTTTCGTCGATTACACCGAGTTGGACGCCGCGTCCAACCGAGGTGTGGATGAAGTGCAGGCCTTGCTCGAGCAGGCGGTTTACAAGCCGGTGCAGGGGCGCTTCAAGGTCTTCATGATCGACGAAGTGCACATGCTCACCAACACCGCCTTTAACGCCATGCTGAAGACGTTGGAGGAGCCGCCCGAGTACCTGAAGTTCGTGCTGGCCACCACCGACCCGCAAAAGGTGCCGGTGACGGTGCTGAGCCGCTGTCTGCAGTTCAATTTGCGCCCGATGGCTCCCGAGACGGTGTTGGAGCACCTGACACGGGTGCTTGCCGCCGAGAATGTGCCGGCAGACCCGCTGGCGTTGCGCTTGTTGGCACGTTCAGCTCGAGGTTCCATGCGCGACGCGCTCAGCCTCACCGATCAGGCAATAGCTTTTGGCGGCGGCCAACTGCAGGAAGCAACCGTGCGCCAGATGCTGGGCGCGGTGGACCGCAGCCATGTGTGGACGCTGATTGAGGCGTTGGCATTGGGCGACGGCAAGGCCGTTGTGGAGACGGTGGATGCCTTGCGGCTGAATGGCTTCAGCGCCGCCTCCACCTTGGAAGAAATGACGGGTGCGCTGCAGCGTATGGCTGTGGCGCAGGCGGTGCCCGGCATGGCCGCCGATGCCAGCGATCCGGAGGCCGTGGAGGTATCCAGACTGGCCGCCGTATTGCCGCCTGATGAGACTCAGTTGCTCTACAGCTTGTGCCTCCATGGGCGAGGCGAGCTTGGGCTGGCGCCTGACGAATATGCGGCCCTGACCATGGTGTTGCTGCGCTTGCTGGCGTTCAAACCGGCAGAGGCGGAAAAAAAAACTCTGAAAACGCCGGTTGAGGTGCCTGCAGCGGTAAAGATTGCCGCCGCACCCGCACCCGCACCCGCACCCGCACCCGCACCCGCACCCGCACCCGCACCCGCACC
>JAYSGB010000002.1:0-94675 GCA_041913045.1 Burkholderiaceae bacterium | reverse complement strand
CGCAGTTGCAGCCGGGGAGTCTGATGAGGAGCTGGAAGATGTGGCCGTTGAGTCTCCTCCCGAAGCTCCCGCGCCTATCGCTCCTGTTCAGTCAGCGGTGCCGCAGGACCTTGATCTGGCGGACTTCTGGCATGACACCGTGATGGCGCTGGTCAAGGCGGAAGCCATAGGCGCGTTGGTGCGCGAACTTGCGTTGCAGTCGTGCCTCGTGTCTCGCGATAGCGGCCAGTGGCGGCTCTGTGTTCCAAATACGTCCCTGGCGCAGACCGGGTCGCGAGACAGGCTGCAGGCCGCGTTGCAGGCGGCAGGGCATGATGTGAAGCTGACCCTGGAAACCGGCCCCGTGGCCGATTCTCCGGCCAAAAGACTTGCGGCCGCGGCGGCCGCGCGCCAGCGCCGTGCCGAGGAAACCATGCTTCAAGACCCCTTCGTTCTGGCGATGATGCGCGACTTTGGCGGCAAAATCGTGCCCGGCAGCATTCAACCGCTCTGACATTACCCATTCATTCAAAAGGAATTTCCATGTTCAACAAAGGACAACTCGCCGGCCTGATGAAGCAGGCGCAGGCCATGCAGGACAACCTGAAGAAGGCACAGGACGAACTCGGCAACATCGAGGTCACCGGGGAATCGGGCGCGGGTCTGGTCAAGGTGGTGATGACCTGCAAGCACGACGTCAAGCGCGTGACCATCGACCCCAGCCTGCTGGCCGACGACAAGGACATGCTGGAAGACCTGGTGGCTGCCGCGTTCAACGCTGCGGTGCGCAAGGCCGAGGAAACCTCTCAGGAGAAGATGGCCAAGATCACCGCTGGCATGCCGGGCCTGCCGGGCGGCATGAAGTTCCCGTTCTGATTGTTTTTGCGCGATGGCCGGATCTCAGCTTGACGCCTTGGTGCGTGCCCTGCAGCGTTTGCCGGGTGTCGGGGTGAAGTCGGCTTCGCGCATGGCGTTTCATTTGTTGCAGCACGATCGCGATGGCGCGCTGCAGCTGGCTCAGGCGTTGCAGGACGCGGCGTCAAGGGTGAAGCATTGCGCGCTGTGCAATACGTTCACCGAAGACGACATATGCGCCACCTGCCAGGACCCGCAGCGTGAGACCGGACAGCTGTGTGTGGTGGAAACACCTGCCGACCAGGCGGCCATGGAGCGCACGGGCGCCTACAAGGGGCGCTATTTCGTGCTCATGGGCAAGCTCAGCCCGCTGGATGGCGTGGGGCCACGCGACATTGGCTTGCAGAAGTTGTTTGACCGGATTGCCGCGCCACCGCCTAACGAGGTGCGTGAGGTGATCCTGGCCACCAACTTCACTGCCGAAGGCGAGGCCACGGCGCATGTGATCGCCCAGGCGCTCAAAGGACATATCCAGGTCACTCGACTGGCTCGGGGCGTACCCATTGGCAGTGAACTGGAATACGTTGATCTGGGTACGATCGCCCATGCCCTGGCCGATCGCCGCTGAGCCGTCTTCTTCTCAGGGTTCTCCCCATTCGTGTTTTCCCGCTCGGGGCCGGTCCCGATGCGTACAAGTTGACGTGGACGTAATCTGGAGCTTCTTCATCAGTGGAGCCCATGCCGGTGGTGGCGTGGGCGAGGCGTCAGATGGTCAAGCGACGGGTGGTTCTGGGCTGGGGGTTGGCGGCATCCTGCGGTGTGCCGGCGGCTCTGGTCGCGCCTGTCGGCACTGTGCATCGTGTTCCGGTGGTGGTGCAAAACTCTAAGCAAATCAAGCAGTTGCCTTTGATTTTGGCCTACAGGTTGGGCTACTTTCGCAGTGAAGGGCTTGACGTGCAGTTGCAGGACCTGCCTGCACAGGCGCATAGCTTGTCAAGTGTGGCGCAGTTCCCCGCCGAAGTGTTTGCCGGTACTTTCGAACGCACCGTATTGCAACATGCGCAGCGCCGCCCTCACCAGGCTTTCGTTCTCATGTCCCGTGCACCACAAGTGGTTCTTGGGGTGTCGCCCAATGCGCTGCCAGGCCATGCAACGCTCAAGGACCTGGTGGGGTGCAGCATCGGGGTGGCAGCTTCAGGAACCCTGAGTCACCGGGTTGCCCGGCTGATGTTGCTGCGAGCTGGACTCAGACCGACCGATGTGAATTTTGTTGAGGTTGCCAACGCGGACAGGGCGCTGGAGGCCTTCCATCTTGGCGAGATTGATGCGCTCAGCTACACCGATCCGGTGATCACACGATTGGAGCTTGGAGGTGTGATTCGCGTCATCAGCGACACGAGGGGCCTGCGCGACAGTGACCATGTGTTCGGCGGGCCGGTGTTGTGTACCTGTCTGAGTGCGTCCCGGGAGTATGTTGAGCAGAACCCCGAGGTCTGCCAAGCCCTGACGAATGGCGTGGTCAAGGCCTTGAAGTGGCTGCACACGGCGACTCCGTCCGATCTCATCACCCATGTGCCGGAGAGCCACATGGGCGGTGACAGGGCGGTGTTTCTGGCGGCTTTCAACAAGTCGCGCGAAACCCTGGCCACCGATGGAACCATCCCCCTGCAGGGCCCGGTCAACGTGATTCGGGCATTGGACCGTCTGCAGCTGAACTTGTCGCTCGCAGGGGTGGTGCCTGCGGAGACTTACACCAACCGTTTTGCCCAGAGGGCGAAGGCCCAGTTCAAGGTCTGATTGGCAGGCACGGCGTCAACGGGCGGCAACAGCACTTTTCGTCTTGGCCTGCAGTGCGGGCTTGCCAGACGACTTCTTGACCACTTTGACTGTGCGTTTCGCAGGAGCCTTGGCCTGTGTGCGCTTGTTGCCTGCGCCCGCCACTGCCTTGGAGGCTGCGGGAGCCTGAACAACGAGAGTCTGCCCGGCTTTCAGCTTGGGGTTGCCGCTGAGCTTGTTCCACTTGCGCAGGTTGGCCACGCTCACTTTCTGCTGGCGTGCAATGCTGGCCAGCGTGTCGCCCGCCCGCACCTGAACTGAGCGGGCACTGCGTTCCCGTACCTCGGGCGCCAACAGGATCTGCCCGTTGTCGGCAATGTGTTCGGGCACGTCGGCGTTGTGCTTTTCGCTGCGGGGAACCAGCACGGTGGCGCCCTCGCGCAGGGCCATGCGCGGGGGAATGCGGTTCATCTCGCGCATCTGGGGTTCTGTCAAACCGTGTTGCTTCGCTGCTTCGGCCACCGACATGTTGCGGGGAACGCGCCAGGCGGTCCAGGTGGCCACAGGGCCTTTATAGGTCTTGATGCGGTCTTCGAACAGGCGGGTGTTGTCCCACGGCAGCAATATGGTCGGGCTGCCTGCTGCCAGGATGACCGGCTTGTTGTGCGACGGATTGAGCTGGCGGAAGTCCTTTTCGCTCACATTCGCCAGATCGGCAATGACGGCGACGTCCATGTCGCGGTCGATGGTGACGGTGTCAAAGAACGGGTGGTTGCCAATGAAGGGCAGGCGCGCGCCCAGGCGGTCTGGCCGTGCCACGATGTTCTTCATGGCCTGGAATTTGGGGACGTAATAGCGCGTCTCGGTCGGCATGCGCAGGTCTGTGTAGCCCGTGGGCAACCCGGCCTGTTCATTGCGCTTGATGGCTCGGGCTACGTTTCCTTCGCCCCAGTTGTAGGCGGCCAGGGCGAGGTGCCAGTCGCCGAACATGCCATGCAGGCGTTCGAGGTAATCGAGCGCGGCGCGGGTCGATGCAAGCACGTCGCGGCGGTCGTCACGGAAGGCGTTCTGCTTGAGGTCGAAGTGCCGCCCCGTGGCGGGCATGAACTGCCACATGCCTGCGGCCTTGGCGCTGGAGACGGCTTGCGGGTTGAAGGCGCTTTCGATGAACGGCAGCAGCGCCAATTCCAGGGGCAGGTTGCGGCGCTCCAGCTCTTCCACGATGTGGAACAAGTATTTGCTGCCGCGCTCGGTCATGCGTTCCAGGTAATCTGGCTTGGCGGTGTACCACTGTTCGCGGTCACGCACCAGGTCGGTGTCTAGGTCGGGCATCGCAAAGCCTCGGCGCATCCGTTCCCAAAGGTCCTTGGGGGCCTCAAGGGTTGCCACGCTGCTCTTTGGCGCGCTCTCGGTCTTGCTGATGGCCAAGGCCTGCAACGGGCCGCTGGGGATGAGCGAAGGGCTGCGCCGCTTGGGCGGTGCCTGCAGCGAGTAGGGGGAGGCGCCATCGCCCTGGGCGGAAGAGCCCTCGTACGTGTCAGATGACAGTGGGACGGTGCTGCAGGCGCTCAGTGTCAGGGCTGCCAGCAGGGGCAGCCAGAGTCGGATTCGTGTCATTGCACCGGTTGTTCGCTGAAAAATGTGCAGACCGGATTATCCGCCACCGGTTCCCGGTCAAGCCCGATTTTGCAGGTTGTAACGGATGGACGGTCTGTGCAGGTACCGCTCAACGGAAGTTGTTCTTCCATTCGCGGAGCGCCGCAAAGGCGGTCACCTCGTCGCTGGCCTGGGGCATTTGGGCCTTGATGGACATGAGCACCGTGGGCTCGCGGCTGCGCAGGAAGGGGTTGATGCGCAACTCCTGCCCTATGGTGCTGGGCAACGTGGGTTTGCCCTGGGCGCGGAGTTCCTCGCAACGCTTGTTGTAGTCAGCCAAGTCTGTATTGCCGGGCTCCACGGCCAGCGCAAAGCGCAGGTTGCTCAAGGTGTATTCGTGCGTGCAGCAGACGCGGGTGTTGGAAGGCAGCGCTGCCAGCTTGTCCAGGGACGTGAGCATTTGCGCTGGCGTGCCCTCGAACAGTCGGCCGCATCCCCCAGAGAAAAGTGTGTCGCCGCAGAACAGCAGGGGGCCGCCTTCGGCGTCAGGTGCGAAGTACGCGATGTGACCTGCAGTGTGGCCGGGCACTTCCAGGATCTGGAATGTCAATCCGAGCAGTTCTACCGTATCGCCTTCGCCCAGCCGGTCCACAGGTTCTGGCAGTGTTTCAAACACCGGGCCGAACACCCGAGCGCCTGTGATGGTGCGGAGTTCGTCAACCCCGCCGGTGTGGTCGGCATGGTGGTGGGTGAGAAGAATGCCGCGCAGCGTCAGGCCCAGTTGGCGCAAGTGGTTTTCCACTGGAACGGGGTCTCCAGGGTCCACGACCCACGCATCACGGCCGTCGTGCAGCAGCCATATGTAATTGTCAGAAAACGCAGGAATGGGAAACAGTGTGAGCATGGCGAACGTTGGTTGTCACTGCGCATTCTGCCTGGGAACGTTGCCGGAACATAATCCCCGCAGGAGAGCATGGGATGCCCTTGGAACGATTCATTGACGCGCTTTGGCTGGAAGACGGTTTGGCCAGTAACACCCTGGAGGCCTACCGGCGGGACCTGTCGCAATTCGCCACATGGCTGGCCGATACCGGGCCAAAAGGCGCCCGGGCAGGGCAGCAAGCCTTGCAGCTGACCGGTGCGCGTGAGGAGGATTTGCAGGCCTACATGGGGGTGAAGTTGCGCGAAGGCGGCAAGGCCACCAGCGCCAACCGCCGTCTGACGGTGTTGCGGCGCTTTTACCGATGGGCCCTGCGGGAAGGGCTGGTGCAGGTGGACCCGACGCTGAAGCTGTTGGCGGCGAAGCAACTGGCTCGAGTGCCCAAGACGCTGACCGAGGCGCAGGTGGAAGCGCTGCTGCGTGCCCCTGACACCAGCCAAGCCTTGGGCTTGCGCGACCGCGCCATGCTGGAATTGATGTACGCCAGCGGCTTGCGCGTGAGCGAGTTGGTGGGCTTGCGCACTTTTGAATTGAGCCTGCCAGACCAGGTGCTGCGTGTGATGGGCAAGGGCAGCAAGGAGCGGCTGGTGCCCTTCGGCGACGAAGCTTTGCGCTGGTTGCGCCTGTACCTGGCTGAAGCGCGGCCAACGATTCTGGCCGGGCAGGTGAGCGAGGACTTGTTCGTGACCGCGCGGGGGGCAGGAATGACGCGCGTGATGTTCTGGGTGCTGGTGAAAAAATATGCTCAGCAGGCGGGGATCACCACACACTTGTCGCCACACACCCTGCGCCACGCCTTTGCCACCCATTTGCTCAACCACGGGGCAGACCTTCGTGCCGTGCAGTTGCTGCTGGGGCACGCCGACATTTCAACCACCACCATCTACACCCATGTGGCCCGGGAGCGGTTGAAGCAGTTGCATGCCAAACACCACCCGCGTGGGTGAGGTTGTGCCAGTCACACCACCTGTTGCAGATAGTCCAGCTCGGCCTGGCTGAAGCCAGCCCGTCGCCGGGCGGCTGCGTTGAAGGGCGGTTTCAGGCGCGGAGCGCTGTGCTGGCGTGCCAGCACGCGGTAGTGGCTCACTGGGTCCAGCCCCTGGCGTTCGCACAACCAGCGGTACCAGTGGTTGCCGATGGCCACGTGACCCACCTCGTCACGCAGGATGATGTCCAGAATGGCCACGGTCTCCAGTGCCTGGGGGGTGCCCACCTTGCGCAGCTTGGCCTGGATCAGCGGCGTGGCATCCAGACCGCGTGCCTCCAGGGTGCGCGGCACCAGCGCCATGCGCGCGGTGATGTCGCCAGCGGTTTTTTCGCACATGGCCCACAGGCCGTCGTGGGCCTCGAAATCGCCGTAGTCCCAGTGCTTGCCGGGGTTGACGTGGGGCAGGGCGCGCAGGTGGCCGCGCAGCAGGCCAAAGTGGTAGGCCTCTTCGGCGGCCACTCGCAGCCAGTCCAGATAGAACTCACGCGGCATGCCTGCAAAGCGCCACACCGCGTCCAGCGCCAGGTTGATGGCGTTGAACTCGATGTGGCAGATGGCATGGATGAGCGCCGCCCCACCTTCAGGAGTGAAGGGAGAGCGGTTCGGTACGCTGCCCGGGGGGATGAGGCGAGGCGTGGCAGGACGGCCCGGCAGCGTTGCCGCCGCATACAGCGTTGTGCCGGTGTCGAGCAGCATGTGCCCGGCCTGATGCCACAAATCGGTTGCCAGGCGGCATTTTTCGTCAATGTCGGCGCAGCACAGGGCCTCCAGGGCCTGCGCGCGCAGTTCTGGAGCGTGCATCCTACAATTCTAAGGATGAGCACATACCAACTTGACGATCTGGTGCCGCAGGTGCACCCGAGCGCCTTTGTGGCCGACAGCGCGCAGGTGATTGGCCGCGTGACCCTGGCCGAGGACAGCAGCGTGTGGTTCGGCACAGTCATCCGTGGCGACACCGACAACATCACCGTGGGCAAGGGCAGCAACATCCAGGATGCCAGCGTGCTGCACGCGGACAAGGGGTTTCCTTTGACCATTGGTGACAACGTGACTGTGGGCCACCAAGTGATGCTGCACGGCTGCACCATTGGTGACGAATCGCTCATCGGCATTGGCGCGGTGGTGCTCAATGGCGCGAAGATCGGCAGGAACTGCCTGGTGGGAGCGGGTTCGCTGGTCACCGAGGGCAAGGAGTTTCCTGACGGGTCGATGATTTTGGGCAGCCCTGCCAAGGTGGTGCGCCAATTGACGCCGGAACAGATTGAAGGCTTGCGCCGCAGCGCGCAGCACTACATAGAGAATGCCCGCCGATACCAGGCTGGCCTGAAAAAATTGACCTGAAAGGCCAGGGCCAGTGTCTGAATTGCATAAATTTTTGTTCGAGGGCATGCCTGTTCGCGGCATGCTGGTGAGGTTGACCGACGGCTGGCAAGAGGTGTTGCGCCGTCATGAGCAAGCTGGCTCCTATCCGCAAGCGGTCCGTGAACTCCTGGGTGAAATGTCTGCCGCGGCGGTGCTGATGCAGGGCAACATCAAGTTCAACGGTTCCCTGGTGCTGCAGATTTTTGGCGACGGGCCGGTGAAGCTCGCGGTGGCCGAGGTGCAGCCAGATTTTGGCTTCCGGGCGACGGCCAAAGTCGCCGGGGAGGTGGCTGAAGGTGTGCCGCTGAGCCACCTGGTGAACGTCAACGGGCAAGGGCGGTGTGCGATCACGCTGGACCCGAAGGACCGCATGCCCGGGCAGCAGCCTTACCAGGGTGTGGTTCCACTGACCGGTGCTCGCCACGAAAAGCTGGAGCGCATGAGCGACGTGCTGGAGCACTACATGCTGCAGAGTGAGCAGCTCGACACCAAGCTGGTGCTGGCAGCCAATGAGCACATGGCAGCGGGTTTGCTCATCCAGAGGATTCCTGCCATGGGGGAGGCCAATCTGTCTGGCACTGCCGCCACCCGGGCCGAAGAGGATCAGCTGGGGCACAACGAGGACTTCAACCGCATTGCCATGCTGGCCGCCAGCCTCAAGCGCGAGGAGTTGCTGGAACTGGACGCAGACACCATCCTGCACCGCCTGTTCTGGCAGGAAAAGCTGATGCGTTTTGTGCCGGGCGAAGGCGCACCGGAGCCGCGTTTCTCCTGCACCTGTTCGCGTGAGCGCGTGGCGGGCATGTTGCAGGGGCTGGGTGTGGATGAGGTGGAGTCGGTTCTGGCCGAGCGGGGCGAGGTGGAGGTGGGCTGCGACTTCTGCGGCATGAAATACCGCTTTGATGCTGTGGATGCTGCGAGGCTTTTCCTGTCGCGGCAGCAGCAGCCTCCTGGGTCATCCCAGGTGCAGTGAGGTGTGTACACAGCCTGCCAGGCGGCGCTTGGCGGGTTGAGGCTTTTCAGGGGCGTTGTGCGATCAGGTCCTGGAACAGCCGGTGTTCACAGTCCGGATCGCTGCATTTTTCGCAGGCCCAGGGTGCCATGGTGCGCCTGGCGGGCATGGGCAGCAGCCCCAGTGCCTGAGCGGCATGGGTGACCAAAGTTTCTTCAGTACCGTAAATGACCTGGTGTGGCACCTGGGACTTCCAGAGTGCTGCACGCCAAGCATCGTCTGCCTGTGCATCAGCAGGGGCGGGCGTGTCATGCGCGAGCAGCAATATTCGCGTGCCCGTTGGCAAGTCTTGCGCCTGACCTGACCTGAAGGCTCCGAAGTCGCCTGGTGAGGTGAAAACCTTGCATTGAAGGCCGGATTGAAGGTCCGTCAGAGCCTGGGCAACAGCCTGGGGCCGGGTGCCCGGGGCG
The DNA here is from genome assembly GCA_041913045.1 of Burkholderiaceae bacterium. Taxonomy (GTDB): domain Bacteria; phylum Pseudomonadota; class Gammaproteobacteria; order Burkholderiales; family Burkholderiaceae_C; genus CAMLOF01. Next base: position 85,757 of record JAYSGB010000002.1, on the reverse strand, counting down.
CCCACCAGGCAAACCAACCCGTTGGTGACCGTCATGGCTTGGGCTTGGCCACCTGAACGAATATCTCGTTGGGTTTGACCATGCCCAGTTCATGACGCGCCATTTCCTCGACCATGTCCAGCCCCTCGCGCAGATCGCGCACTTCGCTGGCCAATTGTTCGTTGCGTTGGCGGGCTTCGGCGTTGGCCTTTTCCTGCTCGGCCAGCTCCTGGCGCAGGCCGTTCACCTGAGGGACGCTTCCGCGCCCCCACCACAGTTGGGCATGAACAATGCCCAGCAGCACCAGCAGCAAGACCGCGACAAAGCGGGCGCCCATGGTCATGCGGCCTTGCTGGTTTATCAGCGCAGGTTGTAGAACGCGTCGCGGCCGGGGTAGCTTGCCACGTCACCCAGGTCCTCTTCAATGCGCAGGAGCTGGTTGTACTTGGCCATGCGGTCGGAACGGCTCATGGAGCCGGTCTTGATCTGACCAGCGTTCAGACCCACGGCGATGTCGGCGATGGTGGAGTCTTCGGTTTCGCCGGAGCGGTGGCTGATGACGGCGGTGTAGCCTGCGCGCTTGGCCATCTCGATGGCGGCGAAGGTCTCGGTCAGCGTGCCGATCTGGTTGATCTTGATGAGGATGGAGTTGGCAATGCCCTTGCTGATGCCTTCCTTCAGGATCTTGGTGTTGGTGACGAACAGGTCGTCGCCCACCAGTTGGACCTTGTTGCCAAGGCGCTCGGTCAGGTGTTTCCAGCCCGCCCAGTCACCTTCATGCATGCCGTCTTCGATGGAGATGATGGGGTACTTGTCGCACCAGGTGGCCAGGATGTTGGTCCACTCTTCGGCGGACAGCACCAGGCCTTCGCCCTCCAGGTGGTACTTGCCGTCCTTGTAGAACTCGCTGGCGGCGCAGTCCAGGCCCAGGGCGATTTGTTCACCGGCGACGTAGCCAGCCTTGTCGATGGCTTCGAGGATCAGCTGGATGGCTGCTTCGTGGTTGGCCACGGAGGGGGCGAAGCCGCCCTCGTCGCCCACGGCGGTGCTCATACCCTTGTCGTGGATGATCTTCTTGAGCGCGTGGAAAACCTCGGCACCCCAACGCAGGGCCTCGCGGAAGCTGGGTGCGCCCACGGGCAGGATCATGAATTCCTGCAGGTCGAGGTTGTTGTTGGCGTGCGCGCCACCGTTGATGACGTTCATCATCGGCACGGGCATTTGCATGCTGGTGCTGCCGCCGAAGTAGCGGTACAGCGGCAGACCGGCTTCTTCGGCGGCGGCACGGGCCACGGCCATGGAGACGGCCAACATGGCGTTGGCGCCCAGGCGGCTCTTGTTCTCGGTGCCGTCCAGGTCGATCAGGGTCTTGTCCAGGAAGGCTTGCTCGGAGGCGTCCAGGCCGAGCACGGCTTCGCTGATTTCGGTGTTGATGTGTTCAACAGCCTTGAGCACGCCCTTGCCCAGGTAGCGGCTCTTGTCACCGTCGCGCAGTTCGATGGCCTCGCGGCTGCCAGTGGAGGCGCCGGACGGCACGGCGGCACGGCCCATCACGCCGCTTTCCAGCAGAACGTCGCACTCGACGGTGGGGTTGCCTCGGCTGTCCAGCACTTCGCGGCCGACGATATCAACGATTGCGCTCATGGTTTCCTTTCGGTATGGGGTTTGTTGTTGTTTCCAGGTCAGAAAACGGGCTCTGCAACGCCCTCGACCAGGATCATGTTGAAGAACTGGGTGGCGCCATCCCGCTGGGCTCGCGCCTGGCGGTACATTTCGCCGTCGTAGAAGGCCTTGGCCTGCTCGAAGCTGGGAAAGCGCAGCATGGCTATGCGTGCCGGGTTCCAGTTGCCTTCCATCACCTCGAAACGCCCGCCGCGCACCAGGTATTCACCGCCAGCAGCCTTGACCGCAGCGGGTGCCTGCGCCATGTACTGCTTGTATTGCTCCGGGTTGGAGATCTGCATGTCAACGATGATGTACGCGCTGGGCATGGGGGGCTTTCCGGTGTCAGAACTCGTTGAAGCGGTCTTCCAGGAAACCGTTGCGCTTGGTCACACTGTCCAACGCGACCAGGGTTTCCAGCAAGGCCTTCATGTGCTTGAGGGGGACGGCGTTGGGGCCGTCGGACCAGGCCTCGGGCGGGCGGGGGTGGGTTTCCATGAACAGGCCCGCCACGCCTGCGGCCACGCCAGCGCGGGCCAGCACGGGGACCATCTCGCGCGCGCCTCCGCTGCTGGCGCCCAGGCCGCCGGGCTTTTGCACCGAGTGCGTCACATCGAACACCACCGGGGCGCCGGACTTGCGCATCTCGGCCAGGCTGGTCATATCGGCCACCAGGTTGTTGTAGCCAAAGCTGACGCCGCGCTCGCAGGCCAGGAAGCGGTCTTCCGACAGACCGGCCTCACGCGCGGCAGCGCGGGCCTTGTCGATGACGTTCTTCATGTCCCAGGGGGCCAGGAACTGCCCCTTCTTGATGTTGACCGGCTTGCCCGACTGCGCCACGGCGCGGATGAAGTCGGTCTGGCGGCACAGGAAGGCGGGAGTCTGCAGCACGTCCACCACGCTGGCCACCTCGGCCACTTGGGAGTCGTCGTGCACGTCGGTCAAGATCGGCACTTGCAACTGCTTGCGCACTTCGTCCAGGATCTTCAGGCCCGCGTCCAGCCCCACGCCGCGCTGGCTGGAGCCCGACGAGCGGTTGGCCTTGTCGAAGGAGCCCTTGTAGATCAGGGGAATGCCCAGGCCCGAGCAGATTTCCTTGAGCTGGCCAGCCACTTCAAGCGACATCTCCAGCCCCTCGATGGAGCAGGTGCCTGCGATCAGGAAAAACGGCCGGTCCAGGCCTACGTCGAATCCGCAGAGTTGCATGGCTTCAGCCTTTGCGTGCGTGCTGGTCCAGACCCGCCTTCACGAAGGCGTTGAACAGCGGGTGGCCGTCCCAGGGCGTGGACTTGAACTCGGGGTGGAACTGCACGCCCATGTACCAGGGGTGAACGTTCTGCGGCAGTTCGACGATCTCGGTCAGCTGTTCGCGCTGGGTGAGCGCGGAGATGACGAGGCCAGCCTTGCGCAGTGCGTCCAGGTACTGGGTGTTGGCTTCGTAGCGGTGGCGGTGGCGCTCGGTGACCACAGGGCCGTAGATGCTGTACGCCAGCGTGCCAGCAGCCACGTCGGAGCTTTGCGCGCCCAGGCGCATGGTGCCGCCCAGGTCGGAGTTGGCGTCGCGCTTCTGTATGGAGCCGTCAGCGTCCTGCCATTCGTCGATGAGGGCGATGACAGGATGCGGCGTGGTGGGGTCGAACTCGGTGGAGTTGGCGTTGGCCAGGCCTGCCACGTGGCGCGCGAACTCGATGGTGGCAACCTGCATGCCCAGGCAGATGCCCAGGTAGGGTACCTTGTTCTCGCGGGCGTAGCGGGCGGCGGCAATCTTGCCCTCGGTGCCGCGCTTGCCGAAGCCGCCAGGCACCAGGATGGCGTCGAAGCGGCCCAGCTCCTTGGCAACGTTGTCGGGCGTGAGCGTCTCGGAGTCGATGTAGGTGATCTCGGCCTTGACGTGGTTCTTCATGCCCGCGTGGCGCAGCGCTTCGTTGAGCGACTTGTAGCTGTCGGACAGGTCCACGTACTTGCCGACCATGGCGATCTGCACCTTGCCCTGCGGGTGTTCCACCTCGTAGACCAGGTCGTCCCAGCGCTTGAGGTTGGCGGGCGGGGTGTTCAGGCGCAGCTTGTCGCAGATGAGGCCGTCGAGCCCCTGTTCGTGCAGCACGCGCGGCACCTTGTAGATGGTGTCCACGTCGGGCATGGAGATGACGCCCCATTGCGCGACGTTGGTGAAGAGGCTGATCTTCTCGCGCTCGTCGTCGGGGATGACGCGGTCGGCGCGGCACAGCAGCGCGTCGGGCTGGATGCCGATCTCGCGCATCTTCTGCACGGTGTGCTGCGTGGGCTTGGTCTTGAGCTCGCCAGCGGCGGCGATCCAGGGCACGTAGGTGAGGTGCACGAAGGCCGCGTTGTTGGGGCCCATGCGCAGGCTGAGCTGACGCACCGCCTCCAGGAAGGGCAGGGACTCGATGTCGCCCACGGTGCCGCCGATCTCGACGATGGCGACATCGACCGCGTCGGGCGTGCCGATGCCCGCGCCGCGCTTGACGAATTCCTGGATTTCGTTGGTGACGTGGGGAATGACCTGCACGGTCTTGCCCAGGTAGTCGCCGCGGCGTTCCTTTTCCAGCACGGACTTGTAGATCTGGCCCGTGGTGAAGTTGTTGGCCTTCTTCATCCGGGTGTTGATGAAGCGCTCGTAGTGGCCCAGGTCCAGGTCGGTCTCGGCGCCGTCGTCGGTGACGAACACCTCGCCGTGCTGGAACGGGCTCATGGTGCCCGGATCCACGTTGAGGTAGGGGTCGAGCTTGATGAGGGTGACTTTGAGGCCGCGCGATTCGAGCAGCGCAGCCAGCGAAGCGGAGGCGATGCCCTTGCCCAATGAGGACACCACGCCGCCGGTAACGAACACAAATTTGGTCATGTCGCAGACGAACCTTTGCAGGTCCGCAGGAGAGGAAATGCCGATTATAAAAGCCGTGACCTGCCGACGGGTTACGAAGTGATTCCGACCCTGGGATAAGGGGGGCATGGGCGGCGGTGGCCCCGCACTAAACTGCATGGTTTTGATCAGCCGGGGTTTTCATGGGCTCTACCGCGTTTCTCGCTCAAGCGGCGGTTTACCTTGCCGCTGCGGTGTTGGCCGTTCCGTTGTCCAAGCGGCTGGGCTTGGGGTCGGTGCTGGGTTATCTGATCGCGGGCATTCTGATCGGACCGTATGCGCTGAGGCTGGTGACGGACCCCGAACACGTTTTGCACTTTGCCGAATTTGGCGTCGTGTTGCTGTTGTTTCTGGTGGGCCTGGAGCTGGAGCCGGAAAAAGTGTGGGCCCTGCGCAAACCCCTGTTCGGCCTGGGCGGGCTGCAGGTGGCGGGCACCTTGGCCCTGGTCATGCTGGCGTTGACGCTGGCGGGCCTGCCCTGGCAGATGGCTGCCGTGGCGGGCGCGGGCATTGCGATGTCCTCGACGGCCATTGGCCTGGCTTCGCTGGAGGAGAAAAAGCTCCTGGGCTCACCCGGTGGGCAATCGTCTTTCGCGGTGCTGCTGTTCCAGGACCTGTCGGTCATTCCGCTGTTCATTCTGCTGGCATTGATTGCACCAGCCGCATCATCCGATGGCTTTGACGTCTGGGCTGTGCCCAAGGCGCTGGCGGTGATCGCGGCCATTGTTCTGGCGAGCCGGACGGTGCTCAACCCTGTGATGCGGATCGTGGCCCGCACAGGGATGCGCGAGATCTTCTTTGCCTTTTCGCTCTTGCTGGTGATTGGCGTGGCCATGGCGGTGCAGTCGGTGGGCCTGTCGATGGCGCTGGGGACGTTTCTGGCGGGCGTGCTGCTGGCCGGTTCGGAATACCGCTACGAGCTGCGCCTGGACATTGAGCCGGTGAAGGGGCTGATGCTGGGGCTGTTCTTCATTGCCGTGGGCATGTCGGTGGACGTGTCGCTGCTGGCGCGTGAACCTGGCACCATCGTGGGCCTGGCATTGCTGGTGGTGGCTGCCAAGGGGGCCGTTCTGTTTGGTTTGGGTAGGGCCTTTGCGTTGAAGAACCGCGAGGCGCTGTTGATGGCCGTGGCGCTGTCGCAGGTGGGGGAGTTCGCGTTTGTGATCTTCGGTGCGGCATTGAGCCAGAACCTGCTGACGCGCCCAACCTACGATCTGCTGAACGCCGTCGTGGCGGTGTCCATGCTTTGCACGCCTTTGCTGTTGGTGTTGCACCAGCGTTTCGTGAAGATGGACTGTGGTGAGCGCCCACGCGAGGCCATTGACGAGACCAACGGGGTGATCATTGCCGGGTTTGGCCGGTTCGGGCAGGTGGTGGGGCGGGTGTTGATGGCGCATGGTGTCCCGGCAACGCTCATCGACAACGACCCGGACCAGGTGGAGCTGATGCGGGAGTTCGGATGGAAGTGCTACTACGGCGACGCTGCCAGGCTGGATCTGCTGGAGGAGGCAGGCATTGCCCAGGCGCGGTTGCTGGTGATTGCGGTGAACGACCCGCAGGCGGCGTTGACCATGGCAGATGTGGTGCGGCAGCGTTGGCCGAACGTGCCGGTGGTGGTGCGGGCGCGCAGCCGCACCGATGCGTTCGAGTTGCGCGAGCGCGGTCTGCAACCCATCAGGGAGACCTTTCACTCCTCGCTGGAGGCCGCTCGCCAGTCGCTGCTGGCTTTGGGAGAGACACCCGACAGGGCGGCAACCATCGTGAGGCATTTCGAGAACCACGACATGTCGCTGCTGGATGCGGCGCTGAAGGTCCGCGGTGACAGGGAGGCGTTGCTCAGCATCACCCAGCGCGGCCGTGAGGATTTGAAGGCGCTGCTGGCGGTGGAGAGGGACGAGTCCAAACCGTCGTGATCGGCCTGTGCGGGCCGAGCGCCAGTGGTACATTCCCGCCCATGGAAGACCTTGCCGGAAAACACATCGTCCTGGGCCTCTCGGGGGGCATTGCCTGCTACAAGTCGGCCGAACTGTGCCGCCTGCTGGTGAAGGCCGGGGCTAGCGTCCAGGTGGTGATGACCGAGGCTGCCACGCAGTTCATCACCCCGGTGACGATGCAGGCCCTGAGCAACCGGCCCGTGCTGCTGAGCCAGTGGGACGCCAGCGAGCCCAACAACATGCCGCACATCCGCTTGGGGCGCGAACCGGACGCGATACTGATTGCCCCCGCCAGCGCCGACCTGATGGCCCAGCTGGCCCAGGGCCGCGCTGCCGACCTGCTGACACTGACCTGCCTGGCGCGCCCGCTCGACCGCACGCCCTTGCTGCTGGCCCCGGCCATGAACCGCGAGATGTGGGCGCACCCTGCCACCCAGCGCAACGCAGCGCAGTTGCGTGCAGACGGCGCCGTGGTGCTGCCTGTAGGCCAGGGGGACCAGGCCTGTGGCGAGGTGGGCGACGGCCGCATGCTGGAGCCCCAGGAGTTGCTGGAAGAGCTGATTGCGCATTTCCAGCCCAAGGTGCTGGCTGGGCAGCACGTGCTGGTGACGGCAGGGCCCACCTTCGAGGCGATCGACCCGGTGCGGGGCATTACTAACCACAGCAGCGGCAAGATGGGTTTTGCCGTGGCGCGCGCCGCCCGCGAGGCCGGGGCTGAAGTGACCTTGGTGGCAGGCCCTGTGCACTTGCCCACGCCGCGCGGTGTTCGCCGCGTTGACGTGCAGTGCGCCTTGCAGATGCAGGCAGCGGTGCAGGCCGAAGTGGAGCGTGCCTCCATTTTTGTGGCCGCCGCTGCCGTGGCTGACTGGCGCCCGGCCAGCGCTGCCGGGCAAAAGATCAAGAAGGATGGCAGTGGCTTGCCGCCTGCCTTGGCGTTTGTGGAGAACCCGGACATTTTGGCGGGCGTGGCCGCAAGCCCGCGTGCCCGCGAAGGCGCCCTGTACTGCGTGGGCTTTGCCGCCGAGAGCCACGACCTTGCTGCACACGCACAAGCCAAGCGCGAGCGCAAAGGCGTGCCGCTGCTGGTGGGCAACATCGGCCCGGCCACCTTTGGGCGTGACGACAACGCACTGCTGCTGGTGGACGCCGGCGGCACGAAGGAATTGCCGCACGGCCCCAAGCTGGTTCTGGCGCGCCAACTGGTGGCCGAGATTGCCCGTCGCCTGAGCCGCTGACCGGCGCCTTGCCATGGATTTTTGACATCTGGTGCTGCCAGGTGGACAATAAAAATCCGTAATTGCTTATTTGATGATTAATGGAGGCGAAACCCATGTTCAAAGCGCAGCAAGGCGCGACACGCCGCCACTGGCTCAGGCTCGCAGGTGGGCTGGGCTTGGCAGGTGCAGGCCTGATGACCGTGCCCGAAGTGCGTTTGTTTGCTCAGCAGGTGCAAGACTTCATTGAAGGGCCGCCTGTGCCGGATGTGGCGCCGCAGCAGCTTTCGCAACACGTCTGGATGGTCTATGCCAAGGACGGCTTTCCCACGGCGGACAACCAGGGTCTGATGGCCAACGTGCTGTTCGTGGTGACCAGCGCGGGTGTGGTCGTGCTGGACTCTGGCGCGTCACTACAGATCGGTCAAATGGCGATTCGGATGATCCGCAAGGTGACGCCGTTGCCGGTGGTGGCGGTGTTCAATAGCCACTACCACGGCGACCACTGGCTGGGCAACCACGCCTTTGCAAAGGCATTCGGCGCCAATCTGCCCATCTATGCGCTACCCCACACTATCGAGCAGATCAAGGGCGTGGAGGGCAACCTGTGGCGCAGCCTGATGGAGCGCTGGACCAACCAGGCCACCATAGGCACGCAGGTGGTGGCACCCAACCAGGCGACGGCGCATGGCAAGACTTACCAGTTTGGCGATGTGACGCTGAAGATGCACCACTACGGTACGGCGCACACCCCTTCGGACCTCTGCGTGGAGGTGGTGCAGGACCGCCTGACCTACGTGGGCGACATTGCCATGGAGAACCGCATCGCCAACATCGATGATGGCTCGTACCGGGGCACTTTCAAGTACTACGAGGCGATCCAGGCCGCAGCAGGTGAGCAGCTCTGGGTGCCAGGGCACGGCAACGGCGGCAAGGACTTGCTCAAGACCTATGGCGAGTTCATGGCGGGGATTTACGAACCTTGCCTGAAGGCCGTGGAGGCAGGCCTGGGGGTGGAGGCGGCCAAGGCGGCCGTGCTGAAAGACCCGCGCGTGGCCCGCCGTGCGGCTGGCATGGCGGGTTTTGACAGCAACATTGGCAAATACGTGAGCCTGGCTTACCTGGAAGCGGAGAAAGAGGCGTTCTGAGCGGCCTGTTGCTCAGGTATTGAAGCGCCACCAGGGCAGAACGGCCTTGAGTGAGCGCACCTGCCCGCTGGCCAGCGGGGCGTAGCCGGGCACGGTGGCCAATGCCGATTGCCATGCAGGCGTGGCCAGTACCTGCCGCAGGGCGAGCACAGCGGGTTGGTCCAGGGCGGATTTCAGACACGCCAGGTGATAGTGCTCACGTACCAATGGCACGAACCCCAGCCCAAGTCTTTCGGCGGCAGACTGTGTGCCCAGCGCTGCGTCAGCACGCCCGCTGGCCACGGCCTGCGCCACGGCCGCGTGGGATGGCTCCGTCTGCTCGTGCCCGTTCAGGTCATTAGCGTTCAGGCCTGCCTCGGCCAGCAACTCTTCAAGCAGCAGCCTTGTGCCTGTGCCCAGCGGGCGGTTCACGTAGCGCAGGCGCCAACGTGCCACGTCGGCCAGCCCTTGCAACTTGCGCGGGTTGCCCTTGGGCACGATCAGGCCCTGCACCCGCTCGGCAAAACCGATGAGCTTGTGCTGGCCCGGTTGCAACAGGTGCCGGTAGGCCTGGGCGCTGGGGCTGGCAATGTCGGGCTGTTCGCGGGTGTGGAAGCCCGCCACCACACAGCGGCCTTCGTTGAGCGCGCGAATGGCATCGACGCTGCCGCAAAAATGAATATCCAGGTGCAGTTGCGCCTGACTGGCTGCGTGGGTCTGCAGCAGGGGCAGGGCGTCGTCGTGGCTGGCGTAGAGGCCCAGAACGTGGCTGTGTTCGTCAAAGGCCAGCGCCAGGGTGCGTTCCAGTTCGGCGCGCAGCGTCTCTATCTGTGGCGCCAGCCGTGCCTGGGCCAACCGTTCCGTCCAGATGAGTTTTTCGGCGAAAGGGGTGAGCGTGGCAGCCTGGCCGCGTTCCCAGACGATGAGCGCTTCGCCTAAAGTGTCTTCCCAGGCCTTGAGTTGGCCCCACACGTGGCGGTAGGAATAACCCACCTTGCGCGCAGCGGCCGAAATGGAGCCCTCGGTGCGCACCGCGAACAGAAGGCCCATGAGCGGGTTGCGCAGCAGCGCGGCACGGTCGCTGTCGTGGGCAAGTTGGTAGCTGAGCTCGATTCGTCGCATGGGTGGAAGTGTGCCTGACTCTGAAATTGTGCTGGCACGGCTTATGTAATGAATTGCATAGCTCGCAAGACCGGAGTGCATGCAATACCCAGTACGCATAGCATCGCCCGCCATGAGCGCATTTTCGGAAAGTTTGGTCACCGCCGCAGGATTGGTGGTGTCGGGGGACACTGCCTTGTGGTCGGTGGTGGGCCGCTCCCTGTCGGTGAGCGTCACTTCGGCGCTGCTGGCATGCTGCGCCGGGTTGTTGCTAGGGGCGTGGCTGGGCGTCTCCAGTTTCAAGGGGCGGGGTGCGTTGATCACCGTGCTCAACACATTCCTGGCCGTGCCTTCCGTGGTGGTGGGTCTGGTGGTTTACCTGTTGCTCTCACGGTCGGGGCCGTTGGGGTGGCTCGGCTGGTTGTTCAGTTTTCAAGCGATGGTGCTGGCGCAGACCGCGCTGGTGCTGCCGCTGGTGGTTGCGCTGAGCCGCCAAGCCATTGAGGACGCCGAGCGCCAACATGGCGAGCAACTGGCGTCGCTTGGCGCGAGCCGCTGGATGCGCGCGCTATTGCTGGCGTGGGACGAACGCTACGCCTTGCTCACCGTGGTTATCACGGCCTTTGGTCGCGCCATCTCAGAGGTGGGCGCGGTGATGATCGTCGGCGGCAACATTGAGGGCTTTACCCGCGTGATGACCACCGCCATTGCGCTGGAAACGAGCAAGGGCGATCTGCCGCTGGCCTTGGGCCTGGGCTTGGTGCTGCTGGGGGTGGTGTTGCTGCTGAATGCCTTGGTGTCGGTGGTTCGGCGCTGGCGCGAGCGTGTGGACGGGGGAGTTCCCCAGGCGGTGGCCGCATGAGAAGCGTTGTGACTGCACTCTTCGACCTGGAGGACGTTGATGTTCGCCTGGGCCCCGCGCGGCAGGTCCACGCCTTGCGCGGCGTGAGCCTGCGCATTGAACCCGGTGAGCGTGTGGCCCTGGTGGGTTCGAACGGCAGTGGCAAGAGCACTTTGCTGCGTGCCATGCATGGGCTCTTGCCGGTGCATGGAGGGGTGCTGCGTCACCCGCCTGCCGAGCGGCTGGCCATGCTCTTTCAGCGCCCGCACCTGATGCGTTTGAGCGGCCAGAACAATGTGGCTCTGGGGCTGTGGCTGCGGGGTATGCCGTGGCAAGCCGCGCGCGCACAGGCGCTGCTGGCCTTGCGCCGGGTGGGTCTGGAAGGCGTGGCAAGGCGTAACGGCAGGGCATTGTCTGGCGGGCAGCAGCAGCGCCTGGCGCTGGCGCGTGCCTGGGCCTTGCGGCCTGACGTGTGGCTGCTCGATGAGCCGACCGCAAGCCTGGACCCGCATGCCAAACGGGAGGTGGAGGCCTTGATCGCGGAGTTCACCGCACAGCCAACGGCCGATGGCCGTCCGAGCACCTTGGTGTTCAGCAGCCACAACCTGGGCCAGGTCAAACGTCTGGCCAGCCGCGTCATCTACATGGAGGCTGGCCGCGTGCTGGCCGACCTGCCTGTTCTGGATTTTTTCAATGGAGACCTGCTGGCCCAGAGCCATCCGCAGGCGCACGCATTTGTCAAAGGAGAAACCCCATGAAATTCATGTTTGCCGCAGTTGTGTTGTCGGTGTCTTCGCTGGCCGCCCAGGCTCAGAGCATTGTGGTCGCTTCCACAACGTCCACCGAACAGTCTGGCCTGTTTGGGCACATTCTTCCGCTGTTCAAGCAGGCCACTGGCATTGACGTGAAAGTTGTGGCGCTGGGTACGGGGCAGGCCATTGACATGGCGCGCCGCGGTGACGCCGACGTGCTTTTTGTGCACGACAAGGCGGCTGAGGAAAAGTTCGTGGCCGACGGTTTTGCCGCCAAGCGCCAAGAGGTGATGTACAACGATTTTGTGCTGATCGGCCCCAAGGCTGACCCTGCCAAAACACAGGGCAAGGACATTGTTGCTGCCATGAAGAAGGTCGCGGCGGCGAATGCCCCATTCATATCGCGCGGTGACAAGAGCGGTACCCATGCGGCGGAACTTCGCTTTTGGAAGATGACCGACACCGACGCCAACAAAGGCGCGGGCTACAAAGAGTGTGGCTGCGGAATGGGGCCCGCGCTCAACATAGCAGCGAGCAGCGGCGCTTATGTACTGGCAGACCGCGGAACCTGGTTGAACTTCAAGAACCGTGCTGACCTGGCTGTGCTGGTGGAAGGCGACCAGCGCCTTTTCAACCAGTACGGGGTCATGCTGGTGAGTGCGGCCAAGCACCCCCACGTCAAGACCGCCGAGGGCCAGAAGTTCGTGGACTGGGTGACTGGTCAGGCAGGGCAGGCAGCCATTGCTTCGTACAAGATTGGTGGCGAGCAGCTGTTCTTCCCGAACGCTTCTAAATGAGTTGACGATTTACGGCCCCGCAAGGGGTCTTTGCGCCGTCTGGCTACCTGCGGTCTGTGGTATGTTCCGATTGCCGTCTCTGGCCAAAAATCACAATTGACGCTGTGCGTGTAAAGGTTGTTCCGTTTGCGGAGGCCTCGCGCCAAACAGACGTCGGGACCAGAGGCATGCCGTACCGGAGGAGACCCGAGATGCGACGCATTTTGCAGGCCAGATGGCGACTGTTGTGGCTGGCTGTTGCCTTGCCCGTGGTGACAGGGGCGCTTGTTGCTTGCGATCAACTTTGGAAAGCGGCAGGCGGACATACCGTGCGTGTGGGGCACTATGAGAATGCCCCCAAGGTCTACACCACACCAGATGGCCGTCCGGCAGGGCTGTTTCCAGCTTTGCTCGAAGCTGTGGCACGTGTTGAAGGCTGGCGCCTGAGCTATGTGTCCTGCGAGTGGGTGGATTGTCTGCGCCAGCTGGAGGCGGGCGAAATCGACCTGATGCCAGACGTGGCGTTTTCTGCGGAGCGCGCCAAGCGCTTCGATTTCCAGAAAGTGTCGGTGGCCAACAGCTGGTCGCAGATCTACGTACGACCAGACCTGCGGGTACAGACCTTCGACGACCTGACTGGATACCGTGTGGCCGTGTTGCAAGGCGGCATACAGCAGAGCTTCCTGGACCAGCTTTTGAGTAGCAACGGTGTGGTCTATGAGGCCAAACCGGTCAAGTCCCTGGATCAGGGCTACCAGATGGTCCTGGACGGGCAGGCTGACGCTGTGGTCACCAACAGCTTCTTCGCAGCCCGCAATGGCCAGAAGTACCGCCTGGCTGAGACGCCGATTGTTTTCCTGCCGTCATCTCTTTACTTTGCCACGACCAAGGGCAAAAACGAAGAGTTGCTGGACGCCTTGGACAGGCACCTGACGGTCTGGCGCGGAGACGCGGACTCGGTCTATTTTGATGCCATGCGCCAAGCCATGGCCGCCCCGGTGGAGGCAGCCATGCCGCTGTGGGTGGGGTGGTCGCTGGCGGGGCTGGGCGGTGTGCTGCTGGCGCTGGGCAGCGTGACGCTGATGCTGCGCCGCAAGGTGGAAAGCCGCACGCGCAAATTGCTTTCCACCATGGAGGAGCTGCGAGCGCAGCGCGCAAATCTGGAGCATTTGGTTTCAGAGCGCACGGCGGAATTGCGCAAGGCCAAGGAAGAGGCCGAACACCTCACGCGCGTGAAGAGCGATTTCCTGGCCATCATGAGCCACGAGATACGCACGCCGATGAATGCCATCTTGGGCATGCTCTACCTGGCGCTCAAGGGAGAGTTGGACACACCGCTGCGCAACCAGTTGACGAAAGCTCAGGGCGCTGCCCGCTCGCTGCTGGGCATCATCAACGACATTCTTGATTTTTCCAAGATCGAGGCAGGCAAACTCGACATTGAGCACATAGAGTTTGGTTTGGATGCGGTGCTGGAGCAATTGACCGACGCCGTGGGTTACCAGGCCGAGGCCAAAGGGGTTGAATTCCTCATACGCTATGACCCGGCGATTCCGCCACGCCTGGTGGGTGACCCATTGCGGCTGGGGCAGGTGCTGCTCAACCTGTGCGGTAACGCCGTGAAGTTCACCGAACGTGGTGAAGTGGAACTTGCGTTCCGCCACCTGGAGACCACGGCAGAAGGCATTGCCGTGCAAGTCAGTGTGCGCGACTCGGGCATTGGCATGACGCCCGAGGTGCAGAGCCACCTGTTCGAGAAGTTCACACAGGCCGACCAGACCACCACGCGCCGTTTCGGCGGCACGGGTCTGGGGTTGGCTATCTGCCGCAACCTGGTGGAGATGATGGGCGGGCGCATCTGGGTGGAAGAGTCCTCGCCAGGGAGCGGCACCACCATGTGTTTCACCATCCGGTTGCAGGAAGCTCAGCAATCGCAACTGCGTCAGATGGAACTGCTCGAGCAGGCGGGCCCGCTTTTGCGCGGCGTTCGGGTTCTGGTGGTGGACGACAACGAGGTGTCGCGGGAAATCCTGGCGGAGATGCTGCGCTTTTTCCATCTGGATGTGGGCACGGCCTGGGATGGCCCGTCTGCGATTGCAGAACTGCGAAATGCAGCTCAACCATACGACTTGGTGTTGATGGACTGGCGCATGCCAGGAATGAACGGTGATGAAGTGGCGCAACGCATTCACCAAGACCATGCCATTGCGCAGCAACCCAAGATCGTGATGGTCACCGCCTATGGGCGGGAGGATGTGATCCGCCTCTCAGAGCAGGCTGGCGTGGATGGCATTCTCATCAAACCGGTGTCGCCATCCACCTTGCTTGACACGGTGCTGTCCGTGTTGGGGCGGGGGCGCATTTTTGGCGAAGGCGAGCGCCGCTTTGACCATGCCCCAGACTTCAGCACGCGTGGACAGTTGGCCGGGGCCCGTGTGCTGCTCGTGGAAGACAACGACATCAACCGCGAGTTTGCGGTGGAATTGCTGCGTAGCGAGGGAATGGAGGTGGACCAGGCCATCAACGGCGCGCAGGCTGTGGAGCAGGTGCAGCGCCAGGAATACGACGTTGTGCTGATGGATATTCAGATGCCCGTGATGGACGGCCTGGAGGCTGCGCGGCGCATCAGAGCGCTGGCTGACGCGCCAGGTGGTACCCGTTTTGCCACGCTGCCCATTGTGGCCATGACGGCGCTGGCCATGGCGCAAGACGCCGAGCAAAGCCGGGCCGCAGGCATGAACGACCACGTGACCAAACCCATTGCCCCTGACCGGCTGATGTCGGCCCTGATGCGGTTTGTCCATTTGCCCCCAGGGCGCGTGGCAACGCGCAAGGTGACGACGGAAGACCGCGGCTCGCTGAGTGAGGAGATGCTGGCGCTGCGTAACCTCGACGTGCGCGAAGGGGTGCGCCGCATTGGCGGGCGTGTGGACGCTTACCGCAAGCAGCTCCGGCGCTTCCGGGAAAACTACGCGGGTGCCGTGGTGGAATTGCGCCGCCTGCTTTCCGACCAGGGTGTCCAGGCTGCGCAGGAATATTGCCATGCCCTGAAAGGGGTAACTGGAAACCTGGGCGCGGTGGCTGTGTACGAGCAGATCGCGGCCATTGATGGGGGCTTGAAGGCCGGGCAGCCGCCTGCCGAGGACACGCTTGAGCAGTTGCAGGCTGCGCTCGTTGGCGTGTTGGAAGACATTGACCGGCTTGGGCGCCTGGATGACCTGCCTTCGCAGGCAGGCACGCAGCGGCTGGAGCCTGACGCGTTGCGCGAGCGTCTACGCCAACTGGCTCACGCACTGGAGTACGATCTTGGCGCAGCTGAGCCCTTGCTCGAAGAGTTGAAAGTTGGCGTGGCGGGTACACCGATGGAGGCAGTTATCAACAAGATCGCCGGGTTGGTCGACGTCTTCGACATTGACGCCGCTCAGGAGCAACTGCGCTCCCTGGGCGTGACCGACACGGGACCAGCCTCATGAGCACACAGGAGAACAACCGTATGCCCGAGCGTGCACGCATTCTCATCGTTGATGACGTTCACGAGAATTTGCACGCCTTGATGAGCGTGCTCCGAGACGATTACGCCATCGTGGCCGCGACCAGCGGCGAAAAAGCCTTGGAGTTGGCGCGCCGCCTGCCTCACCCGGATTTGATCCTACTGGACATCCGCATGCCCGGAATGGACGGTTACTCGGTGCTGGCGGAACTCAAAATAGACCCCGCGACCGCTGAAATTCCGGTGATTTTCGTTACCGCGCTTGCCGACGCAGCTGACGAAGCGCGCGGCCTGGCCCTGGGGGTGGCGGACTACATCACCAAACCGGTGAACCCAGACTTGCTGCACACCCGTGTACGAACCCAGCTGGAGCTGCAGCGTTACCGCCGCAACCCCGTGTTGCTGGACGTGATGGCGCATGTGCCGAATGGCCGTACCCAGTCCCTGCTTGTGGTGGACGACGTTCCCGAAAACATCCACGAACTGCTGGAAGCGCTGAAAGACACCTACCGTATCCAGGTGGCCAATACCGGGACACGCGCGCTTGAAATCGTCAACGGTCCGTCGCCGCCAGACCTGGTTCTGCTGGACGTGATGATGCCGGGCATGGATGGCTATGAGGTTTGCCGTCGAATCAAGGCTACACCAGCGGGCAACCGCATTCCTGTGATCTTCGTTACCGTGGTGGACGCGGTGAGTGACAAGGTTCGCGGGTTTGAGCTGGGGGCGGCAGACTACATCACCAAGCCCTTCGACATTGACGAGGTGCATGCCCGCGTTCGCACCCACCTGGAGCTGGCCCGGCTGAGGCGTTTCCTTGAGGACTTGGTGGCGCAGCGTACCGCGCTACTTCAGGTGAGCGAGGAAAAGTACCGAATTCTGGCGCAGCGCGATTCGCTCACTGGCTTGCCCAACCGGGCACTGTTTGCGGAACTGCTTCAGCATGCAGTGCAACACGCCGAGCGCAGCGCAACGCAGTTCGCCCTGCTGTCGCTGGACTTGGACAACTTCAAGACCATCAACGAAAGCCTGGGCCACAGCCGTGGCGACCGCCTGCTGGTGGAGGTGGCCAAGCGTCTGCAGGGCTTGATGCCCGAAAGCGACACCATTGCACGCATCGGTGGCGATGAGTTCGACATCATTCTGGAGCGGCGCGAAGGCACACCCTGGGTTGACCTGATGGCGCAGCGCATGATTGACGCGCTTGCCAAGCCCATAGAGCTGGACGGGCAGAGCATCTACGTGGGCATGAGCATAGGCATAGCCCTATACCCAGCCGACGGAACCGACCCTGAGACATTGCAAAGCCATGCCGACGCCGCGCTGCACCAGGCCAAGGCGCAGGGCAGGGGCGTGCTGCGGTTTTTCTCGCCGGAGCTTTCCAGCCGTGCGCGCAGCCGACTGACGCTGGAGGCAGACCTGCGCCAGGCCATTGAGCGGCAGGAACTGGTGCTGCACTACCAGCCGCAGATCGATTTGCAAACCGGGCGCATTGTGGGCCTGGAGGCGTTGGTGCGCTGGCAGCATCCCGTTCGCGGCATGGTGCCGCCGGGTGAGTTCATTGCGTTCGCCGAGGAAAGCGGCCTGGTGGTGCGAATTGGCGACTGGGTGTTGCAAGAGGCCGCTCGGCAAATAAGTGCATGGACTGCCGCAGGCTTGGCGCCTCCACAGGTGGCTGTCAATGTTTCTGCGGTGCAATTGAGCCGCGGCCATTTGCTGGAGGCCGTGCAGCAGTGTCTGGCCGCCAGCGGCATTGCCCCGCAGCAGCTGGAGCTTGAAATCACCGAGAGCTTCATCATGCTCGACCGAGACCGCTCTCTGCAGTCGCTGGCCGAACTCAAGGCGCTCGGGGTGCGTCTTTCGATCGATGACTTTGGCACGGGCTATTCTTCCCTGGCCTACCTCCAGCAGCTGGAGGTGCACAAGCTCAAGGTGGACATGTCCTTTGTGCGCGACATGACGACTAACCGGGGCAACGCGTCGATTGTTCGCGCAGTGGTTGCCATGGGGCATAGCCTGGGGCTGGAGGTGGTTGCAGAAGGCGTGGAAACGCCCGACCAGGCGGGCCACCTGCGGCGTTTGCATTGCAATGCCATGCAAGGCTACCTTGTCAGCAGGCCCTTGCCTGCCGCGCAGATGACCGCTTTCATGCAGGCCTTTGCGCCGTTGCCGGTTCACACTTGGCAGTAGTTTTAGTCACGCGGAGCGTGCCCTCAGTGCCGCTCCAGCTTACGGTAGACCGTAGCCCGGCTGATGCCTAAAGCGCGAGCCGCCACAGCGACGTTGCCCCCTGCCTCTTCCACGGCGCGGCGGATGAGCGCGCTTTCCACTTCCCTCAATGGAACACCCATGGCGTGTTTGGCGTTTGCACGTGTCGGGTGCTCCTGCCCGTTGCCCTGCAAGGCCAGCACCTGAAGGCGCAAACCGCACCAGAGCGGGACTTCGGTGGCGCCTCGCCCTGCGCGTGCGGCGTCGAAAAGCACATCCGTCGGTACGGCAAACACGTCATCACAATGCGGCCATGGCGCACCCGGAATCAGCGTGAGCATTTCCATGGCGGCGCGGTTGGCTGCGGTGATGCGACCATCGGCGTCCACGCCCACCAGCCCATCACCGTCTTCTCCAAGCACGCGGCCAGGCCAATGCAGGCGCAGCAACATGGGGTGAGGCTGCGCCAGAGTCAAGGCGTTTTCTATGCTGCGGGCAGCCTGGGCGACCAGATGCTTGAGTGCCGGGCGCTCGGGCACGTCAACGCCGGTCAAATCCAGCATACCAGCGCAACGGCCGTCCGGTCCAAACACCGGTGCGCCCGCACAACTGTAAACAGCGGTGTCGTCGAAAAAATGTTCGCCGCGGTGCAGCCAGACGGGGTGCCCGTCGGTCAGGGTGGTGCCTATGGCAGTTGTTCCTACAGCCGCTTCCGACAGGTCAACCCCGACGCGGGCGATTGCCGTGGCACGCCGGTCCTGTCTGTCCACTGGGCCGTTCACGTCAATCACCAAGCCGCGCGCATCTGTGAGGATCGCGAAATAACGTGTGTCGGCCATTGCCCTGGCCAGTGAGCGTATCACCGGCGCTGCTGCATGCAGCAAGGGCTGGTTGGCCTCGATGGCTCGGTGCATGTCGGCGGCGGACACCGCGTCGAACACCACCCGCTGTTGCGGTTGCTGCCCTCTGGAAAGGCAGCGCCGCCATGACTGCTCTATCCAGGGCTGGACCCAGGGCGTGGCCGAGGGCGCCCGTTCAGCAAGGACTGCACGCCTTGCCTGCGCAATGCTATCAAGACGGTCTTTGCGGCCAACCGGTGCGGCCTCGCCTTGGAATACGGTGGTGCGTACGGTGCTCATGTGGGGCTTGTCTGTGCTTTGCCTGGACCGTTATTGGGTTCAATCGCTGCCGATGTTGCCGCGCAAACGCCTGCAAGAACATTAGAGCAGTGTTTCAATTTGAGAATATGTTTTTGATTTCATAGCCGACTAGGGATAACCCTGAATACATCGGCGCGTGGTGATCCAACAATGGCTATGCACAAACCTTCATAGGCAAGGCGCGCCAACGGGCTTGCCGCTACCCAACAGGAGACCCACATGCAGAAAGTCCTGCACATCAACCCGGACAAATGCACCGGCTGTTTGCAGTGCGAAATGGCCTGTTCTTTCGAGAACTACGGCACCTACGCCACGTCCAAGTCGCGCATCAAGGTCTTCGACTTCCACCACACGGGCAAAAAGGTGCCCTATACCTGCACGCAGTGCGACGAGGCCTGGTGCCTGCACGCCTGCCCGGTCGAGGCCATCACCGTGGACAAGATCACCGGCGCCAAGGTGGTGAACGAAACCACCTGCGTGGGCTGCAAGGTCTGCACCATTGCCTGCCCGTTCGGCACGGTCAACTACGTGCAAGAGACCGGCAAGGTCCAGAAGTGCGACCTGTGCGGCGGCGACCCGGCCTGTGCCGACGCCTGCCCGACCGGCGCCATCACCTTTATCGACGCCAACTGGACCGGCATCGACAAGATGAAACAGTGGGCTGACAAGCTCGGCAACCAGGCCGCCGCCTGATACTGAAGGAGAAATGACATGTCCTGGGCTGGAAAAATCCTTCGCGTCAACCTGACTGCCGGCACCGTCAAATCGGAGCCGTTGAACATGGACTGGGCGCGTGCCTACATCGGCTCGCGCGGGCTGGGCAGCAAGTACCTGGTGGAGGAGGTCGATCCCAAGGTCGATCCGCTGTCCGCCGACAACAAGCTCATCTGGGCCACCGGCCCGCTGACGGGCACCATGGCCTCCACCGGTGGCCGTTACACCGTCATCACCAAAGGGCCGCTTACCGGCGCCATTGCCTGTTCCAACTCGGGCGGCTACTGGGGCGCCGAGCTGAAGATGGCCGGGTGGGACATGATCATCTTCGAGGGCAAGTCGCCCAAGCCGGTGTATCTGTACGTCAACGACGACGTGGCCGAGTTGCGCGATGCTTCCCACCTGTGGGGGCAGACCGTGTGGAAGACTGAGGAGATCCTCAAGACCAGCCTGCAGGACCCATTGCTGCGCGTTTCCAGCATTGGCGCGGCGGGCGAGAACCAGGTGCTCTACGCAGCCATCGTGAACGACCTGCACCGTGCGGCGGGCCGCTCCGGCGTGGGTGCCGTGGCTGGCAGCAAGAACCTGAAGGCCATTGCTGTGCGTGGCACCAAGGGTGTGGGCAACGTGCGCGACCCGAAGGCTTTCATGGCCGCCACCAAGGCTGCCAAGAAAGTGCTGGCCGAAAACGGTGTGACCGGCCAGGGCCTGCCCACCTACGGCACCCAGGTGCTGATGAACGTGATCAACGAGGTGGGCGCACTGCCCACCCGCAACCACCGCGACGTGCAGTTCGAAGGCGCCAAGGACATCTCCGCCGAGGCCATGGCCACGCCGCGCGCCACCGACGGCAAGAAGCATCTGGTCACCAACCAGGCCTGCTTCGGTTGCACCATCGCCTGCGGGCGCATCAGCAAGATCGACGAGAGCCACTTCAGCGTGCAGAACAAGCCGCAGTACTGGGGCGCCAGCGGCGGCCTGGAGTATGAAGCTGCCTGGGCGCTGGGTGCGGCCAACGGCGTGAACGATCTGGAAGCGCTGCAGTATGCCAACCTGATCTGCAACGAGCAGGGCATGGACCCCATCAGCTTTGGCGCCACCGTGGGCGCGGTGATGGAACTGTACGAAATGGGCGTGCTCACCAAGGAGCAGATCGGCATTGAGGCACCGTTTGGCTCTGCCAAGGCCTTGTGCGAGCTGGCCGACATGACCGCCAACGGCGTGGGTTTTGGCAAGGAAATTGGTTTGGGCTCCAAGCGCCTGACCGCCAAGTACGGCCACCCGGACCTGAGCATGAGCGTCAAGGGTCAGGAATTCCCGGCCTACGACGGCCGTGTGGTGCAAGGCATCGGCTTGGCCTACGCCACCAGCAACCGGGGCGCCTGCCACCTGCGTGGCTACACCATTGCCTCCGAGGTGCTGGGCATTCCCATCAAGACCGAACCCACGGATGCCAACGGCAAGCCCGAACTGGTCAAGGCCTTCCAGGACGCCACCGCCGCGTTCGACTCGGCGGGTATCTGCATCTTCACCAGCTTCGCCTGGACGCTGGCCGACGTGGCGCCCCAGGTGCAGGCCGCCTGTGGTGAGGAATACACCATGGAACACCTCAACCACATCGGCGAGCGCATCTGGAACATGGAGCGCGAGTTCAACAACGCGGCGGGCTTCACCAAGGCCGACGACAACCTGCCCAAGCGCCTGCTGACCGAGGCTGCCAAGACCGGTCCGGCCAAAGGCACCGTGAGCAAGCTGCCCGAAATGCTGCCCAAGTACTACGAGGTGCGCGGCTGGGACACCGAGGGCCGCCCGACCGCCGCAACGAAGCAACGCCTGGGCCTTTGAACGTGGGACCTGCCTGCCGGGGCAGGTTTTTTGGGGTGAGCCGGGTGTGAGCCTGGCCACCCCTTTTTCATCCACCATCGAGACCGCTCAACCATGATCCACCACCTCATCCTCGGCGCGGGACCCGCTGGCGTCATCGCCGCTGAAACCATCCGCAAACACGCACCTGCTGACCGTATCACCATCGTCGGCGACGAGCCCGAGCCTCCGTACTCGCGCATGGCGATTCCCTACCTGCTGGTGGGCAACATCGACGAGCGGGGTACCTGGCTGCGCAAGGGCGGCTCCCACTTTGCCGACCGCCGCATCGACATCGTGCGGGCGCGCGCCACGCACGTGGACGCCGCCGCGCGCACCGTGGCGTTGGACAACGGCCAGACCCTGGGTTTCGACAAGCTGCTCATCGCCACGGGTTCGCACCCGGTGCGCCCGCCCATTCCGGGCATGGACCTGCCTGGCATCCACCCCTGTTGGACGCTGGAGAACGCCCGCGCCATCCAGAAGCTGGCGCAACCCGGCGCGCGCGTGCTGCAGATGGGCGCGGGTTTCATCGGCTGCATCATCATGGAGTCGCTCAAGCAGCGCGGCGTTGACCTGACCGTGGTGGAAATGGGTGACCGCATGGTTCCCCGCATGATGGGGCCTGCCGCAGGCGGCATGATCCGCGACTGGTGCGAAGCCAAAGGCGTGAAGGTGCACACGGGGGCCAAGGTCGAATCCATCAGCCAGGCGGGCAGTGCGCTGAAGGTGCAGCTGTCCACCGGGGCCAGCATCGAGGCGGATCTCATCATCAGCGCCACGGGCGTGCGCCCGGCCATCGGCTTCCTCAAGGATTCCGGCATCACCTGCCTGCAGGGGGTGTTGACCGATGAGCACATGCAGACCAGTGTGCCGGGTATCTATGCCGCCGGAGACTGTGCAGAAGCTTTTGACAAGGTGAGCGGCAAGACCATGGTGAGCGCCATTCAGCCGAACGCCGCCGACCAGGCCTACGTGGCCGCCATGAACATGGTGGGCAAAAAGGCCGAGCTCAAGGGCGTCACGCAGATCAACGTGCTGGACACCCTGGGCTTGATTTCAGCCAGCTTTGGCAACTGGGAGGGTGTGCCCGGCGGCGAGCGCGTGGAGCGCATCGACCCCGAGGCCAAGCGTGTGCTGAGCCTGCAGTTCAGCGGTGACGTGATGGTGGGGTGCAACAGTGTGGGCTGGACCGAGCACGTTGGCATGATGCGCGGCCTGGTCGAGGGGCGCGTGCACCTGGGTGAATGGAAAGACAAGCTCATGGCGGACCCGACCTGTCTGGCGCAGGCCTATCTGGGCGCAGCTCAGGGTCAGGGGCATTGGAGCGGCGCGCAGGACACGCGCCGCCGCTGAGCTAAAGTGCCATGACGATGCGTGTGACCCTGAAACTCTTTGCCACGCTGGGCGACTACCTGCCGCCCGGCGCTCAATACAACCAGATCGAGCTTGCCCTGGCCGATGGCGCCACGGTGACGCAGGTGGTGGAGGCGCACCAGCTGCCGCCCAAGCTGGTGCACTTGGTGTTGATCAACGGCGTGTTCGTGCCGCCAGAGCAGCGCGGTGCTCGCGTGCTGGTGGACGGCGATGTGCTGGCCATCTGGCCGCCCATTGCGGGTGGTTAAACGGCCTTTGCCGAACCACTGCTGACGTGCAGACCGACTACCCTGACCGTTTCGAGCGTGACATGGCCTGCACCGAGGCCGAGTGGCTGGGCTGGCTGCCCCGCGCTCTGGCAGGGCATGTGTGGCACCAGTCTGCACAGACCCTGCTGGTGGAAGTGGGGGGCGGCCGTTTGCAAGTCAACTGGCACCCCCTGCCGCCCCGCGTGATTGCGCTGATGCGGCTGCCGCGACTGCATGTTGCCTTTGCGTTCGATGACATGAGCGCAGAGGAGCGCCGTGCCTTCATGAAGAAGTTCGACCTTTACCTCCAACGCGGCGGCGGCTGAACAGTTGTCAGGCGCGCCGCGATAGCCAGGCCAGCAGCGGCCAGGCCAGTACACCCGCCAGAGCACCAAACCCCAGGGCGACGCTGCCCAGGAAGGCCCAGTCCACCCCGTACTTGAGTTCCGACAGGCTGGAGGAGGTGGCTACAGGCATCAGCGTAAACACGGCCACAGCCACCACCACGGCCAGAATCAGAACCGCCTTGGTGGCGGCGCCCCAACGCGCCGAGGGAATGCGCCAGACGCGCCAGCCAAATGCCACCCAGGCCAGGGCCAGCAGTGCAAGCACCGGCAGCGCGGGCCGCAGGATTTCGTAAACGATGTTGACCGCCAGCCAGATTTCGTACATGGCTTGTCTCCTTCAGGCGCGGCCCTTGAGCACGGCCAGATAAGCGGGTTTGAGCATGCGCTGCTTCATCACCCAGGCAAAGTAGCTTTCTTGCAGTGGTTCGATCATCGGCAGGCTGGGCGTCAGGCGGCCTTCGTAGTCGAATTCGATGAGCATGGCCGACCCCTCGCGCACGATCAGCGGGCACGACGTGTAACCGTCGAAAGTCTGGCTAGGTGCCTTGCCCGCAATCACGTCCATCAGGTTCTGTGCTACCAGCGGCGTGCTTTTCTTGACCGTGGCGGCGGTCTTGCCCCGCGGGGTGCCATTCACATCCCCCAGCCCAAAGGCGTTGGGGTAGCGCCGATGTTGCAGGGTGCCCTTGTCCACCTCCAGCCAGCCGCCAGCGGCGAAGGGGCCATCTTTCCAGGAAAGATCGCTCTGGCGCACTGCATCGGGCGCACTCATGGGAGGCACCACGTGCAAAAAATCGTATTCCAATGTCTGGGTGTCGCCCTCAGGTGTGCTGAAGGTGGCGCGCCTGCCGCCAATGTCCACGCGGGTGAGCTTGTGGTTGTAGGTCACCTCCACTCCCAGGTCAGACCAGCGCTTCAGTACGTTGTCGTTGACCGGCTTCACGCCAAACACGTTGCCCAGCGCCGAGTGGAATTCCACCTTTGAACTGGCCAGCTTGCCTGCCTGCTTCAGGCGGTCCACCACCATGAAGGTCATCTTCAGCGGTGCGCCTGCGCATTTGAGCGGGGTGGCGGGCAGGGTCATCACCGCTCGCCCGCCCGTTCCACGGAACGCGTCCATGGCCGACCACGTGGCCACCGCCGCCTGGGGGCCGGGGTACACGCTGGCCAGTCCGTTCTGCCCAATGGCCTTGACGTCCATGCCTTCAATCTGGTCGAAGTTCATCTGCAAGCCTGTGGCCACCACCAGGAAGTCGTAAGGAATGCGCTGCCCGCCGCGCGTGGTCAGGGTGTTGGCGGCTGGGTCGAATTCGGCCACGAAGTCCTTGATCCACTGCACCCCCTCTGGGTGGAAGTCAGCGTTGCGGTCTTCCACCTTGCTCACGGGCCAAACGCCCGTGGCCACCAGGGTGTAGCCGGGCTGGTAGTTGTGGGCTTCCTTGCCATCGACGATGGTGATGCGCGCGCCATCCAGCCCTTTGGCCAGCCGGTTGGCCATGGCGATGCCCGCCAGCCCGCTGCCCGCAATCACGATGTGTGCCTGCGTCTTGACGCGTGCCCGCGCGACAGGTGCCGTGCCGGCCAGACCCGCGGCCAATGGCAGTGCGGCCATGCCACCCAACCAGCGGCGCCTGTCGTAGCAGACCTTGTCTTGCGGCGGGGTGCGGTCCATGGTGTGTCTCCTGTGTGGCGTCTATATACTCATGGGGGTGTGTAAACGATAGACCGGGCAGACCGCACGGGTCTTGAGGAATGTCAAGCGACAGACCAATTCTTCCTAGGAGAAACCATGAACGAAGCCGCCACCGTCACCCTGACCCGGCAATCCGGTTACCAGTTCCTTGTGGATTTCGGTCTGGACACCCCAGCGCTGTTCAGTGACGAACCTGCGCCATTGGGGCAGGGAACAGGCCCGGCGCCTGACCACTTGCTGTTGGCCGCGGTGGCCAACTGCCTGTCGGCCAGCCTGGTGTTTGCCCTGGGCAAGTACAAGCAAGACCCGGGTGCCCTCAAGGCCACGGCCACGGCCACCCTGGGGCGCAACGAGAACAACCGCCTGCGCATCCAGGCCATGAACGTGCACCTTGAGCTACAGAAGCCGGGCGCAGCCATCGACCACCTGGAGCGGGTGCTGGCGCAGTTCGAGGAGTTCTGCACCGTTTCCATGAGCGTGAAACAGGGCATTCCCATCGGCGTGAAGGTGAGTGATTCCGAGGGCGTCATGCTCAAGGGCTGAGGCGGCGCACCGCACCCACACGCGCAGTACACACAAAGAAAAACAGCACCCCGGGGGGTGCTGTCTGCAGATCGACCGAAGTCAGATCAGTAGGAGCGGCGGTTGCCGCCGCCGAAGCCGCCGCCGCCAAAGCCGCCGCTCGGGCGTGCTTCCTTGGGGCGGGCCTCGTTCACCACGAGTGCGCGGCCGTCGAGTGACTGGCCATGCAGGCCACGGATGGCGGCCTGGGCTTCTTCGTCAGAGCCCATTTCGACAAAGCCGAAGCCTTTGGAGCGTCCGGAGTCGCGGTCCATCATGACCTTGGCGGACGTGATGTTGCCGAACTCAGCGAACTGTTGTTGGAGGTGCTCGTCGCGCACGGAATAGGAGAGGTTGCCGACGTACAGTTTGTTGCCCACAGTGGGACCTTTCAAGAATGCGGCTGGCCGTTCCACTTCGGGATCCGGTGCCGCCAGGGGAATGAGTACAGACGCGAACGGAGCCGCGCCCACACTCAACGAAACGTGCGAGGTGCTGCCGGGCGCGGGGCCGACGAGCGGTTCTCAATATGGCGGAACGTGATGCGACCCTTGCTCAGGTCGTAGGGTGACAGTTCCAGCGACACCTTGTCGCCAGCCAGGATGCGGATGTGGTGCTTGCGCATCTTGCCAGCGGAATAGGCCACCAGCGAGTGGCCGTTTTCCAGCGTCACGCGAAAGCGCGAATCGGGCAGCACTTCATCGACTTTGCCTTGCATTTCGATCAGGTCTTCTTTGGCCAATGTGTTCTCCAGAAATAGGGGTAAAGCGGGTGGCTCAGCAGGGCAGGCAGCCGGTGCCTTGCGCCAGGGCGTAGCTCATAGCGTCTTCGCGGGTGGCGAAGGTTGGCGTGAAGCGAAATACGCGGTCATGCGACGCACTGCCCCGTCCGCTGCGAACGGACAAAGAGGCGGTGTAACGGCCGCCGTCGGTGCGGCGGGTCAGCGGGGATACCAGGTAGCGGCCCACTGAAATGGGGTGATGAGTCAAGGAATTCATATCGGATAGCAGAGCGTTCTTGGGCCCTGTGGATGAGAAAAGCAAACATGCAGCCACGGCGACAGCCGCAGCAGTGCAAGACCAGGTGAAGTTCCGGCCAAGCGTAAAGGGGTAGACCGGGGATGGGGCTCGCCGCGTGGATGGCGGGTGACGGCCACAGGACCGACTCAGCGGTCATAAAGGCTTGGCGCTAAGCCCGTAAGAGGGAAAGGCCGTGTCAAACGACAGTATTGGCGCCGGAGAGCATGGCGACAATTTTTATATTATAGAACGGATGAAAGTTTTTTGCAATATCAGCGTATTGCATTAAGCCCGCGTTGGCCAAAGGTGCTGGGCCGACACGACCCCCGCCCAGGTGAGCAGGAACGAGCCGCCTACGTGCAGCGCCGTGTTCATGAACCCCAGGGCCCAGCGTCCGTGCTGGAGCATGACCACCGTTTCCAGCGAGAACGTGGAAAAGGTGGTCAACCCGCCCAGCAGCCCTGTCACGATGGCCAGCCGCCATGCCGGGTCCAGACCGCTGTGCTGGTGGAAGAAAACCAGCGTCAAGCCGATGGCGTAAGCCCCGACCCAGTTGGAAGCGAGCGTGCCCCAGGGCAGCAGCGCACCGGAATGGTTGAGCCACGCGCTCAGTTGCCAGCGGCCCAGCGCACCCAGGCTGGCACCCACGCAGATGGCGATGACGGTCAGCACGTTCGCGGCTCCTTGCAGTTCAGACCAGTTCGCCCCCCAGGGCTGCGGTGAGGTCAGTGATCAGCGCGCCCAGCTCACCTGTGGCAATGGCCACATCGGCATCGAAGCCGCCGCCGTCCTCTGCTGTGGCATTGTCCTCGAACACGCCGTCCAGGAAGGCCACCTTCTTGAGCTGGGTGCCTTCGGTCAGAACAAAGCTCACGCGGCCGTCCCAGTCCAGTGCCAGCTTGGTGGGCAGCTTGCCCTGGCTGATGTGGCGGCGCATTTCCTCGTCTTCCAGGTGGTGGCGCGTGAACTTCACTACCGAGTTCATTTCGTCGCCCGACTTCAGCTCCACCTCGCGCCCTGGGGCAAAGTGGGCGGGCCAGTCGTCGGCTGTGCCGGTGAGCCAGGCCGTCATGGCGGCTTGCGGCGACATCTGGGTGTTGAGCGCACTCAACTGCAGGCCGTCAAAGGCCTTGACCAGCGCAGTGATGACTTCGTCGGCCTTGCCCTGGCTGGCACAGTCCAGCACCAGACGGCCGGTCTGCAGGTCCATCCACACCATCACGGTGGAGGTCTTGGCAAAGGCCATGGGCAGCAGGTCGTGCACGATTTCGTCGCGCAGTTCGCGGCTTTCCTTGCGGCCGGGCTTGCGGCCTTCCTTGGCCTCGATGTCGGCAATGCGCTCGTCCAGGTGGCGTTTGATGACCGAGCCCGGCACACCCTTGGATTCGATCACGAAGCGCAGGATGCGGTGGCCGCCCACCAGCTCCACCAGAGCGCCGTGCTTGTCGCCGCGCGGCGGCACCCAGCCCATGGAGATTTCCTGGGTTGCGCCACAGGGCTCGAAAGGCATCTTGGTCAGCGCTTCTTCCATCTGTTCCACCGTGGCCGACCAGTCCGGCCCGATGCGGTAGACCATCACATTCTTGAACACGTTATTCCTCTGTGCTTGCGGCCTCCGTCATATCGATTGCGTCGGCCTGTTTGGGCCCTGCATCTTAGCCTCAAGCCATGCGGTCCAGCGGCGCCAGCGTGTAGCCCGCCTGTTCCAGCGCCTGGCGTATGGCGCGCGCCGTGGCCACCGCTTCCGGTCCGTCGCCGTGAACACAGATGCTGTCGATGCGGGTCGGCAGGTGTTTTCCGCTGGTGGTAACGATGGCCTGGGCCTTGAGCATGCGCAGCACGTGGTCCACACATTCCTGGGCATCGTGCAGCACGGCGCCGGGCTGCGAGCGGGGCACCAGCTGCCCGTCGTCCAGGTAGGCACGGTCTGCAAACACCTCGTACCGTACTGGTTGGCCTGCAGCTTGCGCGGCCTTCACCAAGGCCGAGTGGGCAGGGGCCAGCAGTATCAGCGAACGGTCCAGGCTTTGCACAGCCCGCACCACGGTGGCGGCCACGGCGGGGTCTGCGCAGGCCACGTTGTTCAGGGCGCCGTGGGGCTTCACGTGCGTCACGCGCCCGCCCTCGGCAGCGGCCATGGCTTGCAACGCACCCACCTGGTAGAGGATGGTGGCTTCCAGGTCTTTGGCAGACATCTGCATCACCCGTCGCCCGAAGCCTTGCAGGTCAGGGTACGAGGGGTGCGCGCCAATGCTCACGCCCCGTTGCAGGGCCAGGCGAACGGTATCGCGCATGATGGCCGGGTCGCCCGCGTGGAAGCCGCAGGCCACGTTGGCGCTGTTCACGATCTGCAGCAGAGCCGGGTCGTCGCCCATCTGCCACGCGCCAAAGCTCTCGCCCAGGTCGGCGTTCAGGTTGATGAGGGAGGTCGTCATGGGTGACTCCGTTTCAGGGTTCAGCGCGCAACATGCCGCTGACGAGGTTGCTGCCGTACAGGGCTTCTTCGTCGATGAAACCCGGTGGCACGAAGGCTTCACGGGTGGCCAGCCAGCGGTTCCAGGCGGTGCTCTGGTCTTGCAGTGCCTGGCGGGCTTGCGCGCCGCTGACGGCCAGGAAGCTCAAGCGCGTCCCTGGCTTCAAGTGTGCCAGCCGGGGCAGGTCGGCGCTGATGACGGTGGCGATCTTGGGGTAGCCACCCACGGTCTGGCTGTCGGCCAGCAGCACAATGGGCAGTCCGTTGGCGGGCACCTGGATGGTGCCTGGCGTCACTGCGTCGGAAACGATGTCTGCCGCCGCCGCGTTGGTGTGGGCCAGCGGCGTGCCGCGCAGGCGCATCCCCATGCGGTCTTGCTCGGAGGTTGTCTCCCATTCGCCGTTCAGGAAGGCAGCAATGGCCTCTGTGGAGAAGTTGTCCTCTTGCGGGCCGAGCATCACCCTGATGGGGCCTTTGGGTAGCGACCAGGGGCTGGGTGTGCGCCACTCCTTGGGGTCCGGGGAGTTCCAGGTACTGCAGGGCAGCAGGTCGCCGGGGCGCATGGCCCGGCCGAGCAGACCAGGCAGACCGGCCCGCCAATAGCTGGATCTGCTGCCCAGTTGTGGTGGCAGGCGCAGGCCGCCAGCCACGGCCAGGTAGGCGCATCCGGTTTCGGCCGCACCCAGCACCAGCCGGTCACCTGCCTGCAGAGTGGCGCTTTGCCAGGCGGGCAAGGCGGTGTTCTTGCCGTCGGCATGCAGCCATTTCGCATCGATGGCGCCGGCCAGCGCCACGCGCACCGGACCGGCTTGCACGCGCAACTCGGTGCCCATGCCACGCAGTTCCAGCACCGCTTCGCCGCCGTTGTTGCCGGCCAGGGCGTTGGCGGCTTCTGCCAAGGGAGCGTCCAGCCAGCCCGACAGGGGAATGCCCTCGTGCCGGTGCCCGCGCCGTCCACGGTCCTGTACTGTCGTGCCAAAGCCGGGCTGCAGTATTTCAATCATGCCTGCGGACGTGCGGGTCATTTCGCGCCCTCCGCTTGCAAAAAAGTTTCGCGCGCCAGATGGCCGCTTTGGCTCTGCGTGAGCAAGTGCTCGTATTCCGCCACGTCCACGGCGCGCCAGCGCACCCAGTCGCCAGCGGCCAGCATGGCTGGTTGGCTGGTGTGGCGCAGATCGAACAGTTGCACGGGGGTGCGGCCCAGCAGGTTCCAGCCGCCCGGGCTCTCCCACGGGTATACGGCGCACATCTCGCCAGCCACGGCCAGCGAGTGGGCGGGCACACGCTGGCGCGGGCTGGCCAACCGGGGCATGGCCAGTTCGGGCGGCAAGCCCCCCATGTATGGGAAGCCGGGCAAGAAGCCGATCATGTAAACCCGGAAGGCCGTGGCAAGCAGCCGTTCGATGACCGCGGCCTCGCTCATGGTCTTGGCTTCGGCCAGCCTTGGCAGGTCGGGTGCGAACGCCGGGTCAAAACACACGGGCAGCAGCCAATGCCGGCCCTCTTGCGCCTGTTGGCTTCCCTCGTTGGCCAGTGCCAGCAACTGTGCACCCAGCACATCGGCTTCGGCCATCTGGGGGTTGAAGTGGACCGTGAGCGAGCGGAACGTGGGCACCACGTCGGTCACCGCCGCGAACAAGGGGTTGGCCCTGCGTATGTTGGATATCTTGTCTGCCAGCCCCATCACGCGGGCGTTGATGCCGGCATTGATGGTCTGTCCGAACTCCACCGTCCAGGCAGCGTCGCCCAGCGCCAGCAAGCGTTGCGCCTGCAGGTCTTGCGTGTCCATGGTTCAGCCCACCATCTGGCCCGGCAGCCAAGTCACGATGCCGGGGACGAAGTAGATCAGCAGCACTGCCGCCACCATCAGCACGAACATTGGGAGGGCGTGCCGGGCCAGGTAGGTGATTTCCTTCTTGGTCATGCCTTGCAGCACGAACAGGTTGAAGCCCACGGGTGGCGTGATTTGCGCCATTTCCACCACCAGCACCACGAAGATGCCGAACCAGACCGGGTCTATGCCCGCTTTTTCGATGGTGGG
Organism: Burkholderiaceae bacterium; assembly: GCA_041913045.1. Taxonomy (GTDB): domain Bacteria; phylum Pseudomonadota; class Gammaproteobacteria; order Burkholderiales; family Burkholderiaceae_C; genus CAMLOF01. The sequence goes on along the minus strand of JAYSGB010000002.1, from coordinate 54,296 downwards.
CAACAGCACGCCCATGGTCAGCACCACGATGGAGATACCGTCCAGGAAGCAGCCGAGCACGATGAAGAACACCATCAGCGCGACGATCAACTGCAGCTGCGACAGACCCAGCCCGCCAATCCACTCGGCAAGCTGGCGCGGCAGCCCGATGTAGCCCATGGAAAGTGTGAGGAACGCCGCACCCGCCAGGATGAGGGCGATCATGCAGTACAGACGTGTCGCACCCAGCAGGCTGTCGCGGAACTGGCGCCAGGACATGCCGCCTTGGAGAATGGCAATCACAAGTGCACCAACCACGCCCAGCGCAGCCGACTCGGTGGCTGTTGCCACGCCGCTGTAGACCGAGCCCAGCACCGCAGCAATCAAGGCCACCACGGGCAGCAGGTTGCGGGAGGCCTGGAGCTTTTCCAAGAACGTCATGGCGGGCCCGGCGGGCGGGATCTTGCCCGGGTTGAGCAGTGCCCAGACGATGGTGTAGCCCATGAACAGACCCGCCAGCAGAATGCCAGGCAGCACCCCGGCAATGAAGAGCTGGGCGATGGACACGTTGGCGGCAACGCCGTACACGATCATGATGATGGACGGCGGAATGAGCAGGCCCAGCGTGCCAGCGCCCGCCAGGGTGCCCAGTGCCATGTGTTCCGGGTAGCCGCGTTTGGCCAACTCAGGCAACGTCATCTTGCCAATGGTGGCGCAGGTAGCAGCCGACGATCCAGACACCGCCGCAAAGATGGTGCAGCCGATGATGTTGGTGTGCAGCAACCGGCCGGGCAGGCGCTCCAGCCAAGGGGCCAGGCCCTTGAACATGTCTTCCGACAGCTTGGTGCGAAAGAGGATTTCACCCATCCATATGAAAAGGGGCAGGGCGGTCAGCGTCCAGGAAGAGGACGATCCCCAGATGGTGACGGCCATGGCGTCGCCCACGGGGCGGCTGGTGAAGAGTTCCATGCCGATCCAGGCCACGCCAGTGAGGGTGAGGCCCACCCACACACCGCAACCCAGGATGAGAAAAAGTGCCGCAACCAGCAGCAAGGTAATGGTGATGTCCATGGTCCGTCCTTACTCGATGCGTGCGGGTTCGTTGTCGGCGCTGACTTCGCGCAGCGGCTCGCCGCGCAGAAGCAGGATCAGGTCGCCCAGGAAGGCCAGCGCGAACAGCGTGGTACCAGCGGCCATGCCGAGTTGGGGAATCCACAAAGGGGTGGCGTCCAGCCCGGTGGAGATGTCAAAGAATTCGCGTGACTGCATGACGAGCCTGATGGAAAACCAGGCCAGCGCGCCCGACAGCGCCACTGCCACGATGTGACACAGGATGTCCAGCGCGCGCTGCCCGCCTGCAGGCAGGTGGTTGAGCAGCAGGGTCACGCGGATATGTTCGCCCCGGCGCAGGGTAGGCGCCAGCGCCAGGAAGGCAGACGCTGCCATACAGTAGCCCGCGTAGGCGTCGGCCCCAGGCAGGTCGAACACCGGGTGCAGGCGCCCCAGGATGCTGGCAAGCACGGCTGCAAGAGTGCCGATCATGAAGATGCCGGCCAAATACCCGGCGGCGTTGAAGAGTCGATCAAGCATTTGTCGCATGGCTTGCCTTTCCAGTGAGGGTGTTTGCGCGCCCTCTGTCAAAAGAGGGCATTCACAACAGCTGAGCGTGATTACTTGCGGAAGGTGTCGATGATCGACTGCCCGTCACTGCCTGTCTGCTTCGCCCAGTCGGCCACCATCGTGTCGCCAATCTTCTTCAGCTCGGCACGCAGTGCGGGGCTGCCAGCGTCCACGGTCATGCCGTTCTTGCGCAGCTGGTCCAGGTACCAGGTGTTCTTCTCGGCACTGATCTTCCAGCCGCGCGCCTCGGCGTCCTCTGCAGCCTTGGTCACGGCGGCCTGCGCGGGTTTGTCCAGGCTGTCAAAAGCCTTTTGCGAAACGATCACCAGGTTCTTGGGCAGCCAGGCGCTCACGTCGTAGTAGTACTTGACCTGCTCCCACACCTTGCTGTCGTAGCCCGTGGCGCCAGACGTCATGAACGCGGTCACCGCGCCCGTGGCCAGTGCCTGCGTCAGTTCTGCGGCCTGCACGGTGACCGGCTGGGCGCCCACGAGTTGTGCGATGCGGCTGGTATTGGGGTTGTATGCACGCCACTTCACGCCCTTCAGATCGGCCACCGTCTGGATGGGTTTGGCGCTGAAGATGCCCTGGGGCGGCCACGCCACGGAATACAGCACCTTGATGCCTTGCTTGGCCAGTGCCGCCTCTGTTGCGGCGCGTGAAACCTTCCAGAGCTTTTGCGCGTCGGCGTAGCTCGTTGCCAGGAAGGGGATGGAGTCCAGGCCGAAGAGGGCGTTCTCGTTCGAGTAGCCAGAGATGATGATCTCGCCGATCTGGGCCTGCCCGCCTTGCACGGCGCGCTTGATTTCGTTGGCCTTGAAGAGCGAGCCGCCGTCGTGCACCGTGATCTTGAGCTTGCCCGCCGTGGCCTGCTCCACGTCCTTGGCGAACTGCTGGATGTTTTCGGTGTGGAAGTTGGACGCGGGGTAGCCCGTGGGCATGTCCCACTTCTGCTGGGCCAGGGCCTGACCGCCGAACGACAAGGCGGTGGCGGCCACGCCTGCGATTGCCCACTGTTTCACATAGACCATGGTGTACTCCGTTAACGGTGAAGAGGCTGCCTGGCAGGTGCCAGACAGCGTCGTTGAACTCATAACGACAAAATAATGTTAATAAAACGTCAACGTTTTGTCACTAAGGTTTTCCCGTATTCGTGATCTGTTGTTAACATGACACGCAAGTTTTGTTGTCTCAACCGTCCTCGACCCTCCTTCAAATGACCACCAAAACCGCATCCAGCCCTTCGACAAGCGCCAGCGCCAACGACTCTCAGCGCATCGTCACGTCTGCGCACCTCGTTTCGGAAAAATCGCCCGAACTGTCTGAGTTCGAGTTCGGCCTGATCATTGCCACCCATGCCTTCAACCGCTGGATGACGCGCTGCATGGGCGCGGCCGGGGTGAAGGACATGACGGCCGTGGACGTGCTGGTGCTGCACCACACCAACCACCGGGGTATGGAAAAGCGGCTGGCCGACATCTGCTTCGTGCTGAACATCGAAGACACGCACGTCGTGTCTTATTCCCTGAAGAAGCTGGTGGCGGCTGGTTACGTGCGCAGCCAGAAGAAGGGCAAGGAAGTGTTCTTCTCAACCACCGAAGCAGGCGCGGCACTGTGCATGCGCTACCGCGATGTGCGCGAGGCTTGCCTGATGCCCGGTTTTTCCGGCTCGGCCGAAGAGAACCGCCAGCTGGGAGATTTCGCGAAGCTGCTGCGCACGGTTTCTGGCCGGTACGATCAGGCTGCGCGCGCGGCAACCTCGTACTGAGCTGCGGTCGCCCTCAGGGCGACTGCCAGTCCACCCATTCGGGGGAGTCCGCTTCTGTTTGCTGCCTGGCTTTCAGGTCGGCCTCAACGCCAGGCTTGCCGAAGAGGTAACCCTGGTACCCATCGCAGCCAGCGGCCATGAGGAAATCCAGTTGCGCCTGGGTTTCCACGCCTTCGGCCACCACTTGCAGCCCCAGCGAGTGTCCGAGTGCGATCAGCGTGCGGGCAATCACCGCGTCGTTGTCGTCATCGAGCAGGTCGCGCACGAAGGAACGGTCGATCTTGAGCTGGGTCAGCGGCAGCCGTTTCAGGTAAGTCAGAGACGAGTAGCCGGTGCCAAAGTCATCGAGCGAGAAACCCACGCCCACGGCACGCAGTTCGTGAATGTGCGAGATCACGGTCTCCACCTCGTCCAGCAGCGCACTTTCGGTGAGTTCCAGCCGCAGCCGGGCGGGGGGTGCGCCAGTTTCAGACAGGATGTCACGCACGGTGTCAGCGAAGTTGCACTCCCGGAACTGGCGGGCGCTCACGTTGACGGCAAGTTCCAGCGAACCGAGAAAGGGGTCGCTTTTCCAGCGGGCCAGGGTCAGGCAGGTCTGGCGCAGCACCCAATGCCCCAGCGGCAGAATCAGCCCGCTTTCTTCAGCCACAGCAATGAACTCACCAGGCATCACCAACCCGCGCTTGGGGCTTTGCCAGCGCAGCAACACCTCTGCACCTTTCAGTCTGCCCTTGCGGTCAACCTGGGGCTGGTAGGTCAGGAACAGCTCGTCCTGCTCAAGCCCATCGCGCAACTCGGACTCCAGTTCCGTGCGGGTGGCCAGCCGGGCCTGCATGTCGGGGCCAAAGAAGCTGAAGCGGTCACGCCCCGACGCCTTGGCGTGGTACATGGCCATGTCTGCCTGCTTGAACAACTGGTCGCTGGTCACGCCGCTGGCACCGAACAGCGTGATGCCAATGCTGGCCGTGAAGGTGGGGTGGTGCTTGCCTAGATCGTAGGGCTGTCGCAGGGCATCCAGCATCTTGATGGCAACCCGCTCGGAGCTTTGGCGAGCCGCAGACTCATCTGGGCCCAGCGCTTCCAACACCACGACGAACTCATCTCCACCCAAACGGGCGACGGTGTCTCCCTCTCTCACACAGCGGCTCAGGCGTTTTGCAACCTCACGCAGCCAAACATCGCCCACGCCATGCCCAAGGGTGTCATTCAGGGTCTTGAAGTTGTCCAGATCCATGAAAAGCAGGGCGCCGTAGTGTCCGCTGCGAGCCTGTTGGAGCAAGGCGTGCTCAAGCCGGTCGGTCAGGAGGCGCCGGTTGGGCAGGTGCGTCAACGGGTCGAAGAACGCGAGGTGGTGGATTTGCTCCTGTGCCTTCTGCAGCTCTTGCACCTGGGCCTGCAGTCTGTCGGATTGCTGTTCCAGCGACTCCTGGTTTCGCTGCAGGATCTCGCGCATCTTTGAGTGCGCGTCTGCCAGTTGGGCAATCTCCTGGATGGATGTTTTTGCCGTGACGCTGTTCGAGAAATCCAGCTCACCTATGCGCTGGCTTTGCCGCAGCAATTCCTCAAGCGGTCGAGCGATGGCCCTGGTCTGCAGTTTCGACATCGCGGTGGCAGCCGCAACCAGCAACGCCAGCAGGGCAGCCAGGCCCACGGCGATGTCGCCCCAGTCGGGTGCGAAGTCTGCGGCCGGCGCAATGGTGAAGACCCACAAAGACTGCTGTCCCAGCTTGTAGGGGTTGACACCAACGAGCCACCGCCTCCCATCGACTGTGAAGCGACCGACAGGGAGCGTGCCTTCACCCGCTTCACGCCACGCCTCCAGGGCCTGATCCACCACCGGCAGCGCCAATGCAGACGACGGTTTCAGCAGGTTGCCGTTCCACTGCTGGCTGGGCATGTCTTTTGGGGCGCGTGGCAGTGCCAGCAGTTTTTTGTCCTGGGTCAGGACCAATGCCAAGCCTTCCTTGCCAATTCGCGCGCCCATGGTGGTGGCAGAAAGGTCCCGCAGCATCAGGTCTACGCCCAGCACGAAATACCCCCCGTTATCCAGGCCGATCTTTCTGGAAACGGTTATGCCCGGGTCACCTGTCGTGAAGAAGGTGTACGGAGGCGTCCAATAATCTGCTCCAGCTGGCAACGTTTGGACGGCGCCCTTGAACCAGGGCCTTTGGCGTGCGTCGTAATCCTGCTCGCTCCAACGGTCTATGGTTTCACCGTTTGGAAGCTGGTCGATGAAACGGTGCAAGCGGCCATGCCTGGCAACGTCGGTCAGTCTGTTGCGCCAGTGCCCGTCTCCATACTGAAGCAGTAGCCAGCCCTGACCGTCTGAGGTGCCGCCCACCACGGAAGTGGCCTGAGGTGTTGCCTCAAGCCAGGGTTTGAAAAATCGGTTGAATTCTTCGGGGCGGGTGATGTCTGGGGCTTTGCCCTGCAACCAAGACGTGCCAGCACCCAACAGCCTGACGGCTGGGCTGAACGTGCCATCAAGCTGATGCATCACGTCCTGGGCAGCGCGGTTGAACTCGGCTTGTGCCGAGCGGTTCAGCGCCGGGGCAATGCCTATCCACCACATTCCGGCGGCACTCAGCAGCACGCTTCCACCCACCAGGGCGAGCAGGCGCGACGACAGTAGCTTGCGCAGGTTGGTGCGGGGGCGTGACGAGGGCATGTGCAATGAGTTGGGCGCTCGGGGCGCGGTCCATTATTGCTTCAAACACACACGCGCCAGCCTTGAGCGGCGAAGAGGGTGCAACAATCCGTTTCAAACAGACAGGAGACAACAAATGGGCAAACAGACCCCGCAATGGCTCGACGCCATGTACAACAACCGCGCACTGGTGCCGGAATGCGTGCAGCACTTCCAGCACTGGACCGAGGCTTCGGCGCGAGCCAGGCAGCAGCCTTGTGCGCTGGACCTTCCCTACGGTAGCCACCCGTCACAAGCGCTGGACGTGTTTCCGGCGCAAGGTGCCCAGGGGCCTGCTCCGGTACTGGTGTTCATTCACGGGGGGTATTGGCGCTCGCTGGACAAGCGGGACCATTCCTTCGTTGCACCGCCCTTCACCGCCAGCGGCGCCTGCGTGGTGGTGCCGAACTATTCCCTTTGCCCGGCTGTGACCGTGCCCGGCATCGTCATGGAAACGGTGCATGCCCTGGCCTGGGTGTACCGCAACATCGCCCGCCATGGCGGCGACCCGAACCGCATCGTGGTGGCGGGGCATTCTGCAGGCGGGCACCTGGCAGCCATGCTGATGCTGTGTCAGTGGCGCGCATTGGGGCGCGATTTGCCCGCCAAGCTGGTGCGCGGGGCGCTGTCCATCTCGGGCCTGTACGACCTGGAGCCGATTCGCCGCACCCCGTTCCTGAAAGAGGACCTGCGGTTGACTCCGGCCCAGGTGCGCCGTGCCAGCCCGGCCTTGCTGCCTGCCCCGGTGCACGGCCAGCTGTACACCGTGGTGGGCGGCAACGAGAGTGCCGAATTCCTGCGGCACAACCAGTTGATCCGCGATGCCTGGGGCAAGCGCCGCGTGCCGGTGTGCGAGGCCTTGCCGGGCCTCAACCACTTCAGCGTGGTGGAAGCGCTGGCCAACCCCGCCCACCGCCTGCACGCGCTGGCCCAGGAACTGCTGCGTTCCTGAGTCGGCCTGCCGGGGGGCTCACATCAGCAGGTGTTCGCCTGCGTTGTCGCCGCCCAGGATCACGTAGTTCACCTTGCGCACGTCCATCAGCTGCTTGCCACCGGCGTAGCTGATGGAGCTTTGCAGGTCTTCCTCCATCTCGCGCAGCGTGTCGGCCAGCTTGCCCTTGATGGGCTCCAGAATGCGCTTGCCTTCCACGTGCTTGTACTCGCCTTTGTTGAAGTCGCTGGCCGAGCCGTAGTACTCCTTGTACAGCTTGCCGTCCACCTCCACCGTCTGGCCGGGGGACTCTTCATGCCCCGCCATCAGTGAACCGATCATCACCATGGTGGCCCCGAAGCGGATGGACTTGGCAATGTCACCGTGCTCGCGGATGCCGCCGTCGGCGATGATGGGCTTGGTGGCCACGCGTGCGCACCACTTCAGCGCCGACAGTTGCCAGCCGCCCGTGCCAAAACCGGTCTTGAGCTTGGTGATGCACACCTTGCCCGGGCCGATGCCCACCTTGGTGGCGTCGGCGCCCCAGTTCTCCAGGTCGATCACCGCCTCGGGCGTGCCCACGTTGCCCGCGATGATGAAGCTCTGCGGCAGCTTTTCCTTCAGGTGCGCGATCATGCGCTGCACGCTGTCGGCATGGCCGTGGGCAATGTCGATGGTGATGAATTCCGGCACCATTCCTTCGGCGGCCAGGCGGTCGGCGGTGGCGTAGTCGGCCGCCTTCACGCCCAGGGAAATGGATGCGTAAAGCCCCTGGTTCAGCATGTGCCGGGTGAAGGCTACGTTGTCCAGGTCGAAGCGGTGCATCACGTAGAAGTAGCCGTTGCGGGCCAGCCATTCGGCGATCTCTTCGTTGAGCACCGTTTTCATGTTGGCGGGCACCACCGGCAGGCGGAAGCGCCGCCCACCCAGGGTCACGCCGGCATCGCACTCGGCGCGGCTTTCCACCCGGCATTTGCGGGGCAGGAGCAGAATGTTGTCGTAGTCGAAGATTTCCATGTCACCAGGCTCCATCAAGGCGGTTGAGAGATTGAGCGCTTGGCCTGGGCCCGGTCATGAAAAAACCGGACGCAAGAATCTTGGGCCCGGTGATTGATTCTAGTCTGTTCGCAGCGGTTGTGCGTGCACGGGTGCGAATAGGCAGCATACGGGAATGTGTATCTGTCTTCTGGTAGGCACCCTTGCCCTTGAGGCACAATTGCCCGCAAGGGCGGCTGCGCTGCCGCTGCAAGGAGTGTCCGGATGAATCCATCCACCCTCATCGGGATGGTGGCCAGCGTGCTGCTGCTGGCCGTGGTGCTGTTTTTCGCGACGGACGACCCGCGCCTGTTCATCGATCTGCCCGGCCTGGGTATCGTGCTGGTAGGCACCATGGCCGCCACCTTCCTGAGCTACCCGCTCAAGGAAGTGGTTCGCGTCATCGGTCTGCTCCAGACGGTGATGCGCAACGAGCGCCTTTACACCCAGAAAGACATTGAAGAGCTGGTGGACGTGTCGCGCCTGTGGATCCGCGACGACCCTGTGGCCGTGGAAAAGGCCCTGGGCCGCATCACCAATCCTTTTTTGCGCACAGGTGTGCAACTGGTGATTGAGCGCACTCCAGAGGAAGACATTCTGGACCTGCTGCAGTGGCGCATTTCGCGCCTGCGCGCGCAGGAAGCTGCCGAGGCGCAGCTGTTCCGCGTGATGGCGAGCTACGCACCTGCCTTCGGCATGATCGGCACGTTGGTGGGGCTGGTGAACCTCATGGACATTCTGGGCTCGGGCGACATGGCCGTGATTGGTCGCCATCTGGCTGTGGCCTTGATGACCACGTTCTACGGCATCCTGCTGGCCAACCTGGTGTTCAAGCCCGTGGCAGTGAAGCTGGAGCGGCGCACCGAGCAGCGCATTGTGCTGATGAACATGGTGTTGCAGGGCATATCGATGATGTGCGCCAAGCGCAGTCCGTCGCTCATGCGCGAAACGCTCAAGTCCTTCGTGGCGCACCACGAGGACGAGATATTCGACGGCCCGCAGGACATGGGCAAGCGTACTGTCAAGCGTACCGGTGCGTCTGTGCAGACTGCAGCCAAGTCCGCTGCCGCTCGCGACGCGGCCAAGCCCTGAAGCAAGCGACGGTTCATGAGCGACAGCCTTCTGCACCGCATGATCGGCAAGGCCCAGACGCCAGCCGAGCCGCCTGCGCTGCCACCCCCGCCTGAACCCATGCGCCGCCGGGCCATGTCGGGCGGGCGCTTCGCGCGCTGGCACATGGATGCCCCCGCGCCGCAGGAAGAAGAAACCTGGCTCATCACCTATCTGGACGTGGTGACCCTGCTGCTTGCCATGCTGGTGGTGATGCTTGCATTCTCGGAACCCGTTAGCCGCAAGCGCCAAGGCGGTGACCAGCCGCAGACGGCCGTGGAGACCACTTCACCCGTCTCGGCCACGGCGAGCGACAAGGGTTCGAGCATCGTGCCGCCCGTGCCGTTGCCCATGCCGGTGCAGGGCAAGTCTGGCCAGCCAGCCGATGGGCCGGAAAAAGGCGACAAAGACGGTGCACCCACTCAAGGCAGCGGCCAACCCGATCCGCTGGCGGGCCTGCCGCTGGGTGAGTTGGGGCAGAACATCGAGGTGGTGAAGGGCGTGGGCGTGGTGCGCTTTCGCATCAGCAGCGAGCTGCTGTTTGCTTCTGGCGAGTCGGCGTTGACGCCCGCAGGCCAGGCGGTGATCGATCAGCTCCTGCCCGCCTTCAACCGCGTGCCCGACTACACCATCGTGGTGGAGGGGCATACCGACAACGTGCCCATCCAGACTGCGCGCTTCCCCTCCAACTGGGAACTGGCCGCAGGCCGCGCGGGCAGTGTGGTGCGGCACCTGCAAAGCCGGGGGCTCAACCCCACGCGGCTGCGTGCCTCGGGCTATGCCGACACGCGGCCCATTGCCGCCAACACCACGCCCGAAGGGCGCGCGGCCAACCGACGGGTTGAAATCACCATGGAGTCGCCGCAGACCACCCGTTGAGTCGCATTTGCCGGGACTTCCTACAATCCCTGCATGCTTGACGATTTTCCCCAAGCGGCCGCTGCCCGGCCGCAAACCAGCCTGTTCCAAAGCCCCCTGCTGCAATCGCTCAATGAAGAACAGCGCGCAGCAGTGACGCTGCCTGCCGAGCACGCACTCATCCTGGCAGGTGCAGGCTCGGGCAAGACGCGCGTGCTCACCACGCGCATCGCCTGGCTGCTGTCCACTGGGCAGGCTACGCCCGGTGGCATTCTGGCCGTGACCTTCACCAACAAGGCGGCCAAGGAGATGCTCACCCGCCTGTCGGCACTGCTGCCGGTGAATGTGCGCGGCATGTGGATCGGCACCTTCCACGGCCTGTGCAACCGCCTGCTGCGCGCCCACTGGAAGCTGGCCAAGCTGCCGCAGGCCTTCCAGATTCTGGACACGCAAGACCAGCTCAGCGCCATCAAGCGCCTGGTCAAGCAGTACAACATTGACGAAGAACGCTTCAAGCCCAAGGAGCTGCAGTGGTTCATTGCCGGGTGCAAGGAGGACGGCCTGCGCCCTTGGCAGATGACCCCGCGCGACGAGGACCAGCGCAAGCGCATCGAGATCTACCAGCTCTACGAAGACCAGTGCCAGCGCGAGGGCGTGGTGGACTTTGGCGAGCTGATGCTGCGCAGCTTTGAACTGCTGCGCGACAACGACCCGCTGCGTGAGCACTACCAGCGGCGCTTCCAGCACATTCTGGTGGACGAGTTCCAGGACACCAACAAGCTGCAGTACGCCTGGCTCAAGCAACTGGCCGGGCACGACGACAACGGTCGCTTTGTGCCGGGCGGCAACGCCGTGCTGGCCGTGGGTGATGATGATCAGAGCATCTACGCCTTCCGGGGCGCGCGCGTGGGCAACATGGCCGACTTCGTGCGCGAGTTCGGCGTGAAGCACCAGATCAAGCTGGAGCAGAACTACCGCAGCCACGGCAACATTCTTGAAGCGGCCAACCAGCTCATCGACCACAACCGCCACCGCCTGGGCAAGAACCTGCGCACCGACCAGGGCGCGGGTGAACCAGTGCGCGTGATCGAGCAACCCAACGACTTCGAGGAAGCCCGCTGGCTGGTGGAGGAAATCCGCCAGCTGGAGCGCAGCGATGGCTTCCCGCGCCAGGAAATCGCCATCCTCTACCGCAGCAACGCGCAGAGCCGCGTGCTGGAAAGCGCGCTGTTCAACGCCGGGGTGCCCTACCGGGTGTACGGCGGCCTGCGCTTCTTCGAGCGCGCCGAGATCAAGCACGCACTGGCCTACCTGCGCTTGCTGGACAACCCGCACGACGACACCAGCTTCCTGCGGGTGGTGAACTTCCCGCCGCGCGGGATTGGTGCGCGCAGCCTGGAACAGCTGCAGGACGCCGCCAGGGCGGCGGGCTGTTCGCTGCACGACGCGGTGAGCACCCTGGGCGGCAAGGCGGGGGCCAATCTGTCGGCCTTCCTGGCCAAGATCGACGTGGTGCGCGAGCAGACCGAAGGTGCCACGCTGCGCGAGATCATCGAACTGGTGCTGCAGCACAGTGGCCTGATGGAACACTACCGCGCCGACCGCGACGGCGCCGACCGGGTGGAGAACCTGGAAGAACTGGTGAACGCTGCTGAGAGCTTCGTCATGCAGGAAGGCTTTGGCCGCGACGCCGTGGCCCTGCCGCTGGACGAAACCGCCAAGGGCGTGCCTGGCGTGGGCCTGAGCCAGTCCCCGGCGAGCCAGGGGGTGGATTTCAACGCCCCCGTCATCGACCAGCCCTTGCCGGGCGGCGAGGCAGACACTGGCGAGACGCTGAGCCCGCTGGTGGCCTTCCTCACGCACGCTGCGCTGGAGTCGGGTGACAACCAGGCCCAGGCTGGGCAAGAAGCCGTGCAGCTGATGACCGTGCATGCCGCCAAGGGGCTGGAGTTTGATGCCGTCTTCATCACTGGGCTGGAGGAGGGGCTCTTCCCCCACGAAAACAGCCTGAGCGACATGGACGGCCTGGAGGAAGAGCGCCGCCTGATGTACGTGGCCATCACCCGGGCGCGCAAACGCCTGTACCTGAGCCATGCGCAGTCGCGCATGCTGCACGGGCAGACGCGCTTCCACATGCGCAGCCGCTTCTTGGATGAGTTGCCCGAGGCCTGCCTGAAGTGGCTCACGCCCAAGCAGGCGGCATGGGGCGGCCCTGGCGCGGGGCAGGGCGGGAGTGCAGGGGCTTCCACCCAGCCCGCCTGGGGGCGCAGCGGCCTGGGGGACGGCTCGCGCGGCTTCGCGTCCAAGGACGCGCCTTACACCGGTGCAGGCGCCGTACCCACGCAGAAGGCCGAACCCGCGCACGGCATACGTGCGGGCATGCAGGTGTTCCACAACAAGTTTGGCGAGGGCAAGGTGCTCACCGTCGAAGGCCAGGGCGATGATGCCCGTGCGCAAGTGAGCTTCCCTCGCCACGGCACCAAGTGGCTGGCGCTCAGCGTGGCCAAGCTCACACCCATCTGACCGGGCGAAGAAAAAAACCGCCGGGGCCCGAAGGCCCTGGCGGTGTCAATGCGTGGGCGGGACCCACGCGCTTTCCCGAAACGTGAACTTTTTTGTGTGATCAGCTGCCGATCACGCCGCCGTCGTTCTTGGTGATGACGATGGTGGCGGAGCGTGGGCGTTTGCCCGCGCCGTAACCTGCGTTGGAGGGCCACTGGCTCTCGTACTTGGCAGGGTTCTGCACGTCTGCCATCTTGGTGTTTTCGCCGGGGTGCTGAATGTTCACGAACACGGCACGGCCATCCGGCGTTTCGGTGATGCCGGTGATCTCGCTGCCCTTGGGGCCGACCAGAAAGCGCTTGAGCGTGGCGGGTGTCTGCGCCTTGCCCATGTGGGTGGTGACGCTGCGGTCGCCATGGCGCAGGGTCTTGCTCCCACCGTCACCCACCTGGCCGGGCAGGGCTGCCAGCAGCATGCAGTTCGTCTTGTCGGTGTAGGCGCCGTCGTCCGTCTGGATCCAGCAGATGCCGGTGGCCTTGCTGAACACCAGGCCGTCGGGGGACGACAGATCGTTCTCGTCCGTCAGGTTCGACAGGTTGATGTTGGCCTTGTCGGCGTCGGCTTCGGATGCGAACAGGTAGATGTCCCACTTGAAGGACATGGCTGCGGGGCCAGACTCGGCAAAGCGCACGATGTGGCCGTGCACGTTGCCCTTCTGTTCCTTGCTGCCCTTCATGTCGGTGTAGGCGCGCGGGTTGGCGGCGTCAGTGGCGGCGGCGGTGCGGTTGCTGTTGTTCGTCAGGGTGATATAGACCTCGCCGTTCTTCGGGTTCACGCCACCCCATTCAGGGCGGTCCATCTTGGTGGCGCCCACAGCGTCGGCGGCCAGACGGGTGAAGATGGCCATGTCGGCGTTGCTCTTGAACTCGAAGTACGAGCTGTTGGCCAGCACCGGGTTGTTCATGGACAGTTCCAGCCATTCGCCAGTGCCGTCGTCCTTGAAGCGCGCGGCGTACAGGGTGCCTTTGTCCAGGTACTTGTCGCCAGCGGCCAGGCGGTTGGTGGGTTTGGCATCGGCCGGGTCCCACTTGGCGTCGGACACGTACTTGTAGATGTACTCGCCACGGGCGTCGTCACCCATGTAGGCGACGATGGGCTGACCAGCAACGGGCTTGGCGAAGGCCACGGCCTCGTGGGCAAAGCGGCCCAGAGCGGTGCGCTTGCGCAGCACTTCCTTTGGGTTGTAGGGGTCGAGTTCCACCACGTAGCCGAAGGTGTTCATCTCGTTGCGGTAGTCTTCCTTGGCAGAAGCGGCCAGAGCACCGTTGTTCCAGCGCACGAAGCGGTCGTCGCTGCCAGCGCTTTCCCAGCCATGGCGGCTGGCGTCACCAGCCTTACGGCCGTAGCGCTTGAGGGCTTGCACTTGCTTATCGTTCTTGCCACGGCGCTCGTCGTCCTTGGCATCGCGGAAGAAGTAGCCGTACCAGTTCTCTTCACCAGACACAAAGGTGCCCCAGGGCGTGCGGCCGGTGCCGCAGTTGTTCAACGTGCCACGGGCCTTGGTTCCGTCGGCGCTGTACTTGGTCACAACGTGTTCGGTACCACGGGCCGGGCCGGTGATGATGGCCTCAGTCATCGTGGTGATGCGGCGGTTGAGCGGTGAGCTGTTTTTGTAGGTCCAACGCTTGCCGTCGGACTGCACTTCCACCACGGACAGGCCGTGGATCATCAGTTCCTTGTCCACTTCCGCCGCAGGGCGGGGCAGAGTGGCGGTGCCGCCGTTGGCGTGGATGAAGAAGGAGGCGAGTTTCTCGTCGGTAGTGGCTTCGTGGTTGACGGCCAGCAGCCCGCGCGAATTGAAGGTGTCAGAAGGGTTGCCGCCGGCGTCCAGACCAAACCATTCCAGGCCGTCGTGGTGGTCCCCTGCGCGGTTGCCCCAGTTGTCATCGGTACCGTCGTTCTTGAAGGCGGGCGTGCTGGCGGTGAGCGGGTCGCCCAGACCGTACAGCACCTGCGCTGTGTAGCCTTCGGGCACTGTCAGCACGTCTGCGGTGCTCTTGGCCACGGCCTTGAAACCCAGGGCGGTCACGGCGGCCGCAGGGCCGCTGGTGGTTGCACAGCCAGACAGTGCTGCCGTGCCCAGGGTGGCGGCACCCGCCATGCCTGCGCCACCGCGCAGCAGGCTGCGGCGGCTCAGGCGTGCGTCCAGCACCTGTTCGAAGGCAGCGTTGCTGGAGGTGTTGGAGTCTTCTTCGTTGAAGTGCGTACCGGGGCGGGAATCGTTTGTCACAGTGATCACTCACAGGTAGTTGAACAGCAGCGAGTAGCTTGCTGTTCGTCTGTGAAAACGCTGTGACAGGTCTGTGGCGTTCGCGTGACCGTGTTCTCAGGCCGGCGTCTGTCCGTCGTCGGTGATGAAGCTGTCGCGGAAGGTGAAGTACACCGACGTGAAGAACATGGCACTCATCAGCATGGCCATGGGGAACATCAGCACGCTGAGCAGCTGCGCGCCGCCCAGAACCGAGGCCAGCATCACCACCGCCAGGGCAATGAGCATGAACACGGCAGACCAAGCCAAGAAATACACCAGCATGGCGCCTTTGTTGGCCCAGCAGGCAAGCGCGCTGAAGAACAGGCTCTTGACGGGTGTGATCCCATGCCAGTGCACCAGCGCTGGCGCATGCCAGAACAGCAGACCCAGCGGCACGTAGAGCACCATGTTGACGACGAGGTTGCGCACGATGGCTGGCTCGCGCAACGCCTCTTCGGTGATTTCTGTTCCTTGCTGCAGGGCGCTGCTTGGGTCGCCAGCTATGAGCGCGGCCAGCAGCATGATGAGCAGCGAGCCGATGGCGTAGAGGCCGCCCAGCACCAGCATGGATCGGACCCGTTCGCGCCCGGCACGAAAGGCGCTGGCCAGCACGGCAGGCATGGGGAAGCTGCCGGTGGTCACCTCGCGGGTGGCGGCCATCAGGCCCAGGGTGGCGGCTGGCAACAGCGCCAGGGCCATGGCAGCGCCTACCAGTGGCACCAGCGTGAGCACGGACACGGCGAGCATGAACATGAAGAACAGCCCCGCCAGGGCCAGCGGTTGGCGCAGGAAGGTCTGTATGCCCAGCTTCACCCAGAGTAGCCCGGTGCGTGCCGGTACGCGGTTGAGTTTCATAGCTGCGCCAGGCGGGCGCGCAGCACGCGCTCGAAGTGAGTGGGGTCGTGCGGCTTGAGCATGCTGGCTTCACGCGGCAGGTACCAGTCCCACAGGCGCGACAGCCAGAAGCGCAGTGCGCCCGCGCGCAACATGGCAGGCATCAACTCGCGCTCGGCAGCGGTCAACGGGCGAACCGACTCGTATGCGCCCAGCATGGCGGTCGTGCGTTCATCATCCTGCACGCCAGTGGGCAGGTCAATGCACCAGTCGTTCAGGCACACCGCCAGGTCGAAGGCAAAGGCATCCACCCCGGCAAAGTAAAAGTCGAAGAAGCCCGTGAGCTGGCCGTTCTCGAACATCACGTTGTCGCGGAACAGGTCGGCGTGGATGGGGCCACGGGGCAGGGCCTCGTAGCTGGGGCCGGCGGCCACGTGGTTCTGGTAGGCCAGTTCGCTCCTGAGCAGGTTGGCCTGCTCAGGCTGAAGGTGGGGCAGGACCACGGGCACGGTCTCGTTCCACCAGGGCAGGCCGCGCAGGTTGGGCTGGCGCCGGTCGTAGTCCAGCCCGGCCAGGTGCATGCGTGCCAGCATCGTGCCCACTTGGGCACACTGTCCAGCGGTGGGGGCAAGTTCGTGCTTCCCGCGCAGCTTGTTCACCACCGACGCAGGCTTGCCCTTCATCTTGTGGAGGATCTCGCCTTTGCCGTCTGCGGCAGGGTCGGGCACGGGGATGCCCTTGCCCGCCAGGTGCTTCATCAGGTGCAGATAGAAGGGCAGTTGCTCGAAGCTCAGTCGCTCGAACAGGGTCAGCACGTAGTCGTGCGTCTGGCCCTCGCGCTCGGTGGAGACGAAATAGTTGGTGTTCTCGATGCCGCCCGCGCAGCCAGCCATCGACACCAGCTCGCCCAGGTCCAGACGGCGCAACAGCGCCGCAGCCTCGGTCTCAGAGACTTCGGTGTAGACAGCCATGATCAGAAGTTCAGCAGACGCCAGCTGCTCTTGCCCGCCTTGCCCTTGTTTTCGTCGGACTGGCTGGGGTCGATGGGTTGTACCTGGTAGCCAGGCACGGCGGTCTTGGTCTGCACGTCGATGCTGCGGGTCTGGCCACCGACGCGCAACTCTTCAATGCGGCTGCCTGCGTCTTCGTGGGTAATGCGTTCGGTTTTCTGCTCCAGCGTACGCACGGGTTCCTGGGCCACCTGGCCTGGGGTGGGGGCTGATTGGGCCTGTACTTGTGCAGACAGACAGAACAGCACGGCGGCGGCAAGAGTCAGGCGCACGTGTGCGGGAGCAAGGGGGGCGGAAAAGGGTCGCATCCCTAGATTGTAGGCATTTGCCCGCACAATCACGCCCATGACCGAGAACCCGAAGACCCTGGTGCTGGTGGATGGCTCCAGCTACCTCTACCGCGCCTTTCACGCCATGCCCGACCTGCGCGCCGTACCCGGCGACCCGGCAAGCCCCGCCACGGGTGCCATACGCGGCATGATCAACATGATGCAGGCGCTGCAGAAGGAACACCCGGGCGATTACGTGGCCTGCGTGTTCGATGCGTCCGGCCCCACCTTCCGCGACGAGCTGTACCCCGAGTACAAGGCCCATCGCAGCCCCATGCCCGACGACCTGCGCGCGCAGATCACCCCCATCCACGAGGTGGTGCGCCTCATGGGCTGGAACGTGCTGGACGTGCCCGGCGTGGAGGCTGACGACGTGATCGGCACATTGGCTGCCACGGCAGCGGCGCAGGGTGTGCGGGTGATCGTCTCCAGCGGCGACAAAGACTTGAGCCAACTGGTCAACGAGCACATCACCATCATCGACACCATGAACGGCAAGGTGCGCGACGTGGCTGGCGTGACGGCGGAATTCGGCGTGCCGCCGACCTTGATGGTGGATTACCAGACCCTGGTGGGCGACGCGGTGGACAACGTGCCCGGTGTGGAGAAGGTGGGCCCCAAGACGGCTGCCAAGTGGCTGCAGGAGCACGGTTCGCTGGATGGCGTGGTGGCCAACGCCGATAAGATCAAGGGCGTGGCGGGCGACAACCTGCGCAAGGCGCTGGACTGGCTGCCCACCGGGCGCAGGCTGGTGACCATCAAGACCGATTGCGACCTGAACGGTTACGTGCCCGGCCTGCCTGCCTTGGACAGTCTGGTGCTGCGCGAACGCGAGGTGGCGGCCCTGCGTGAGTTCTATGAGCGTTATGGCTTTAAGGGCCTTGCGCGTTCGCTGGCAGAAGGCCAGGGCGATGCAGGAGCCGATGGTGCCAAGGCAAAAGCCGCAGCGCCTGCGGGGCTGACCGGCGATCTGTTCGCCGACCCGCCAGCAGGCACGTCTTCCGTGACCCACAAGCACTACGACACCGTTCTGACGTGGGAGGCTTTCGATACTTGGCTGGCACGCGTCCAGGCGGCAGAGCTGGTGGCCGTGGATACCGAAACCACTTCGCTCGACGAGATGCGTGCCGAGATCGTGGGCATCTCCATCAGCGTGAAGCCAGGCGAGGCCGCCTACGTGCCCCTGGCACACGACTACCCTGATGTGCCCGCCCAGTTGCCGCGCGATGAGGTGCTGGCACGCCTGAAGCCGTGGCTGGAGAACCCCGCCGCGCTCAAGCTGGGGCAGCATGTCAAGTACGACCGCCATGTGTTTGCCAACCACGGCATTGAGGTGCGTGGCTACGCCCACGACACCATGCTGCAAAGCTACGTGCTGGAGGTGCACAAGCCTCACAACCTGGGCAGCCTGGCCGAGCGCCACCTGGGCCGCAGTGGCATCAGCTACGAAGAACTCTGCGGCAAGGGCGCGCACCAGATTCCCTTTGCCCAGGTGGCCATCGACAAAGCCGCCGAATACTCCTGCGAGGACAGCGACCAGACCCTGGACGTGCACCTGGCCTTGTGGCCGCGCCTGCAGGCCGACGAAAAGCTCAAGGCCATCTACGAACTGGAAATGGCCAGCAGCGAGGCGCTCTACCGCATGGAGCGCAATGGTGTGCTGATCGACGCCGACACGCTGGCGCGGCAGAGCCACGAGCTGGGCCAGCGCATCCTGCAGCTGGAGAATGAGGCCTACGACATTGCCGGGCAGCCCTTCAACCTGAGCAGCCCCAAGCAGCTGGGCGAAATCTTCTTCGACAAACTGGGCCTGCCGGTGGTGAAGAAGACCGCCACTGGCGCGCGCAGCACGGACGAAGAAGTGCTGGAGAAACTGGCCGAGGACTACCCGTTACCCGCCAAGATCCTGGAGCACCGCTCGCTCGTCAAGCTCAAGGGCACCTATACCGACAAGCTCGCAGGCATGGCTCACCCGCGCACCGGCCGCGTGCACACCCACTATGCGCAGGCGGTGGCGGTAACGGGGCGCCTGTCCAGCAACGATCCCAACCTGCAGAACATTCCCATCCGCACGGCAGAGGGGCGGCGTGTGCGCGAGGCCTTCGTGGCGCCCGCCGGGCACGTCATCGCCAGCGCCGACTATTCGCAGATCGAGCTGCGCATCATGGCCCACATCAGCGGCGACGAGGCCTTGCTCAAGGCCTTTGCCGAGGGCATGGACGTGCACCGCGCCACGGCGGCCGAGGTGTTCGGCGTCAGCCCCGAGCAGGTGAGCAGCGAGCAGCGCCGTTATGCCAAGGTCATCAACTTCGGTCTCATCTACGGCATGAGCAGCTACGGGCTGGCCAAGGCACTGGGCATAGACAACACGGCAGCCAAGAACTACATCGACCGCTACTTCCAGCGCTTTGCTGGCGTGCGCCACTACATGGACGAAACCAAGGCCCAGGCCAAGGCGCGCGGTTACGTGGAGACCGTGTTCGGCCGCCGCCTCTACCTGCCTGAGATCAACTCACCCAACGGCCCGCGCCGCGCTGCGGCCGAACGAGCCGCCATCAACGCGCCCATGCAGGGCACGGCAGCAGACCTCATCAAAATGAGCATGGTCGCCGTGCAAAAGGCGCTGGACGAACAGCAGCGCGCCACCCGCATGGTCATGCAGGTGCACGACGAACTGGTGTTCGAGGTGCCCGACGCTGAGGTGAACTGGCTGCGAACCGAGGTGCCGCGCCTGATGGCCGGTGTGGCGCAACTCAAGGTGCCGCTGCTGGCCGAGGTGGGCGTAGGCGCCAACTGGGAGCAGGCGCACTGAGCCTGCAATCGCCGGTCAGCGCGTGCCGGTGGCTAGCCCGATCACCACTGCCTGGTCGGGGCCGTAAACGTCCGTGCTTCGGCAGGTGGCGGCCTGTATCTTCTGGTACACCGTGGTGGCGGTGTTGGACGGCAGCATGGCGCGCAGGTATCGCGTCAGCGTCAGCTGCTGTGCCCGGCTCAGTTCTGTTTCGCAGACCGTGCGGCCAAAGTCCTGGTCGGGCGGGATTTGCGAGAAGGCAATGCGCGCCGGGGCAGGGCTGGCGGGCATGACGCGGGAGCGCCCGGCGGCGAACGCCAGCAGGCAGGGTGTGTTGCAGGTTGTGCCCGCCTGAACCTGGGTGTCGTAGCCCCGGTTGCGTGCCATCGAGCCCAGGGTGATGGCGTCACCCAGCAGCCCGTTGCTCACGTTCAGCACCAGCCATTTTTCCTGACAGCGCGCCTGCGCCACCTGTTGCATGGCCTGGTCCATACGGCGCACCGTGGCGTCGTGGATTTCCCCGGTCAGGGTCACCTGGCATGCTTGTGCGCTGGTGGCCACCTCTATGCGGCCACCATCGAAGGTGTATGAAGTCACCGCGCGCCTACCTCCGGCGGGTTCCGCAGAGGGGGCTCCAGCAGGTGGCAGGGGGGTGGAGCAACCTGCAAGCCAAACAAGGGCGGATGCGGTAGCCAGCTGACTGGCGCGTGTGAAAAAAGACTTCATGGCCGCGATGTTAGCTGCAGCTGAGAGCAAAAAAAGAACCCGGCCGCAGCCGGGTTGCCAAAAGCGAACGAATCACCGTTCGCTGGAGCTACAGACGCTGGGCCGGTGATGGTGGACGGTCGCCCACCGATCACCTCAGCGCCCGTTGATCAGTTTGCCTTTGACAGGGCGCCCATCGCCGGGACATTTCTGTGTTTTTTGTGTGACAAGACTCCACAGCTTTCTGGTGCGGAGGTAGTATGAATGTCATGTGATGTACGCCATGGGTTCTGACATGCACAAGGTTCAAAAATCCCTTCGTTCCAGAGCTGTTCGCGTTGCTTTGGTTGCTCTGCCTTTGACGGCTTGGGGGTTGGGCCGTCTGCTGGCTGACACCTCACCCAGGTTTGAGCTGATCGGCACTGCGGACTCTGCTGTTGAGGCCGTGCCGCTGTTGCAAGACTGGCAGCCAGACGTAGTGGTGCTGGATATGGATGGTGAATCGGGTACAGAGGCCGTCGGGCTTTTGAACCTCCACCTTCCGGCCAAGGTGCTGGTGCTTGTCAGCTCACCCCTCAGCGATTTGCATGACAGCGCCGTTTTGGCCGGTGCACGGGGTGTGGTTGAAAAACGTGAGCAGCCCCAGACATTGCTCAAGGCAATAGAAAAAGTCCATGCCGGTGAGATGTGGATCGACCGCAGCGCCACGGGCAGGATTTTCATGGAGTTGGCCCGCCGCAAGCCCCAGACGCAACCCGACCCAGAGCAGCGGCGCATTGAACACCTGACGCCGCGTGAACGGCAACTGGTGGTGACGCTGGCCAGCGATGCAGCCGCGCCGGGCAAGGTTGTAGCCCAGCGTCTGCACATCAGCGAACACACCCTGCGCAACCATCTCACTTCTGTTTACGGCAAATTGGGCGTCTCGAACCGGGTGGAGCTTTACGCATTCGCCCACCGGCATGGGCTGACACGTCAGTGATTTCCCGGTAACCGGGAACATCCGGCGGCGAATCTTCTCGTAAAAAGCCTGTTCTTTTTTCCCATTCACAGGAGACCTGCATGCGACAACTGCCGTTTGAACAAGACCTCCACGCCTTGCTGCCTGGCCAAAGTGCCGGTGCAGGCCCCAGCCGCCGCACCGCCTTGAAAGCCGCGTTGGGTGTGGGGTATGCGGCCGCAGCCATGCCCATCATGGCGCAGACGGCCATCAAGACGCCATCGGACGGCCTGACGGTGGGAGAAGTGCAATTGACCGTGAACGGCACCTCTGTGCCGGTTTACCGGGCGGCGCCCGCTGGGAAAACGGGCTTGCCCGTGGTGCTTGTGCTTTCCGAGATTTTTGGCGTGCACGAACACATAGCCGACGTGGCGCGGCGTTTTGCCCGTGCGGGCTACCTGGCCCTGGCGCCTGAGCTGTTTGTACGCCAGGGCGATGCCCAGAGCTACGGCGAGATTGCCAAGCTGATGGCCGAAGTGATTGCCAAGGTGCCCGACGCGCAGGTGATGGCCGATCTGGATGCCTGCATCGACTGGGCTGCAGCCAACGGTGGCGACGTGAGCAAGGTGGGGGTCACCGGTTTTTGCTGGGGTGGCAGAAAGACGTGGCTGTACGCTGCGCACCAGAAACGCGTCAAGGCGGGGGTGGCATGGTACGGGCGTTTGGTGGGGCAGACGAGCGAACTCACGCCACGGCACCCGGTTGACGTGGCCACTCAACTCAATGGTCCAGTTCTTGGCCTGTACGGTAGCGCCGACACAGGCATTCCGCTGGAAACTGTGGAGCAGATGAAAGCGACGCTGGCTCGGGGCAACGCGGCGTCGAAGGCATCGCAGTTTGTGGTCTATCCAGACGCGCCCCACGCCTTCCATGCCGATTACCGACCGAGTTTCCGCAAGGAAGCCGCAGAAGATGGCTGGAAGCGCTGTCTGGCCTGGTTCGGGCAGCACGGCGTGGCCTGAAGCAAGGGTCTGATGGAGTAAAGTCGCAGTCTTTTCGGACTGCCCTTTATCTTCATGACCCTACTCGCAATTCTGGCCGGCACCGTGATGGCCGGTGTCGGCAGCGTCTGGCTGGCTGGCGCTCTGGGACTGGGCATTCTGGCGCGCTACACCCAGCATATGCTCAGCCTGGCGGCGGGTGCGCTGCTGGCCACGGCCTTCCTGCACCTTCTGCCTGAAGCTTTTGAAAGCGAAGCCAGCGCCCACGAGCTGTTCACGCTGCTTCTTGTTGGGGTTGTCTTCTTTTTCCTGCTGGACAAGGCAGAGCTGTGGCACCACGGGCACGAGCACCACACACCAGAGCACGCAACCCACGGGCATAAGCACCACGAGCACGCCAGTGCCCATACGCATGCCGGGCACCAGCACCACCACCACGGCCATGCCCACGAAGGGCTGCGCAGCGGCGGCTGGTCAGTGCTGGCGGGCGACAGTGTGCATGCCTTTGGCGACGGCATTCTCATCGCCTCGGCTTTTCTGGCAGACATCCGGTTGGGCGTCGTAGCGTCGCTGGCTGTGCTCGCTCACGAGGTGCCACACCACATGGGTGACCTGGTGGTGTTGCGCGAAACATCTGGCACACGCAGGGCGGCTTTGCTCAAGGTGTCGCTAGCCGGTACGGTGACAGCCTTGGGTGGTGTTGTCGGCTTTGCCTTGGTCACCCAGCTGCAAGACTACCTGCCGTACTTTCTGGTCGCTGCGTCCAGCAGTTTTGTCTACGTAGCCTTGGCGGACCTCATCCCCCAGCTGCAAAGAAAGCTCAGCTTGCGCGAGACCGTTGCACAAATCATGTGGCTGCTGATCGGCATTGCCATGGTCACTCTGGTCAGTGGGATGGCTCACTCCCACTGAAAGCAGTGTCCAGCCGCGCCTCTTAGAGGCTTGGCGTGGATGGCACCATTGTGTTGCTATAGTTCACACAATACGTCCGGAACATCACGGTATCCCGGGCAAACCATGGCAACACACCCGATCGCCTTGATGCGAAGACGTCATCTGTTACTGGCTTCGGCAGCCACCTCGTGCCTGGGGCTCTGGGGGTGTGGTCAGCGCTTTGCCCCACTCACGGTGAGCGCTCATACCTGGATTGGTTACGAACCCCTGTTTTATGCACGTCAGCAGGGGTGGATGGCCGACATTCTTACCAAACTCAACGAGGTTCCGGACGCATCCAGCTCCATGCACGCTTTGGTCGCAGGGCTGGCAGACTGTGCTGCACTGACTTTGGACGAGGTCATGCGTGTGCGCGAAGCTGGCGTGGACATGCGTGTGGTTTTGGTGTTCAACGTGTCGAACGGTGCTGATGTGGTGTTGGCCAAACCCCACGTGCGCCAACCTGCCGATCTGATCGGCAGAACCATTGCCGTGGAGAACGGAGCACTTGGGGCGCTGATGCTGGCCGAATGCTTGAAGGCGCTGGGCCTTGGACCTGATCAGGTGAAAGTCCAGACGGTGGGATTTGACGGGCATCTAGAGGCGTGGGCCTCACCGCAGGTGGACGCCCTGGTGACTTACCAGCCGGTGGCTGCCAGGCTGACCCAGGCCGGTGCGCAAGTGCTGTTTGACAGCAGTCGCATTCCGTGGCGCATTGTGGATGTGCTAGCGGTGACCGAATCCGCCTTGAGCCAGCGGCCAGACGATGTGGCTGCGTTGGTGGGCTTGTACTTCAGGGCCTGCGAGCAGTGGCGTTTGAAGCCACAGGACGCCTCCAACTGGCTCGTTCGCAGGCTGCACATGGAACCTAACGATATTGCATTGGTCATGCAGGGGTTGGAGCGCCCGGACCTCCAAGCCAATCGTTCGCTGCTTGACGGGCCGGAGCCCAGGCTGCTGCCACAGGCGAGATCTTTGGCTGGTTTCATGCGAGACAGCGGTTTGCTCAAGCGCCCGCAGGATGTGTCAGACCTGTTCACTGGCGCAGCCTTGCCGGAGCAGGGGGCGGCGGCATGAGGGGGAAATGGACTGCCCTGATTTGGCGCCTGCCTTTGCTGGTGTTGCTGGCCATGGCCTTGACGCTGGTGTTTTCGGTGGGCGTCGGTTGGTGGCAGCAGCGGCAGGAGGTGATGACCGAGGTACGGGTGCACGCCCGGCAGGAAGTCGCGCGTCTGGTGCGCACCGCTGAGAGGCTTTGGCCAGACGACGCCATCACGCTGCAGCGCGAGGTGATGTTGTCGTCTGCAGAGCGGTCGCAAGGGGTGACCTTGTTGATAGACGGGGCCGGGCAGGTGCTTTTTGCCCACCGCAGCGAATGGGTGGGGCAGCCAGCCAGTGGCTTGGTCGTGGGGTTGACGCAGCAGCGGCTGGACCGCGCGCAGGAATCCGCGGTGGCAGACGTTCAGGACCACGGTGACGGGCTGGTGTCCGTGCTCATGCCCTTTCAGTTGCCTGCGTCGCAGGGGCAGATCGTCAATCCCAGGCGGGGCGTGGTTTACATGGAGGTTGACCGGCGCTGGCAGTTGTCTGAACTGTTCTGGCGGGAACTGTGGCTGCGTTGGCCATCGGCTCTTTTTGGCTTGCTGGCTTCGGCAGCCTTGGCGCTATGGCTGGGGTTGCGCGTGGGCAAGCCTCTGGCGCATCTGTCAGGCGTGGCGCAGCGCGTGGGTGAAGATCAATACGCACCAGCAGGTTTTGAAAAGCTCTCTGAATCGACGCCCCCAGAAATACGTGAGCTGGCACGCAGTCTTCACGTGATGACAAGCCAGTTGCGAGAGGCGTCACACGATCTGGAGACCGTTCTCAATACCGGCCACACACTGATCTGGCTTGCCGACTCAAATGGAGAAGGTACGTTTTTCAACACCGCGTGGCTGGCGTTCACCGGGCGACAGTTGCAGCAGGAACTGGGTGTTGGTTGGTTTGACGGCGTGCATCCAGACGATGTTGACCGGGTGCTGGCCCAATACCGCAGTGCCGTTGCGACGCGCCAGCCGTTTACCTTCGACTACCGCCTGCGGCATGCCAGCGGCGAATACCGCTGGGTGCAAAACGATGGCAAACCACGCTACAACAGCCAGGGCGAGTTCATCGGGTACCTGGGCAACGCTTGGGATGTTTCCGAGCGCAAGCAGACCGAACTGCGGTTGCGTCAGCTTTCGCAGGCGGTTGAGCAAAGCCCTGAGAGCATCGTCATTACCAACAAAGACGGGCGAATTGAATATGTGAACGACTTTTTCGTACAGAACAGTGGTTACGAGCGTGCCGAGCTGATCGGGCGCAACCCTGCCATGCTGAGTGCTGGACAAACGCAGCAGGCGGCTTACGAAGAACTCTGGACCTCACTGAACCAGGGTGAGGTGTGGGAAGGGGAATTGGTCAATCGCCGCAAAGACGGGTCGGAGTATGTGCAGCACGCCATCATCAGCCCCATTCGTGATGGCGAAGGAAACGTAACCCATTATCTGGGCGTACAGCAAGACATCACCGAGCGCAAAAAGGCCGAGGCGCGTATCCATACGCTGGCTTATTTCGACAGCCTGACTGGCTTGCCCAACCGCACCTACTTGCTCGAACAGCTGGAACAGGTGCTTGTCTCTGGTGCCTCGCATCTCCGAGGGGCACTGGTTTTGCTCAATATCGATCGCTTCAAGCACGTGAACGATGCACGTGGCCAAGCGTTTGGCGATGCTTTGCTGATGTCGGTGGGGCAACGACTGCAAGCCCTTGCGCCTGTAGACGCTGTGTTGGGTCGCCTGTCGGCGGATGAGTTTGGCTTCGTCTGGCCCTGGCCCGCCGGGAATGACGCGCCTGCGGTAGACGCCTGGGTGCAGGACTTGCTGGGCGCGTTTCACCCGGAGCTGGATGTTCAGGGGGACCGCGTGCAGGTCAGCATCAGTGTGGGCGTGAGTTACTTCGACTCGGCCTACGCGGAGCAGGTGCTCGACGTCTTGCGGCAGGCAGACACGGCCTTGCACCAGGTCAAGCGGGCGGGGGGCAGCGGGCATGCGTTCTACGAAGCACACATGGCCGAGCTGGCCCGCCAGCGTTTTGAGTTGCAGCGCGACCTTCAGCAGTGCGTGGAACGTGGGCAGCTTGAGTTGTTCCTTCAGCCGCAGGTTGACACGAGAGGCCAGATCGTTGCCGCCGAGGCCTTGCTGCGCTGGAATCACCCCGAACGCGGCATCGTTCCGCCCAACCTTTTCATTCCCATCGCTGAGGAAACCGGTCAGATTGTGCCCATGGGTGCCTGGGCGCTGCGCGAGGCGGCGCGCCTGATTCACGCCTTCGAGCGCTCAGGCATGCCTTTGCGTGTCGCGGTGAACGTCAGCCCCAGGCAGTTCTCCCACAGCGGTTTCGTAGACATGGTGCGCGACGTGCTGGCGCAAGAAGGCGCGCGTCCGGCCTTGTTGATGATTGAGGTGACCGAGAGTCTGATGATCGGGGACATGCAGCAGGTGGTGGCGAAGATGAATGCACTGGCCTCGCTGGGGGTGCAGTTCTCGGTCGATGACTTCGGTACCGGGTACTCCAACCTGTCTTATCTGAAGCAGTTACCCCTGACGGAATTGAAGGTGGACAAGAGCTTTGTGCAGGACCTGACCACCAACCCGAACGACGCCGCGCTGATTGAAACCATCATCGAGATGTCGCACCACCTGGAGTTGAGCGTGGTTGCAGAAGGGGTGGAGACACAAGCACAGGCAGAGTTTCTGCGTGCGCATGGGTGCGATCTTTTGCAGGGCTACTTCTTCGGGCGGCCTGGGCCTGCCGAAGGTTGGTTGCGCTGCGTGCAGGAGGAAGGTGTCTTTCCCGCTCCCGCCATCAAGGACTGACTGGGGTTTTGTCAGGCCCGCGCGCAAGGCATGCCGGGGGTGTTGCACCACTCGCTCCAACTGCCCGGGAACAGGGTGGTGCAGCCCAGCCCGGCAATCTCCATGGCCAACAGGTTGGGCACAGCCGTGACGCCGCTGCCGCACTGGTGCACCACGCTTTGCGGCGCGCGCCCGGCCAGCAGCGCGGTGAATTCGGCGCGCAGTTGATCCGCAGGCTTGAAACGACCGTTGGGGAGAAAGTTCTCGGTGAACGGGCGGTTGAGTGCGCCGGGAATGTGGCCAGCCACTGGGTCGAGCGGTTCCACATCGCCACGGAAACGGGGCGTGGCCCGCGCGTCCAGCACGGTTTGGGCGTTGGAGCCCAGGCGTTCGCACACCTGCTTTGCCGAGGCAGTTTGTGCCTTAGTTGGCATAGGTTCAAAGTTTCCCGGGGCCACGGCCTTGTTGGTTTGCCCGCTCTCAACGGTTCCACCACTTGCCGTCCAGGCTGGCAAGCCGCCGTCCAGCACGGCAACAGCCTCGTGCCCGCACCACTTCAGCATCCACCACAGGCGCCCGCAGAAGTTGGCACCTTGGCGGTCGTAAACCACAGCCTGCATGCCCTGCTCAAAACCCAGAGCACGCATGCGGCTGGCGAAGGTTTCCCGGCCGGGCAGCGGGTGGCGGCCACCTGAGGCAGCATCAGTCGCCCCGTGTGCGGCGCTCAGGTCGCGGTCCAGGTGAATGTAGATGGCGCCCGGGATGTGCTCCAGCCCGTAAAGCGTTTCACCTGCGGCGGGATTGGTCAGGTCGAAGCTGCAGTCGAACACCATCAGGGGTGTGCCGCTGTCACGCAGGCTCTGCAATTGTTCGGCGGTGATCAGGGTGGTGTAGGTGGGGTGGCTCATGCGTGCTCCTCCGCAGGCAGCTTGGGTACGGCGCGTTCGCGCAGAAAAGTGGCGGCAATGCCGCTGGCCACGATCAGGCCCATGCCCAGCCAGCCTGCCAGGGGAAGGTCGTCGCCAAAGACGGTGATGCTGTAGATGCCCGCGAACGCAATGCCAAAGTATTGCAGGTTGGCCACCACCAGCGTGGCTCCGCTGGCATAGGCGCGGGTCATGCAAAGCTGGCCGAACACGGCCAGCAGTCCAATGGGGAGTAGCCACAAGGCCGAAGGCCAGTGCCACGGGCTGGCACCCACGACCGCCATGCCCATGAAGCCCACCAGGCTGGCGCCGATGGAGAAATAAAACACCGTGCGGCTTTCCGGTTCACCCACGCGTGAAAGGGCCGCGACCTGCAGATAGGCAAAGGCCGAGAACAGGCCAGACATCAACCCTGCCAGTCCACCCACCATCTGGTGGGCGTCGAAAGTTGGGCGCAGCACCAAGGCCACACCTGCAAAACCGGCCAGTACCGTCAAAAACAAGGGCCCTTGCTGGCGCAGTTGCACCGGGCTGCGCTGCAGCAGCAAGCCGCCGCCCAACAAAAAGGCCGCAATCCAGATGCTGCTCATGTAGTTCAGCGTCATGGACGTGGCCAGTGGCAGGCTGGCAATCGCGTAGAACCAGGTGACCAGCGCGATCACGCCCACCATGCTGCGCCAAACATGCATCATCGGCACAGTGGTGGCCAGCGACACGCCGCGTGCGCGGGTCAGTCCGATCAGGAAAACGACGCCGATCAGGCCCCGGTAGGCCACGATCTCGAAGCTGTTGAAGTGCGCCGAAGCGAACTTGATGCACACCCCCATGCTGGCAAACAGAAAACCGGCCAGCACCATCCAGAGCGCCTGGATGGTGCGGACCTCGGCTGGCCGGGGGGCGTGCGCTGGGGCGATGGCTCAGCCCTTCAGGTGCTCGCCAAGTCTGGCGCGGTACCACTCGTGGAAGTGCTGCATGCCGTCTTCCATGGGGCTCTGGTAGGGGCCGACCTCGTTGTCGCCGCGCGCCAGCAGGGCCTTGCGGCCTGCGTCCATGCGCTCGGCGATCTCGTCGTCCTCGATGCAGGTTTCCATGTAGGCGGCCTGCTGGGCTTCGACGAATTCGCGCTCGAAGGCGACGATTTCCTCGGGGTAGTAGAACTCCACCATGTTCAGCGTCTTGTCCACGCTGATGGGGTGCAGGGTGGAAACGGTGAGCACGTGCGGGTACCACTCCACCATAATGTGGGGATAGTAGGTCAGCCACACGGCGCCCTGCTCGGGCAGTTCGCCGTTGCGGTATTGCATCAGCACGTCGTGCCACTTCTGGTAGACGGGGCTGCCGCTCTTGCCCATCAGGTTCTGCACACCGACGGTCTGAACGGAGTATTCGGGCTTGAATTCCCACTTCAGGTCGTCGCAGGTCACGAAGTTGCCCAGCCCGGGGTGGAAGGGCACGACGTGGTAGTCCTCCAGGTAGACCTCGATGAAGGTCTTCCAGTTGTAGTTGCAGGTGTGCAGTTCCACGTGGCCCAGCACCATGCCGTCGAAGTTGAGCGTGCTGCGCGGGCCCATGTTGGCCAGATCGGCCTCGATGTCGCGGCCGTTGTCCTCGAACAGCATGCCGTTCCACTCGCGCAGCGGGTAGCGCTGCAGGTTCAGGCAGGGGTCCTGCGCAAAATGCGGCGCGCCAATCAGCTCGCCGACGCTGCCCAGGGCCGAGCCGCCGGAATACGTCCAACGGTGCAGGGGGCAGACGATGTTGCCACCCGCGTGGCCGCTCTTGTTCTCACCCAGGTTGCCGCGGCCTTTGAGCATAACGGCCTGGCGGTGGCGGCAGACGTTGCTGACCAGTTCCACGCCATTGGCGGTGCGCACGAGTGCGCGGCCCTCGCCTTCTTGAGGCAGGGCATAGTAGTCACCCACGTTGGGTACGGCGTTGATGTGCCCCACATAGCGGGGCCCGCGCTGAAAGATGGTCTCCAGTTCGCGCTGGAACAGCGCCTGGTCGAAGTAACTGGAAACGGGCAATTGGCTTGCGGCCTGCTGCAATTGAAGACTCAAATCAGACATGGTGGTCTTGACCTAAAGACTCCCCCTATGAAGGGGCAGGGAAGCGCTTTGATTGATACGAATGAACGGATCAGCGCGGGAAGGGTGAAACAACTCCCATTGAGTTGAAAAGGGACCGGGATTGTACCCCGGGGGGCGAATAAAGGTCCGCGCGCTGGCGCGGATTCGTCACGCGATGCGGTTGAACCACCACAAGGACAGGGCAGCCGAGCAAAGTGCGAGCAGCGCGCCCAGCAAGGCCAGCAGGCCGGAGACCTCGGTCTCCTTCTTCTCCACGGTCAGGCGGGTGCCCAGAGATTCATAGACCTGGCGCAGGTTCTCGGCAGTGCCCGCATAGAAGTATTCACCGAGCGTGCGCACGGCAACTTCCTTCAGGGTTTCTTCGTCCAGTCTCACACGCATGGACCAGCCTTCAAACCCGATCGTCTCGCCCTCCACGGTGCCCACGCCCACGGTGTAGATGCGCACGCCGCGTTCGGCTGCCATCTGGGCTGCTTCCAAGGTGTCCACGCCAGTGGTGCGCTGGCCGTCAGTCAGCAGGATGATGGCCGCCGAGCTGTATGAGCCAGGCGGCACAGGAGTGTGCGGCGGGCGTTTGGCGCGCTGGTCGTCGATGGGGCGGCCGCGGGAGCTGCTGCCGTAGGTCATTTCGGAGAGGTCTATGCCCGCGTCGGGGAAGATTTCGGCCAGCGACACCACGATGGCGCTGCCGATGGCGGTGGCGCGTTGCATTTGAAAGCGGTCAATTGCGGCCGACAGGTCCTCGCGGCTCAATGTGGGGGGCTGCACCACCTGGGCCGTTCCCGCAAAGGCGACGATGCCAACCTTCACGTGGCGCGGCAGTTCGGCCAGGAAAGCCTTGGCCGCGTTCTGCGACGCCACCAGCCGGTTGGGTTCCACGTCTGTGGCACGCATGCTGCCCGAGACATCCATGGCCAGGATGATGGTCTGCTGGGTGTTGGGCAGGGTCACCGTGGCATAGGGGCGGGCAGCGGCCAGCAGCATGACGGTAATGGCCAGCAGCAGCAACGCGGCGGGAATGTGCCGTTTCCATGCTTGTGCGCCCATGGCCTCTTTAACCAGGGACAGACTGGCGTAGCGCACCGCCATCTGCCGCTTGCGCCGCAGCATCCAAATGTAGATAAGCACGAGCAAGGGTACGGCCAGCAACAGCCACAGCAGTTGCGGCCACATGAAGGTCATCAGTGGTTTCATGCCTTGCCTCCCCCGGCCTTCTGGTTCATGCCTGCGGGGCGGTGGCGGCGCATGGCAGCCAGACGCAAAAGCGCTTCGCCCAGGTTGTCGCTGGTGGATACCTCAAGTGTGTCCACCCCTGCACGGGCCAGGCCTTGGCGGATGCTTTCCTCGCGCTCTGCCGCCAGCCGGGCAAAACGCTGGCGAAACCCCGCGTCGTGTGTGTCCACCCACAGCCTTTCGCCGCTCTCGGCGTCGCGCAGTGGCAGTAAACCCAGGTCTGGTAGGTTTTGCTCAAGCGGGTCAAACAGGCGCACGGCCAGCACATCGTGCTTCAGGGCCAAGCGGCCCAGCGGGTGTTCCCATCCCTGGGCGCTGATGAAGTCTGACAGCACGAAAACCGCTGCCCGGCGCTTCATGAATTGTCCGGCGGCGCTCAGCCATTCGGCCAGCCGGGTTTCGGTGGTGTCGCTCTTGCCCTGGGCGTTGTCGCCCGGTGTGTCCATGGTGTGCAGCAGGCGCAGTACCTGCTGTCTGCCCCCGCCTGGCGGCACCAGACGTTGCGGGCCGTTTCCGTAGATCAGCGCACCTACCCGGTTGCCGTGTTGTGCCAGCACTTTTGCCAGCACCGCCACGAACTCCAGCATCACCTGGCGTTTGTCGCGGTCGGCCCCACCGAAGCGCAGGGATTGGCTGCAATCCAGCACGAACCAGGCCACCAGATCGCGGTCTTCCAGGAACAGGCGCACATGGGGCTGTTGCAGCCGGGCGGTCACGTTCCAGTCGATGCGGCGCACGTCGTCGTGCGGCTGGTATTCGCGCAGGTCGGCCAGGTCCAGGCCGCCGCCTCGCATGAAGGTGCGATGTTCACCCTGCACCAGGCCGTCCAGACGGCGCAATACGGTCCACTCCAGGCGCCGCAGCAACGCTTCGGCACGCTCAGGCGCCTGGCCCTGCGCCGCAGATGCAGGCGGCGGGTCGTTGGCGGCGGGGCGGCGGTTCCACCACATGGCGGTGCTCCGGTCTCAGGCCACCTTGGCCTGTGCCTCATGGGCCAGGAGTTTGGCTGGCGCAGCCACCTTGGCCATGATCTTCTGCACCAAGGCGTCCGCGTCCAGTCCTTCCGACAGAGCTTCGTAGGACAGCACCAGCCTGTGGCGCAACACGTCAGGCGCCAAGTCGGTCATGTCTTCGGGCAGGGCGTAGGTTCGCCCGCGCAGCAAGGCCAGGGCACGTGCGCCTTCGGTCAGCGATATGGTGGCGCGCGGGCTGGCACCGTAGGTGATGTGCCGCTGCAGGTCGGTCAACCCGTGTTGCGCTGGCTTGCGTGTGGCCGACACCAGCTTCACCGCATACTGCACCAGCGCCGGGTCCACATACACCTCACGGCAACGGGCCTGCAGGGCCGCCAGTTGTTCGGTGCTGGCCACAGGCGTCACGTCAATGCGCGGCCCGGTCACCCGCTCCACGATCACCGCTTCTTCCTCGTCGGTGGGGTAGTCCACCAGCACTTTCATCATGAAACGGTCCACCTGAGCCTCGGGCAGGGGATAGGTGCCCTCGGTCTCTAT
The DNA here is from genome assembly GCA_041913045.1 of Burkholderiaceae bacterium. Taxonomy (GTDB): domain Bacteria; phylum Pseudomonadota; class Gammaproteobacteria; order Burkholderiales; family Burkholderiaceae_C; genus CAMLOF01. The sequence continues at coordinate 21,318 of JAYSGB010000002.1, read as the reverse complement.
GGGGTTCTGCGTTGCCATCACCAGGAAGGGGTTGGGCACGTGGTGGGTCTCCCCCGCGATGGTGACCTGCCTTTCCTGCATCACCTCCAGCAAGGCGCTCTGCACCTTGGCGGGGGCGCGGTTGATCTCGTCGGCCAGCAGCAGGTTGGTGAAAACGGGGCCCAGTGTGGTGCCGAATTCGGCGGTCTTCTGGTTGTAGATGCGTGTGCCGACCAGGTCGGCCGGCACAAGATCTGGTGTGAACTGGATGCGCTTGAACTGCCCGCGCACCGCCTGGGCAAGGGTCTTGACGGTGAGCGTCTTGGCCAGCCCGGGCACGCCCTCCACCAGGAGGTGGCCCTGCGCCAGCATGGCCACCATCACCCGCTCCAAGAAGCGGTCCTGGCCCACCACCACGCGCTTGACCTCGTAAAGAATCTGCTCCATCAGCTGGGCGGTGTCAGTCTCGGGCGTGAATGCGGTCATGTCGTGCCTTTCAACAGGGGGTTAGAAGGGCGGCAGCCCCACGGCGGACGCAGCACTTTCAATGGGCACCGCAAAGCCTATGCCCACGAACGTGCGCTGCCGGTTGGGGTTGTAGATGGCAGTGACGATGCCCACCACCTCGCCGCTCATGGTCACCAGCGGGCCGCCGGAATTGCCCGGGTTGGCCGCGGCGTCGAACTGGATCAGGTTGTCCATGGACTGTTTGCCGTCCGGCGACTCGAAGGAGCGTTGCAGCCCGGACACCACGCCCGCCGAAACCGAAGGCCCGATGCCAAAGGGAAAGCCCACTGCGGCCACCTGATCGCCGGGAAGCAGGTCGGCGGTCGAGATCATGGTGGCGGGCTGAAGGTCATCTGGCACCTCGTGGGCCTGCAACACCGCCAAGTCGTGCTCGGGCTGGGCACCTACCAGACTGGCAGCGGTTTCGGTTCCGTCGTGGAACTCCACCTTCAGCGTCTGGGCGCCTGCTGCTACGTGCAGATTGGTCAGGATCACCCCCCGGTCCACGATGACAACCCCCGTACCCACGCCGTGTTCAATCTGCTCCCCCGTCTTGGGGTGGGTGACGTAGCCCGTTACACGGACAACCGAAGGCAGCACCGCCTCGTAGGCGCGTGCCACCTGCGATGGCAGCACCTTCTCATTCAGGGTGTGCAGCACGGCGTCGTCAATGGTTTTTTGTGTGATTGATCCACTGCTTGCAGGGCCCCGCCACAGATTCAGCAGCAACAGCGTGCCAAGCAGCGCCATGCCAGCCCACAGCGCAACGGGATGCACGGCAACACGGGCCAGCTGGGTGCGCCATCCGGAAAGTGTGGGTGAATCCACCGGCGGGGGGGGTGCCTCTTGCGAACTGGAGCCAACACCAAGCCCTGCCGCATCAACGGGGGCGGCTGCAGGCGTGCGCCCGCTGCTGTAGATGGCAGGGCGCTTCATGGCTGGCTAGCCTTGGGGAGTGGGGGCATGCCGCGCTCCTTCTGGGGTGGTCAGAAGGCCCATTGTGGCAGGACGTCCGGAAAATGCCAGTGCCGCGAACCCGCATGCACTTGCGTGACGCGGGGCCGAACGTCGCCGTCAGTTCCGAGATGGAGGGAAAAGCCTAAAATCGCACGTTTCCCGCAAATCTTCCCCACATGGCCAAGCCCCCTGCGTCGCAAGACACCGCTCCACTGCCCACCACCTATGAAGCTGCCCTCCAGGAGCTGGAGGCGCTGGTGGTGCGTCTGGACGCAGGTCAACTGCCGCTGGACGAACTGCTCACAGCCTACCAACGCGGTGCAGTGCTGCTGCAGTTCTGCCGTGCCAAGCTCGACGCCGTGGAGCAGCAGATCCAGGTGATGGACAACGGCGAACTCAAGAATTGGACCGGAGGCGCATGATGCAGAACGTGGAATGCGCGCTGGATTTTCCTGCCTGGGTCGAATCGCAACTCGAACGCGTTGAGCGGGCTCTGGAAAAATGGGTGCCGGCTGATGCGCCCGCTGGCTTGGGCGATGCCATGCGCTACGCCGTGCTCGATGGCGGCAAACGCCTGCGGCCTTTGCTGGTGCTCGCGGCTGCCGAGGCGGTCAACGGTGGCGAGTTGCAGGGCAACGCCGCGCAGGCTGCGCTGCGTGCGGCTTGTGCCTTGGAGTTGGTGCATGCCTATTCCCTGGTGCACGACGACATGCCCTGCATGGACAACGACGTTCTGCGCCGTGGCAAGCCCACCGTGCACGTGAAGTTTGGCGAAGCCCAGGCGCTGCTCGCCGGAGATGCTCTGCAGGCGCTGGCCTTTGAGTTGCTTGCCCCAGACGACGGCAGCTTGAGCGATGTTCAGGTGGCGCGGCTGTGCCGCCAGTTGGCCATTGCCGCTGGGCACCAGGGCATGGCAGGCGGACAGGCCATTGACTTGGCTGGCGTGGGCCAAGTGCTCAGCCAAAGCCAGCTCGAAGAGATGCACCGCCGCAAGACGGGAGCTCTTTTGCTGGCCAGCGTCACCATGGGCGCTACCGCTGCGGGTGCCCGGCCCGAGTCGCTGCCTGCGTTGGCTGCCTATGGGCGCGCCCTGGGGCTTGCTTTCCAGGTGGTTGACGACATCCTTGACGTTACCGCCGACTCCGCCACTTTGGGCAAGACCGCAGGCAAGGACGCTGCAGCGGACAAGCCCACATTCGTATCGCTGCTGGGCCTGGACGGCGCACAAGCTTATGCGCAGGGCTTGCTGGATGAAGCACACGCTTTGCTCGACGCCAGTGGTCTGCCCGACACCCGTGCCCTGCACGCCATTGCCGATTGGGTGGTGCGCCGCACCCATTGATGCCGCGCCGCAACCGAGAACCTGAACCATGAGTGGCTTGCTTTCCACCATCAATTCCCCCGCCGACCTGCGCCGCCTGTCGCGCCAGCAACTGCGCCCCCTGGCCGATGAGCTGCGTGAATTCCTGCTGCACAGCGTAGCCAAGACGGGCGGGCACCTCAGCTCCAACCTGGGCACAGTCGAGCTCACAGTGGCTTTGCATTACGTCTTCAACACCCCGCAAGACCGCGTGGTGTGGGACGTGGGCCACCAAACCTACCCGCACAAGATCCTGACCGGACGTCGCGACCAGATGCCCACCTTGCGCCAGCTCGGAGGCATCAGCGGCTTCCCCATGCGCAGCGAAAGCGAATACGACGCCTTCGGCACGGCGCATTCTTCCACCAGCATTTCCGCCGCGCTGGGCATGGCACTGGCTGCCAAGCAGCAGGGCGAGCTTCGCCACTCCATCGCCGTCATCGGTGACGGGGCCATGACCGCAGGCATGGCGTTCGAGGCCCTGAACAACGCGGGCGTGGCCGACTGCCGCCTGCTCGTCATCCTCAACGACAACGACATGTCTATCAGCCCGCCAGTTGGGGCGCTCAACCGCTACCTGGCGCAGTTGATGAGCGGACGTTTCTATTCGGCCGCCAAGCACGTGGGCAAGCAGGTGCTCAGCGTGGCGCCGCCGCTGTTCGAACTGGCCAAGCGGCTGGAGGAGCAGGCCAAGGGCATGGTCGTGCCCGCCACGCTTTTCGAGAAGTTTGGTTTCAACTACATCGGCCCCATCGACGGGCACGACCTCGACTCACTTATTCCCACGCTGCAGAACATCCGCCACCTGGAAGGCCCGCAGTTTCTGCATGTGGTCACCAAAAAGGGGCAGGGCTACAAGCTGGCCGAGGCCGACCCGATTGCCTACCACGGCCCTGGCAAGTTCGACCCTAGCGTGGGCCTGCAAAAGCCCGCCACACCGGCCAAACCCACCTTCAGCCAGGTGTTTGGCCAATGGTTATGTGACATGGCGGAGCAGGACAAGCGGCTGGTCGGCATCACCCCCGCCATGCGCGAAGGTTCAGGCATGGTGGAATTCCACCAGCGCTTCCCCGACCGTTACCATGATGTCGGCATTGCCGAGCAGCATGCGGTCACTTTTGCGGCGGGCATGGCCTGTGAGGGCGTCAAGCCGGTGGTGGCCATCTATTCCACTTTCCTGCAGCGTGCCTACGATCAACTCGTGCACGACGTTGCATTGCAGAACCTGCCAGTGGTCTTTGCGCTGGACCGCGCTGGCATTGTGGGGGCAGACGGCGCCACCCACGCTGGCGCCTATGACATCCCGTTCGTTCGCTGCATTCCCAACATGGCGATCGCCTGCCCGGCTGACGAGGCAGAGTGCTACCGCCTGCTTACCACCGCCTATGAGCAAAACCACCCCGTGGCCGTGCGTTACCCGCGTGGCGCTGGTGTTGGTACACAGTTGCCTGGCAGGCCAGAAAGCCTGCCGTATGGAAAGGGCGAAATCCGCCGCCGGGGCAAGGGCGTGGCCATACTGGCCTTTGGCACCTTGCTTTACCCTGCATTGCAGGCGGGGGAGGCGCTCAACGCCACCGTGGTTAACATGCGCTGGGCGAAGCCGCTCGACCTTGACCTGCTCGACAAGGTAGCGAGCGAACATGACGCCATCGTCACGGTTGAAGAGGGGGCCATTGCCGGTGGTGCGGGCAGTGCTGTGCTTGAGGCCTTGCAGGCAAATGGCAAGGTTTTGCCGGTGCTGAACCTGGGCTTGCCCGATCGATTCATCGAGCACGGTGACCCGGGCAAACTGCTGGCCATGCTGGGGCTCGACGCGCAAGGCATCGAGACCAGCGTTCGTGCGCGTTTCGCCGCGTTGATCAATGCCGCGCCTGCTCAACTCAAGGTCGTGAATTAAGCCCTCTGGGTCTTGAAAATATTTCAGGCCTAACGCATCAAACCGAGGGAAACCCCCCCCCGGTTTGTCCCACAGTCGATCCGTAAAATCCGCTGCGTCTTGGCAGTTTTACTGAATTTCTCAGCGGCTGCACAAGCTCCACTTTTCGACAACTTCTACTTGGAGTCAAGCAACAATGGATCGTCGTTCCCTGATCAAAAACGCCGGTATTGCCGGTGTCCTGGCCGCTGGTGCCGCACCCGCAGTACACGCCCAGGCGCAAGTGCGTTGGCGTCTGGCGTCCAGCTTCCCCAAGGCGCTGGACACCATCTACGGCGCGGCCGAGGTGTTTGCCAAACACGTCACCGCCATGTCCGGCGGCAAGTTCCAGGTCACGGTGCACCCTGCCGGTGAACTGGTGCCCGCATTCGGCGTGGTTGACGCTATTCAGCAAGGCACCATCGAGGCAGCTCACACCGCCCCGTATTACTTCTTTGGCAAGGACGACACGTTTGCTCTGGACACGGCCATTCCTTTCGGCCTCAACAGCCGCCAGATGACCGCATGGCAGTACGAAGGTAACGGCATGAAGCTGTTCCGCGAGTTCTACTCCCAGTACAACATCGTCAACTTCCCCATGGGTAACACCGGTGCCCAGATGGGTGGCTGGTTCCGCAAGGAAATCAAGGGCGTGGCCGACCTGAAGGGTCTGAAGATGCGTCTTGGCGGCTTCGTGGGCAAGATCCACGGTGCCCTGGGCGGTGTGCCACAAAGCATCCCGGCTGGCGAGATTTACCAGGCACTGGAAAAAGGCACCATCGACGCTGCCGAGTGGGTCGGTCCTTACGACGACCAGAAGCTGGGCTTCAACAAAGTTGCCAAGAACTACTACTACCCCGGCTGGTGGGAAGGCGGCCCGCAGCTGACTCTGTACTGCAACACCGCGGCCTACAACGCTCTGTCTGCTGAAAACAAAGCCATTGTGGAATGTGCGGCAGCCATTGCGCACACCACCATGCAGGCGCGCTACGACATCCTGAACCCCACGGCGCTCAAGCAGCTGGCTGCTTCCGGCGTCAAGATCCAGGCCTTCCCGAAGACGGTCATGGACGCTGCGTTCAAGGCTTCCAACGAGCTCTACGCTGACCTGAGCGCCAAGAACCCGAACTGGAAGAAGATCTACACCGACTACGCCAACTACCGCAAGGACGCCAACCTGTGGTTCCGCTTCACCGAGGCGTCGTTCGACCGTTACATGCAAGGCGCGAAGCTGTAATATCGGTGACCCCTGAATGGAGCCCCGCTTCATGCGGGGCTTTTTTCGTAACAGACGGAGCAGACATGCCGTTCTTGATGAGACTCTCACGACTGATCGATGCCTTCAATGACATGATCGGCAAACTGGCTATGTGGCTGATTCTGGCTGCCACCTTGATCAGTGCGGGCAACGCGATCGTGCGCAAGGTGTTCAACACCAGTTCCAACAGCTTGTTGGAGATCCAGTGGTACCTGTTCGCCGCAGTGTTCATGCTGGGTGGTGGTTATGCCTTTCTCCGCAATGCACACGTTCGTATCGACTTCGTGTCCAGCAAGTTCAGCGCGCGCGGTCGCAACTGGGTGGACGTCATTGGCATCGTGGCATTCCTGTTCCCTCTGTGCTGGATGATGGGCACCCTGGGTTGGCCCACTTTCATTCAGGCCTGGGAGTCGGGTGAGATGTCGTCCAATGCTGGCGGTTTGATCCGTTGGCCCGTTTATGGCCTGATCCCGCTGGGTTTTGCCATTCTTTTCCTGCAAGGTGTTTCCGAGCTGATCAAGCGCTTGAATTTCCTCTTCGGTGCTGGCCCCGACCCGCTTGAGCACACCGGCCCGAGCGAGACCGAATTGCTGGCCAAGGAAATCGCTGAGGCCGAACATCAGGCCGCCGAATCTGCCGGCGCGCAAACCCAAAAACACTGAGCGCGACCACCATGATCGAATTCCTGTCTCAGAACTTTGTGCCCGTCATGTTCGCGGGCCTGCTTTTCTTCCTGCTGGCTGGCTTTCCCGTAGCGTTCTCGCTGGCTGCCACAGGTCTGTTCTTCGGCTTGATTGGCATGGAGGTTGGACTTTTCCCGTCCAACCTCTTCCAGGCCTTGCCGCTGCGTGTGTTCGGCATCATGCAGAACGACACCTTGCTTGCCATTCCATTCTTCACGCTCATGGGCATCATCCTTGAGCGAAGCCGAATGGCGGAAGACCTGCTCGAAACCGTGGGCCAAGTGTTCGGCCCCGTGCGCGGCGGCTTGGCTGTCGCGGTCATCATGGTGGGTGCTCTGTTGGCCGCAACCACGGGTGTGGTGGCAGCCGCCGTCATCTCTATGGGCCTGATCTCTCTGCCCATCATGCTGCGCTACGGCTACAACCGTACGATTGCCACGGGTGTGATCACAGCTTCGGGCACGTTGGCGCAGGCCATTCCGCCGTCGCTGGTGTTGATCGTGCTGGCCGACCAGCTCGGCCGTTCCGTGGGCGACATGTACTCTGGCGCGCTCATTCCTGGCCTGATGCTGGTGGGCTTGTATATCGCCTTCGTCGCTGTGGTGGCTGTCGTGAAGCCAGCGTGGGTACCCGCTCTGCCCCAAGAGGCCCGTATCTACACCGAGGACAACGGTGCCAGCGGTCACCGCTCCTTGTTTGTGTTGCTCGTCGTTTGCGCCGTGGCCAGCTACGTTTGGGCGCAGGTGCACGAATCGATCATCAACCCCTGGATCGGCCGCGAAATGCCTGCGCCGGGCGATGAGATCATCATCATGTCCACCACGGTGGGTTCTTTCCTGGCGCTTGGTCTGGCGTTGCTCAACCGACTGCTCCGCCTGAACCTTCTGTCTCGTCTGGCAGAGCAGGTGACCTTTGTGCTGATCCCGCCGCTGGTCCTGATCTTCCTGGTGCTGGGAACGATCTTCCTGGGCGTGGCAACGCCTACAGAAGGCGGTGCCATGGGCGCGCTGGGCGCATTGATCATGGCTGGCTCGCGCAGGCGTCTGACGGTGCCTCTGCTGAAGCAGGCACTGGAGAACACCACCAAGCTGTCCATCTTCGTGCTGTTCATCCTGATCGGCTCGACGGTGTTCAGCTTCACCTTCAACGCGGCCGACGGCCACATCTGGGTGGAGCACCTGTTTGACAAGATGCCCGGTGGTGCGCTGGGCTTCCTGATCGTGGTGAACATCCTGGTGTTCGTCCTGGGCATGTTCATCGACTTCTTCGAGATCGCGTTCATCGTGATCCCGCTGCTGGCGCCGGTGGCCGACAAGCTGGGTATTGATCTGATCTGGTTTGGCGTGATCATCGCTATGAACCTGCAGACCTCTTTCCTGACGCCGCCCTTCGGTTTTGCGCTGTTCTATCTGCGCAGCGTTGCCGCGCGCAATGACTACACCGATTCGGTGACCAAGCAGCGCATTCCCGCTGTTACCACGGCGCAGATCTACAAGGGCTCCATCGCGTTCATCGTGCTGCAGTTGATCATGGTGGCCGTTGTGATCATGCACCCTGGCCTGGTCACCGGCAACATCGAAAAAGCGCAGAAGGTCGACGAGTCCCAGGTTACGGACATGCTGCTTGACATGGCTCCGGCCGAGGAGTCTTCCGAAGAAGAGGGCACCCAGCCGGACGCTTCTGGCGATGCAGCTCCTGCAGAAGAGGGGGCGCAGCCTGCCCCGTCAGAGGGCGAGGAGCCGGATCCCATGAAGGCGCTCATGGACGACATGAAGAAACCTTCCAAGTGAGGCTGGGCCGTGCGAGTTGATTTGCAGATCCTCGATGAGAGGTTGAAAGAGCAGCTTCCGGCCTACGCCACGGCAGGCAGCGCAGGGTTGGACCTGCGGGCCTGCCTGGATGAGCCGCTGACGCTCCAGCCCAATGCCTGGCAGCTCGTGCCCACGGGCATGGCCATCCACTTGGCTGATGCGGGTTACGCCGCACTCATCCTGCCTCGCTCGGGCCTTGGGCACAAGCATGGCATCGTCCTGGGTAACCTGGTTGGCCTGATCGACAGTGACTACCAGGGGCAGCTGATGGTGAGTGCGTGGAACCGCAGTGACACAGCGTTCACCATCCAGCCCATGGAGCGCATTGCGCAGTTGGTGATCGTGCCTGTCGTGCAGGCACAGTTCAACATCGTGGATGACTTTTCCGTCGCAACCGAGCGCGGCGCGGGCGGGTACGGCTCCACAGGCCGGGGCTGATCTTCAGCCTCCAGGGCGCGGCTGACTTGGTCTCAGCTGCCCAGCTTGAAAAAGCCGGTGCCAAGGGTACCGGCGCCCACCTCGTCAACGGTGGCTTCTCGCACGGCGTGCACCTTCAACTTCAAGCGCAGGGCTATACCTGCCAACGGGTGGTTGGCATCCAGCACTACGTGGTCGGGGTATATCTCGCTCACAAAGTAGACGCGGTCTGCTGGTGCTTCGGTGTTGCAGCCTTTGGGCAGGCCCTCAAAGGCCATGCCTTCTTCCAGATCCTTCGGAAAAGCAGATCGAGGCTCCAGAAAGAGTAATTGGTCGTCAAAGTCACCAAAGGCATGCTCTGGCTCCAAGTGCATTTCCAGCACATCACCAACTTGGTGCCCCTGCAGGGTTTCCTCGATTTTGGCCAGTAGATCGTTGCCGCCCAACAGGAACTCAACAGGCTCTTCCAGTTCGTCAAGCAGTTCACCCAGGGTGTCCTGTAAGGTCCATGTCAGCGCTACAACGCACTGGGGCGTGATGGCCATGGAGGCTTCGTTCGATTGACGGCTGGAGTCGGAAGAGTCGTTCATCTTTTGCAGGTGCTGGGTGGGGCGGTTCCCCCGGGTTTATCGGGGACAATTGTCCCATGACTTCTCAAGCCCATGCTCTCTCTGGCGCTGCGCAGCCCCCTGTGTCCAACCAACCTCTCGCCTTGTTGGGCGGCCTTACCCCTCAACAGTTCATGCGCAAGCACTGGCAGAAAAAGCCCTTGCTGATTCGCCAGGCGATTCCCGGCTTTCAGCCGCTCTTGTCTCGGCCAGAACTGTTTGCGCTCTCGGGGCGCGAAGACGTCGAATCCCGGTTGATCGTGCGCGAAGACAGCGGCGCGTGGCAGTTGCGCCATGGACCGTTCAACCGCTCCGCGTTTCCGGCGTTCAAACGCCCAGACTGGACTTTGCTGGTGCAGGGGGTGGATTTGCACGTGGACGCCGTGCACAACTTGATGAAGAGCTTTCGCTTTGTGCCCGACGCCAGGCTTGATGACCTGATGATTTCCTGGGCCAGCGAGGGGGGCGGCGTTGGCCCGCATTTCGACAGTTACGACGTGTTTCTGCTGCAAGCCCAAGGCAAGCGCCGCTGGCGCATTGGCAGGCAGAAAGACTTGACGCTGGAAGAGGGCGTTCCTCTCAAGATTCTGAGCAACTTTGAGCCGGAGGAAGAGTGGGTGCTGGAGCCGGGCGACATGCTGTACCTGCCCCCCAAATGGGCGCATGACGGCGTTGCTGAAGGCGGTGAGTGCATGACTTACTCCGTAGGCTTCAGGGTGCCACAACGCGGTGGGCTTGCGGGTGAACTGGCGCTGCGCCTGGCAGACGAATACGAAGACGAGACGTTGTACCGTGACCCCAGTCAGGAGGCAACGGCGCAGCCTGCCGCCATGCCCGAAGGGCTGCTGGCCTTTGCCCAGGAAGGCATGCGGCGCATGGTGGCAGACCCCATGTCGCTCGCGTGTGCTCTGGGTGAGGTGATGACTGAACCCAAGCCTCGTGTCTGGTTTGAGGAGCCGAACGCGGCTTGGCAAGCTGGTGCGATCACCCTGGACAGGCGGACCCGGATGATGTACGACGCGCACCACATTTTCATCAACGGGGAGGCGTTCCGTGCTGCGGGCAAGGATGCCCGCCTGATGCGGGAGCTGGCTGACGGGCGTAGCTTGCCTGCAGCCAAAGTCATGCGAGCAAGCCCTGAGGCGCAGGCCTTGCTCGCCGATTGGTTCGATGCCGGGTGGCTGCATCTGACGCATGACTGATGCTGCGGGCTCTGAATGCATCCGCGTAACTGTCGTTGCCAAAAAGAGACAGAAACATCTTGTAGTAAAAAAATTCACGGTGAGGGTTAACCCGAACCGTTTTGCGGATTATGATTCGCGCCGAACTGGTGCAAACATCTTCAACAATGGTGCACCAGTTTCACTGGCGAGGCCCTTCGGGAGGGTCGTGTCGGTGAAGCTCAAACACTCCCGGATACTTACCCATCCTTCGCTCAAATGAACAAGTCGCTCGTTATCGCCGCTCTGATGGCTGCTGTGGCACTGGCCGCATGCGGTAAAAAAGAAGAAGCCGCTGCTCCTGCACCCGCACCTGCTGTGGAAGCTCCTGCTGCTGCTCCTGCCGCCCCCGCTGCTGACGCCGCTGCTCCTGCTGCAGCCCCCGCTGCTCCGGCCGCTGACGCTGCTGCTCCCGCTGCTGAGCAAAAGCCGGAAGAGAAGAAGCAGTAATCTGCTTTCTCTCCAACAAAAAAACCGCCTCTTTGAGGCGGTTTTTTTGTGCCCGGTGCTGCTGCGTTTGACGGGCAGCACCGGGTGGCTGAGGTGTTACTTCAGATCGTCTGCAATGACCTGCACGATGCGTTGGGCCGTTGCGGAGGTTTCCGGCTGGCCACTGGCATTGAGCACCGCGACGGTGGTCTGGTCCGCATTGCTCTTGACGCTGATGCGGTAACGCACGGGCGTAGCCTCTTTGGTCGTGGAGCTGCCAAACAGGCGGCTGAAGAATCCAGGCTTGGCTTCAGGCGCCTTGTTCACGTCTGCCTCGACGTAACGCACAAAGTAGACGCCTTGCGCACGATCGCGGTCTTCCACCGTGAAGCCGGTGCGATCAAGTGCCAGGCCGACGCGGCGCCAAGCGCGGTCGAATCCTTCGTTGATCTGCACAACGGGCTGGTTGTTGACCATCGTGACCTTGGACGAAGTGGCGGTGGCGCCGGCGGCGAGCAGGGCCTTGGACTGTTCCTGGCTGACGCCGAGCTTGACCATCAGGCGGCGCAGGAATTCGGCTTCCAATTCCACGTCAGCCGGGCGGGGCTGCCACACGGTCGTGTCTTTGCGCGCACTGTCGTACACCTCGATCATGCCGCGGTGGCTGATGTAGATCTCGGTGCCGCCGTTGGCATTGCGTTCCAGACGGGTGCGGAACTTGTCGCGCTCGCCGGTGGAGTAAAGGCTGTCGAACACCTTGCCGATGGTGGAGCGGATGATGTCTTGAGGCAGCTTGGCGCGGTTTTCGGCCCAGTCGGTTTCCATCACGCCCAGGTTCTCCTGATCCAGCGTCAGGAGGAAGCCGTTTTCTTGCCAGAAGTCGCGCACAGGGCTCCAAAGCTGGTCGGCCGGGCGGCTGACCACCAGCCAGCGCTGGTTGCCCGCACGTTCAATGCGCACGTCACCCACGCTGGTGGCAGCCGTCGGCACCTTTTGTGCAGGCTGGGCCACCTGGTAACCCGAAGCGGTAACCACGTTGCCCGGCACCACGTAGCGGGACTCACGGTTGAGTTGGGTCAGGTCCGGCGGGACTTCCAGGGTATTGGCCTGCTTGGCACTCTTGTAGTCGATCTTGTCTTCTTGAAGCACCGAGCAGCCAGTTGCCACAAAAGCGGCGACAGCCAGTGCCGACCAACGAGGCACGGCGTGACGCAGCGAGGAGGTTTGCAGGTTTGCAGTGCGCTGAAGGATGTCTTGTTTCATGGAGCGGTCTGGCGTTGTCTGGGGGATCGCGTTGCGGGCAGGGGTTACAGCAGGCCAGCGGCCTTCAGTGCCTGTTCCAGGGCCGGCTGGTTGCCGCTGGTCATGGGGGTCAGGGGCAGGCGCAGTGCAGGGCCGCTCAAACCCATGCGGGCCATGGCCCACTTCACGGGAATAGGGTTGGGCTCCACGAAGAGCTGGCGGTGCACGGGCAGCAGCCGCATCTGGATTTCCATGGCCTTCTTCAAGTCGCCAGCGATGGCGGCCATGCAAAGTTCGTGCATCAGCCGGGGGGCGACGTTGGCGGTCACGCTAACGTTTCCTTGGCCGCCGCACAGCATCAGCGCCACGGCGGTCGGGTCGTCACCGGAATAGACGGCGAAGTCTGCCGGGGTTTCCTTGATGAGCCATTGAGCGCGCTCGATGTTGCCCGTGGCTTCCTTGATGCCGACGATGCCGGGGATTTGCGCCAGACGCAGCACGGTGTCGTGGGCCATGTCGGCCACGCTGCGGCCGGGCACGTTGTACAGGACGATGGGCAGGTCGCCAGTGGCTTCAGCGATGGCCTTGAAGTGCTGGTACTGGCCTTCCTGGGTGGGCTTGTTGTAGTAGGGCACCACTTGCAGCTGGCAGTCGGCGCCGACTTTCTTGGCAAAGCGGGCCAGTTCAATGGCCTCTGCCGTGGAATTTGCGCCGCAACCAGCCATGATGGGCTTACGGCCTGCCGCCTGCTCCACGGACACACGGATGATTTCGCAGTGTTCCTCGACCGTCACGGTGGGCGATTCGCCCGTGGTGCCGACAACGCCGATGCAGTCCGTGCCTTCGGCGATGTGCCAGTCGATCAGCTTTCGGAGGGCGGGGTAGTCCACGCTGCCATCTTCATGCATGGGTGTGACCAGGGCCACGATGCTGCCGGTGATCGGATTCATAGGTCGGTAGTGCTTCGGTTGAATGCAAAAAGTTGAACACGCATTCTACCCAGCGGCGCGCAGGGAATAACGCGTCGGTTGGGCTGAGGTGTCTGCCGCTTCGCGCACGGCGGCGATGCGCTGTACGAAACGGTCGGGATCGGTGAGGAAGCCGTCCTCGTAAGCCACGGTGCGCAACCCGGCGCATTCGCGCAGCAATTCGCCGGGTTGGAGCAGAAAGTCGGGCCGTGAAGGTTTGCCTACGCTGGCATTGCCGTGGGCAAACGTTTCATATATCAGCACACCGCCTTGTCCTATGCAAGCCAGGATGCGAGGCCAAAGAGGGCGCCACAGGTAGTTGGTTACCACCACCGCATCGAAGTTGCGGCCTTCCAGCGGCCAGGGGCCGTTTTCAATGTCGGCACACAAAGTTGTAACCAACGGTTGCAGGTCGGCCAGGGTGGCAAGGGCTTCGGCGTCACGGTCTAGCGCCGTGACGTGGCAGCCCTGGCGCACCAGCCAGCGGGTGTGGCGGCCGTGGCCGCAGGCCAGGTCAAGTACGCGCGCGCCGCCGGGGCGGTCAGGAATGAGGTGGGACCAGTGGCGCACCCATTCCGAGGGCGCCAGTGCTGCGTGGGGCGGTTGTGTCATCGGTTCAAAAGCAGGACCAGAGCTTGTCGGCCAGGTCCACCAGGAAATCAGCTCGGGTGTACAGCCCGAAGACGAGCAGCAGCACGCTCAGGGCAAGCGCCCAGGCGGTGGCGCGCTGCCAGGTTTTCACGCAGCGGCTCCGGCAACCCTTGTGGGGCCGCGCTGGATGGGCGCTTCACGCACGGGCCAGTTCACCACGGCGGCAAACACGCCCAGCGCGATGGAGATGTACCAGACGATGTCGTAGCTGCCGGTCCGGTCGTACAGCAGGCCACCCAGCCACACCCCCATGAAGCTGCCCACCTGGTGGCTGAAGAACACAAAGCCGCCCAGCATGGACAGGTGGGCCACCCCGAAGATCTGCGCCACGATGGCGTTGGTTGGCGGCACGGTGGACAGCCACAGCAGCCCCATGGCTGCCGCGAAGATGTAGACGCTCCAGGGCGTGAGCGGGGCCATCAGAAAGAGCGTGATGGCGACCGAGCGCATCAGGTAAATGAACGACAGGATGCGCTTTTTGGCCAGACGCTGGCCCAGCACGCCTGCGGCGTAGGTGCCGAAGACGTTGAAAAGGCCGATGATGGCCAGCGCGTAACTTGCCACCTGGGGCGACAAGCCGTTGTCCTTCAGGTAGCTGGGCATGTGCACGCCAATGAACACCACCTGGAAGCCGCAGACGAAGTAACCCGCCATCAGCAACTGGAAGCTGCGGTAGCCGAAGGCCTCGCGCAGGGCTTGAACGATGGTCTGTTCCCTGCGCGCAGATGCTGCTGCGCCGTCAAACCCAGGTTCGCGCAGGCCCCAGCCCAGCGGGGCGATCAGCAGCGCGGTAGCGCCCAGAATCAGCAGTGCTTCCTGCCAGCCGAAGTTGGTGATGAGGAAGCCTTCCACCGGCACCATGAGGAACTGGCCGAAAGAGCCTGCCGCAGCGGCCATGCCCATGGCCCATGAACGTTTTTCAGCCGGAATTTGCCGCCCGATGACGCCATAGATGATGGCGTAGGTGGTGCCCGCCTGCGCCGCCCCGATGAGCACACCCGCCGTGAGCGCAAACAGCAACGAAGATGTGGACAGGGCCATGCCTGCCAACCCCGCTGCGTACAGCAGGGCGCCACCCAGAAGCACGCGGTAGCCGCCGAAGCGGTCGGCCAGCATGCCAGCGAAGATGCCGAACAGGCCCCAGGACAGGTTCTGGATGGCCATGGCGAAGGCGAAGGTCTCGCGCGTCCAGCCCTGGGCCTGGGTAATGGGCTGCAACCAAAGGCCAAAGCCGTGGCGGATACCCATGGAGAGCGTGACGATGGCGGCACCGCAGGCCAGCACCTGCAGGGCGGAAAGTTTGGGCGGATTCGAAGACATCCCGAGACTGTAGCGAATTTGCGGGTTGTCTGCCTGTCACCTGCGGGCGGTGCCGCGCTATCTACAATGCCCGCCATGGCAGAGAAATCCCTTTCCCCCAGCGAGGCAGGCAACGCCTACGCCGAAGGTTCGATCCGAGTGCTCAAGGGCTTGGAGCCCGTGAAGCAGCGCCCCGGCATGTACACCCGCACCGACAACCCGCTGCACATCGTGCAGGAGGTGTTGGACAACGCCGCCGACGAGGCCCTGGCGGGCTTTGGCAAGCGCATACGCGTTACCTTGCACGTCGACGGTTCGGTGAGCGTGGAAGACGACGGGCGCGGCATTCCCCATGGCATTCACCCGGAAGAGAACGCCCCCGTGCTGGAGCTGGTGTTCACCCGCCTGCACGCGGGCGGCAAGTTCGACAAGGGCAAGGGTGGGGCGTACAGCTTTTCGGGCGGCCTGCACGGCGTGGGCGTGAGCGTGACCAACGCTCTGGCCACCCGCCTGGAGGTGACCAGCTACCGCGATGGCCATGTGGCCCGCATGGTGTTTGCCGGTGGCGACGTGGTGGAACCCCTGAGCCGCCGCCCGGCGGGCGAGGGCGACCGCAAGCAGGGCACCAGCGTGCGCGTGTGGCCCGATGCGAAGTACTTTGAGTCGCCCAACTTGCCATCAGGCGAACTGGTGCACCTGCTGCGCAGCAAGGCCGTGCTGATGCCGGGTGTGTTGGTGAGCCTGGCCAATGAAAAGACCAAAGATACCCAGACTTGGCAGTACAAGGGCGGCCTGCGCGACTACCTGCAGCAGACGCTCAACGGGGAGCCGGTGATTCCCTTGTTCGAGGGTGAGGGCTATGCCGATTCAGGTCACGAGAGCTTTGCCGAGGGCGAGGGTGCGGCTTGGGCCGTGGCCTTTACCGAGGACGGCCAGCCGGTGCGCGAGAGCTACGTCAACCTCATCCCTACCAGCGCGGGAGGCACGCACGACAGCGGCCTGCGCGACGGCCTGTTCCAGGCGGTGAAGAGCTTCATTGAATTGCACGCCTTGCTGCCCAAGGGTGTGAAGCTGCTGCCCGAAGATGTGTTTGCCCGGGCCAGCTACGTGCTGAGTGCCAAGGTGCTGGACCCGCAGTTCCAGGGCCAGATCAAGGAGCGGCTGAATTCGCGCGACGCCGTGCGGCTGGTGAGCAACTTTGTGCGTCCGGCGCTGGAGCTGTGGCTGAACCACCACGTGGAGTACGGCAAGAAGCTGGCGGAACTGGCCATCAAGGCTGCGCAAAGCCGCCAGAAGGCAGGCCAAAAGGTAGAAAAGCGCAAGGGCAGCGGCGTGGCCGTGCTGCCGGGCAAGCTGACCGACTGCGAAAGCCGCGACCTGGCCCACAACGAACTGTTCTTGGTGGAGGGTGACTCTGCCGGGGGCAGCGCCAAGATGGGCCGCGACAAGGAATGCCAGGCCATTCTGCCGTTGCGCGGCAAGGTGCTCAACACCTGGGAGGTGGAGCGCGACCGCCTGTTTGCCAACACCGAGATCCACGACATTGCCGTGGCGATTGGTGTGGACCCGCACGGGCCCAACGACACCCCCGACCTGAGCGGCCTGCGCTACGGCAAGGTGTGCATTCTGAGTGACGCGGACGTGGACGGCTCACACATCCAGGTTCTGCTGTTGACGCTGTTCTTCCGCCATTTCCCCAAGCTGATCGAGGCCGGGCACGTGTATGTGGCGCGCCCGCCGCTGTTCCGCGTGGACGTGCCAGCGCGCGGCAAGAAGCCCGCCACCAAGGCCTATGCGCTGGACGAAGGTGAGCTGACTGCCATTCTGGACAAGTGCGCCAAGGACGGCGTGCCGCGCGAGAAATGCCAGATCAGCCGCTTCAAGGGCCTGGGCGAGATGAACGCCGAGCAGCTGTGGGACACCACGCTCAACCCGGACACGCGCCGCCTGTTGCCCGTGCAACTGGGCGACCTGGACTTCACGGCCACCGAAGCCCGCATCACCCAGCTCATGGGCAAGGGCGAGGCCGCCGCGCGCCGCGAGCTGATGGAGCTGCACGGCGACGCTGTGGAAATTGACGTGTGAGCGTCAACCCACGGCGAGCTTTTCGGTGCAGTTGATCATCCAGCGGATGCCGAACTTGTCGGTGAGGCTGCCGAAGTAGGCGCCCCAGAACATGTCCTGCATGGGCATTTCCACCTGGCCGCCAGCCGACAGGCCCTTGAAGAGCTGGTCGGCCTCGGCGCGGGAGTCGGGCTCCAGGTTGATGTAGACGTTGTTGCCCGGCGTGACGGTAAAGCCCATGGAGGGCGGGGCGTCGGTGCCCATGAGCACATGTTCACCCAGGATGGTGAGCTCGATGTGCATCACCAGATTGAGGTCTTCGTCGGGCAGGGGCGGCTGGCCCGGTGTGCGTGGAATGTCGCTGAAGCGGTGGATGGGGCCGTTGAAGTCGCCGCCGAAGACCGAGCGGTAGAACAGGAAGGCCTGCTCTGTTTCGCGGGCAAAGTTGAGGTAGGTGCTGACCCGGGCCATGGTGGTTGCCTCCGGTTGAAACGTGGGTCCAGCCCCCCTGGCCCCTTTGCCGTCATGGTACGGCAATGCCTGCGAAAAGCCTGCCGCAATGCCCCTGAAGGCTCAATGGGTAGGGGCCTTGCCTTGCAGCATGCGCTGCGCTTCGTTTTCCAGTTCGATGGCGTGTTGGAATTGGGCCAGCCCAATGTTGTTGAGCACGCGCTTGAACGTGCCAGCAACCTTGGGCTGCAACGTGGCCAGCCGGGAGCAGACTTGTTGCGAGGCGGCTTGCAAGTCGCCGTCGGGCACCAATTGCCAGACCAGCCCCCAGGCCAGCGCTTGCGCTGCAGAAAATTCTTCGCCAAGAAGCATGAGTGCCTTGGCCCGCGCCAAGCCTACGCTGGCGGGCAGGGTGGCTGTGAGCCCGCCCGTGACGAAGACGCCCAGCGACGCTTCGGGCAGCTTGAAGCGGCTCCCCTGCGCGGCCAGCACCACGTCTGCGTTGAGCATCCACTCGAACCCGGCACCCACCGTCCAGCCATGTACAGCTGCCACCACTGGCTTAGGCAGCGTGACGAGTGCGCTGGACACCGCCTGCACCAGTACCAGATCGTCGTCCGTAGGCGGTGCGGAAACATCGCGCCCTGCGCAGAATGCGCGCCCCTCGCCCCGCAGCAGCAACACGCGCACGGCAGGGGCGTGCGCCGCCGTGTTGATGGCTGCCAGCAGTGCGCGGGCCACGTCGTTGTCTATGGCGTTGAGCTTGTCTGGCCGGTTGAGCGACAGCGTCATCACGCCCTCGAGGGTGTGGGTGAGGAGTTTTGGAGTGGTCATAGCCAGCGGCGCACACGCGCCATGTAAAGGCGGAATTCTTCGCCAAACTGCTGGAGCAGGAAGCGTTCTTCGGGCTTGATCTGCAGTTCGGTAAGGTACACGCAGAACCCAATGGTGATGAGCGCGCCCAGCAGGCTGGCCGCCCAGGCCGCGACACCTGCCAGCATCAAGGCCATGCCCAGGTACATGGGGTTGCGCGTGAAGCGATAAACGCCATGCGTGACCACGCTTGTGGACTTGGCGGGGTAGCGCGGGTCCAGCGTGGTGTGCTGCAAGCGGAACTGCAGGGCCGCCCACAGCATGACGCACAGCCCCGCCACGAACAACACCACCGCCAGGGCCTTGTGCCCCGCAAACGGCCAGTTGAAAGCAGGCAGCCATGCACCCGCAGCCACGGAAAGCGCCATGGCGATGGCCGTGAGCAGGAGCGGGGGGATTTTGAGTTCGAGGGAGGGCATAGGTGAGGCCAATCTTACGGGTGGGCCAGGAAAAAGTCCCAGATCACGTCGTTGGCCACCAAAGCCTGGGTGGGCGGCTCCTTGCCACGGCGTTGCGCCTGTGTGCCGGGCCAGGAGTGGCCGCCTTCGTCCACCACGCAGAGTTGTACCGACGCGTTGCCCGCGCAACCTGAATACACCTCGCAATAGGCACCTGGCTTTTCCAGCACACGGCGCGGCGCAGGCTGGCAGCGGTTGCGCTGTACCCAACGTGTAATGGTTTCGGGCACCGACACGAAATCCATTACCTTGCTGTCGTCGCGAAAGGCGTCTTTGCCTGCGCCGCCGTTGAACAGCACATGCGTGTCATCCTTGGCGTGGATGTGAAGCACCGGGATGGGCCGCACGGGCTGGCAGGTGCCCATTGCCTCGGTGCCCGCCACCGATGCCACTGCCGCGAACACATCGGCAGCATCGCAAGCCAGGCGGTGCGCCATCATGCCGCCGTTGGACATGCCTATGGCATATATGCGTGCCGGGTCCAACTTGAGCCGGGCGCCCAATTGCGCCACCACGGCACGCAGAAAGCCCACGTCGTCCACCTGGCGGTCGCGCGCGTCGCCACAGCAGGCCCCTGCGTTCCAGGTGGCGAACTTACCCCCGGGGAGCTTGCTGTAGCCGTTGGGGAAGGCAACCACAAAGCCTGCGCTGTCGGACTTGGCGATGAGCCCGTAACGGTCGCCATTGGCCATGTAATCGGCAAACCCGCCGCCGCCGTGCAAGGCCAGCACCAAGGGGGCGGCCTGTGTGGGGTTTGGACGGGCGGGCACGTGCACAACCACCGTGCGCTTCTGGCCTTGGTGCGTGACTTGGAGCGTGTGCGTGCCACCAGGCAGCGGTGCCGTTGCTGGGGGCTCGTTGGCTGCGCGCCGTTGGGCAAGGCGTTCGCGCAGGCTGGGGCCGTCCTGGGCTGCAACGGGCAGAGCGGCACCATGGATGCACATGAGTACCAGTGGAGCTACCAGCCGCGCGATCATGGGCCGTTTCCTTTCAACATCTGTATGCGGTTGATCGGGCGCTGCAGAGGTGTGGCTGTTGGCAACCTTCACCTATTCGGGCAAATGACAGACGGCTTCAATGTTGTTGCCTTCGGGGTCAATGACGAATGCGCCGTAGTAGTTCGCATGGTAGTCCGGGCGCAGCCCGGGGGCCCCGTTGTCTTTGCCGCCGGCAGCAATGGCCGCTTTGTAGAAGGCATCCACTTGCGCACGGCTTGCCGCACGCCAAGCAAGGTGGCAACCAGACGTTGCAGCTGGGCCGCCGTAAGGCGATGGGCCGTCAATGAACCACACGTCGGCCTTCTTGCCGTCTAGCTCGGACGCGTCTGGATAAGCCAGGCCCAGAATGTTCGATCCGTAGGTGCCTTCGAAGCAGATGCTGTAACCCAGTGGCGCGAGTGCGGCGCAGTAAAACGCCTTGGCACGGGCAATGTCTTTCACGCGAAATGTCATGTGGTCCAGCATGGGATGGCTCCTGAAGTTGACTTGGTGTGCAGGATGCTAACACTGAACTGTATAAAAAAACAGTTTTTTCTGGGTGCCTGCATGGTCATCCTGGAAGGACGCTCGGAACCTGTGTGGACACAGGCGCTGCATTGGCCGACGAGTTCGCGGGCGTCTGCTGCACCACGCTGCTAGACCTCGCGCCGCTTTGACAACGCGGTGAGGCTGTTCGGCTTGATAGGGCTCACCAAAGACGCCTGATAACAAGAAGCATGCGTTATCCATGGGGCCCTAATTGATCCGGCTCTTGCTGTTGTGAGGGCGTCCACATAGAAGGGTTAGTTTGCGCGTCCGTGACGGCGCTCAAGACTTTCAACATGCTCAATGTCCGTTTTGCCACTGATCGCGAGGCGAGCAGTCTCCAGCCGACCGACACAGAACTGCATGCGATTGAGAGACATGACCTCTGCGGTGTTCTGGCGGATGTGATGGACGAAACCCGGGAGGTTGAAGACACCCGGCGGTACGTCAGTTTTGAACTCCGCGTCACCAGTGAAGACTACGACTGACCGAATTGCTTCTGGCGGCAGAAAGTCAAGGAGGTCTTGCACGGCCCGGACATGACGAAGGTTCTGGAAGATCGGGTTCTGAAAGCGGAACTTGCTCTTGAAGAGGCGGATTCAAGGACGAGGTGCAACACGGTTTAACGAGGCGTGAAAGACCTCGT
>JAYSGB010000001.1:0-275232 GCA_041913045.1 Burkholderiaceae bacterium | reverse complement strand
CCAGGCCGTCAGACACAGCGAAGTCGGCAAAGCCGACCACCCTGGATGAGCCCCCGCAGGGCCAGGCCTGCCGCAGCCCGCGAGGTCAAACAGCGGAACGTCGCATCCACACAATGCACCGCTCCGCATCCAGCCCCGGCACGGTCAACGGTTCCACGTGAAACACTTCCACCCCGGCAGGCAAAGCAGCCATCTCGTCCTGCGGCACCTTGCCCTTCATGGCCATCCAAACACCCTGCTCTGCCAGCGCCCCGGCCGACCACTGTGTGAAGTCCACCAGCGAAGCAAAAGCCCGCGAAGTCACCACGTCAAAAGGCTGCGTCAAGGTCTCCACCCGGGCATGCACACCGTGCAGGTTGGGCAAGCGCAAGGCAGCGGCCACCTGCTGAATGAACAGCGCCTTCTTTGCCACCGTGTCCACACAGCTCACGTCCAGTTCAGGGCAAGTGATGGCAAGCACCACGCCAGGCAAACCGGCACCGGAACCCACGTCCAGCAGGCGCGGCTGGGCATCCCTTTGAGCCAGGTGTTGCGCAAGATGCCGCCGCAAGGGTTGAACCACCGCTAGGCTGTCCAGCAGGTGGTGGGTCAGCATCTCCTGCGGGTCACGCAGGGCAGTGAGGTTATAGACGCGGTTCCACTTGGCCACCCAGTCCTGGTAAGCCAGCAGCGTCTGGACTTGCGCTTCCGTAAGTTCCAGCCCCAGGCTGGCCACACCGGCGCGCAACCCGGCTTCCAACGGGTGCGTCATGCGGCCACCGCCTCGTCGGCATCCGCCGGGCCGGTAAAGCCTTTGAACTTGCCGCGCTTCAGGTGGATGAGCAACAAAGAGATGCTTGCAGGCGTGATGCCCGAGATGCGGGACGCCTGCCCCAGAGTCTCAGGCCGGTGCTTGTTCAACTTCTGCCGAGCCTCAATGCTCAGCGCCGCCACCTGCATGTAGTCCAGGTCGGCAGGCAGCTTCAGGTTCTCGTAATAGGCGGCACGCTCCACCTCGTCGCGCTGGCGGTCAATGTAGCCCGCGTACTTGGCGGCAATCTCCACCTGCTCCAGCACGGGCTCGTACAGATCGCCCAACGTTTCACGTGAAACAGGCACGGCGGCGTTCTTGGTGCCCTCTTTCACCACGGGCTGGAAGCGCCCGCCTTCCATGGACATCAAATCCGCATAGGCCACACCGGGGCGGCGCAACAAGTCGAACAGGTTGTATTCCCGCTCGATGGACTTGCCCAGAACGCGCTCCGCCTCGGCGGCAGAAAGGATGCGTGGGTTCACCCAGGTGGACTTCAAGCGCTCTGTTTCACGTGAAACAGCATCGCGCTTGCGGTTGAAGGCACCCCAACGCTCGTCGTCGACTAGTCCCATGCGGCGGCCCGCTTCGGTCAAGCGCATGTCGGCGTTGTCTTCGCGCAGCTGCAGACGGAACTCGGCCCGGCTGGTGAACATGCGGTAGGGTTCGGTCACGCCCTTGGTGATCAGGTCGTCCACCAGCACGCCCAGGTAGGCTTCGTCGCGCTGCGGGCACCACGGCCCATCACCGCGCACCTGCAGGGCGGCGTTGATGCCCGCGAACAGACCCTGCGCCGCCGCCTCTTCGTAACCGGTGGTGCCGTTGATCTGCCCGGCAAAGAACAGGCCATGGATGGCCTTGGTCTCGAAGCTGCTCTTCAGCTCGCGCGGGTCGAAGTAGTCGTACTCGATGGCGTAGCCCGGGCGCAGGATGTGCGCGTTCTCCAGCCCGGGAATGCTGCGCACCAGGGCGTACTGGATGTCGAACGGCAGGCTGGTGGAGATACCGTTGGGGTAGAACTCGTTTGTCGTCAGGCCCTCGGGCTCCAGGAAGATCTGGTGGCTGTCCTTGTCGGCGAAGCGGTTGATCTTGTCTTCCACGCTGGGGCAGTAGCGCGGCCCCACCCCTTCGATCTTGCCGGTGAACATGGGGCTGCGGTCAAAGCCGGAGCGGATGATTTCGTGCGTGCGCTCGTTGGTGTGGGTGATCCAGCAAGGCAACTGGCGCGGGTGCATGTCGGCGCGGCCCATGAAGCTGAACACCGGCACCGGTCGATCGGCCGTGTCAGAGCCAGGCATGCCGTCACCCGGCTGTTCGGTGCACTTGGAAAAGTCGATGGTGCGGCCATCCAGGCGCGGCGGGGTGCCCGTCTTCAGGCGGCCCTGCGGCAGCTTCAATTCCTTCAGGCGGCCCGACAGGCTCACTGCAGGCGGGTCGCCCGCTCGGCCACCGGAATAGTTGTTCAACCCGACGTGGATCTTGCCATCCAGGAAGGTGCCCGCCGTGAGCACCACGGCCCGGCCCCGGAAGCGAATGCCCACCTGCGTGACGGCACCCACCACCTTGTCGCCCTCCACCATCAGGTCGTCAACGGCCTGCTGGAACAGGGTCAGGTTGGGCTGGTTTTCCAGGCGACGGCGGATGGCGGCCTTGTACAGGATGCGGTCGGCCTGGGCGCGGGTGGCGCGCACGGCCGGCCCCTTGGAGCTGTTGAGGATGCGGAACTGGATGCCGCCCTCGTCGGTGGCAATGCCCATGGCACCGCCCAGCGCATCCACCTCTTTGACCAGGTGGCCTTTGCCGATGCCACCGATGGACGGGTTGCAGCTCATCTGCCCCAACGTTTCGATGTTGTGGCTGAGCAGCAGGGTCTGGCAACCCATGCGGGCAGCGGCCAGGGCGGCCTCCGTCCCGGCGTGACCGCCGCCAACGACGATCACATCAAATTCCTGGGGGTACAACATGGCAGGGGGCTCCGTGGGAGCAGGCGCAGGTAAACCCTTGATTTTACTTGATGCCCCCGTTTTGCGTGACAATCCCGGCCATGCCCGCCCCCTCCCCCAACCCAGGTATTGAACCGCTGGGCTGCCGCCCCGGTTGTGCCGCCTGCTGCATCGAACCCTCCATCAGCAGCCCGATGCCAGGCCTGCCGCATGGCAAACCTGCTGGGGTGCCCTGCCCGCACCTGGACGCCGATCTGCGCTGCCTGCTTTTCGGGCTGGCTGAGCGCCCGGCGGTGTGCTCGGGGTTGCAGCCATCATTTGAGATGTGCGGAACGACGCGGGAACACGCACTGCTGTTCCTGCGGAGGCTGGAATTGGAGACCTCCCCGCGCGTTTGAAGGGTCCTCTCGCAGACCACGCGCCAGGCCGACGGCGGCGTCCGCCTGATGTCGTTGACGACCAGCTTGCTCGTTTGGGCTGGTGGTTCGGGCATGCGGGCGCAGGCCTGATTCGCGGCTGCCTGCACGGTGGCCATCTGCATGCGGTGTTTGCGAGAGGGTCGTAGCGCGCCTGTGCGCGTGCCCGCGAGCGTGGGCCGGAGAACGCATGCCCGGGCCGCCAGCCCCGCCCACCCCTATCGAGCGAAACCAGAGCCAATACAAACTGCACCAGAGAACAGGCTAACCAACCCCAAACCGCCGCTCAAAAGCCTCGGCAAAGTCGGCGTTACCAGAGAGTGTGAGGGTCAACAGCACGCGCCCATCGTCGTCCTGTTCTCTGCGGTCAAAGTCCCAAACCGCGCCTTCTTCCACCGGGCCTTGCATGCCGGGGAAGGTGGCCTGCGCCCAAGCCAGCACCGTGTCGATCTCTGCGCACACGGCGGCCAAAGCGTCCGGCCGCACGCTGGCCATCGCGTCGAAGGTGACGGTGCCCAGCGTGTCTTCACTGCGGTCGAAATCAAGGTAGCTCAGCGTCATGATGACGGCGAGCATACCCCGTTCAACCCATGGCCATCACTGCTTGACGGCTTCGGCCTGGATCACCAGGCGCACGTTCTTGGGGAAGCCCCAGTCCACGCCGTAGTTCATGCCGAAAGCGGTGCGGTCGATGGTGGTTTCAAAGTCGCCGCCACACACTTCGCGCTTGAGCATGGGGTTCTCGTAGCAGTTGAACTGGCTGGCCTTCAGCGTCACGGGCTGGGTCTTGCCCAGCAGCGTCAGCTGGCCCTGCACCTCGGCCACCTTGTCGCCGTTGAACACCAGCTTGTCAGACACGAAGCGTGCCTTGGGGTGCTTGGCTGCGTCGAACAGGTCGGCGCTCTGCAGGTGCTTGTCGAAAGCTGCCGTGCCGGTGTTGATGGAAGCGATGTCGATGGTGATGTCCACCTTGCCGGTCTTGGCCGCACGGTCGAACTGGATCGTGCCTTCCTTCTTGTCAAAGCGGCCGCGGTTGGTGGACGTGCCGAAGTGGCCGATCTCGAAGGTCACGAAGGTGTGGGTCGGATCGACGGCGTAGTCAGCAGCGTGAGCAGCACCAAGAGACAGGGTTGCGGCGGCGATGGCGGCCAGGGTTTTGCGCATGGATGGAACTCCGTGGTTTGAAAAGGTTGAGGGAAAGAAAAAATCAGATCTTGCCGACGCCGTTGAGGGCAATCTTGAAGCGGACCTGCACGTCGTCAGCCACCATGGAGGTGTCCGACCATTCGTTTTCGCCGATCTTGAAGGTCAGGCGCTTGATGGGAAAACTGCCCGTGGCAGTGGTGACGCCAGACGGACCAGACGGCTGGGCCAGGGTGACGGGCACGACCACATCACTGCTGGCCCCCTTGATGGTGAGCTTGCCCGCCACCTCGAACTTGCCCTGCCCCAGCGCCTTGACGCTGCTGGACTGGAAGGTGGCCTGCGGGAAGCGTGCGGTGTTGAACCACACGGGCTTGGGTAGTTCCGCGTCGGTCTCGCGCACGCCCAGGGTGGCGCTGGCCACGTCCACAGTGAAGGCGATCTTGCTGGCTGCGGGCTTGGCGGGGTCGAACGCCACCTGCGCGTCAAACTTGCGGAAGCGCCCTTCCACAGGCACACCCATCTGGCGGCTGACGAAGACGATTTCGCTCTGTGCGGGCACCAGTTGCTGCGCCGCCCAGGCGGGTGCGGCCATGGCGGCCAACAGGCTGGCACCGGCCAGCCAATACGATGGTTTCATGTGAAACATTCCTTGTTCAGTCAGAAAACGGTGAATCAGGCGCGGCTCAGCGACATGCGGGAAAGCAGCCCGTCGCGGTCCACAATGGCGTGCTTGAGTGCGCCCGCCACGTGCAGCACCACCAAGGCAGCCATGGCATAAGCGGCCCAGCCGTGCCAGGGCTTGATGGCCTCGGCCAGCTCGGGGCTCACGGGCACAAAGTCAGGCAGAGGCAGCACGCCAAAGACGACGATGGGAAAACCCGCTGCCGAGCTGTAAGCCCAGCCCAACAAGGGCACGGCAAAGAACAGCAGGTACAGGCCAGCGTGGGTGGCATGGTGCGCGGCGCGCTGCCAGGCAGGCATGGTGCGCAGCACAGCATCAGGCAAGGCGGGCGGGCGCTTGGCCAGGCGCCACAGCAGGCGCAGGAGCGACAGCGTCAGCACCACCACACCGGCCCATTTGTGCCAGTTGTACAGCTTGAGGCGCTGCGGGGAAAACGGCAGGTCAACCATGTACAGGCCAACGGCGAACAGCCCGATCAACACCAGACCCAGCAACCAATGCATCAGCACGGCAACCGGGTGGTACTTGTCGGTGGAAGACGGGGAAGAAGACATGGGCGAAAGTTTAGGGAGCAGTCCCGGGCGTGACTCCCGGATTGGTTGAACTCAACGTTCAAATTTTTTGAATTCAAAGTGGTTTAAACGTCAAAAGTCACGACATATGACGCACATTGGCAGCACAGGTTCCCTGCCTACAATGAAAGATATGCAAGCCCCTACCTTGGAAAGGCTGCTCGCCGCCTACCCCGCTCTGGCGGGCCTGGAAGCTGAAGTGGCCACGCTGCCCTGCCACGACGTGCCTGCGGCAACCCCGCTGTTCCGCGAGAACGACGCCTGCCAGGGCTTTCCCATGGTGCTGGCGGGGGAGGTACGCGTTTCGCGCGGCAGCCCGGGCGGGCGAGAGCTGGAGCTCTACCGCGTGCAGGCCGGCGAGATGTGCCTCGTGTCATCGGCCAGCCTGTTTGCAGGCCAGGCCCTGTCGGCAAGGGGTGTCACTGCCTCCCCCACAGAACTGGTGCTGCTGCCGCCGCCGCTGTTCCGCCAAGCGATGGCCCACGAACCCTTTCGCGACTTTGTGCTTGGGCTTTTCGCCGCGCGTATGGCCGACCTGACAGCGCTGATCGAATCCGTGGCCTTCCAGCGCCTGGACAGCCGCCTGGCCAGTGCCCTGCTGGGGCACGGCACCCAAGTGCACACCACGCACCAGGCTCTGGCCGACGAGCTGGGCACCGTGCGCGAAATAGTGACGCGCCTGCTGCGCCGTTTTGAACGCGAAGGTGCGGTAGAGCTCTCGCGGGAATGCATCACCATCCGTGACAGTGCCGCCCTGAGAGCGCTGGCCGCCCCACCTGTGTGACCTGGGTCACAGAGGGATCGGCCCGCAAGCGGTTCAATCGACGCTCACAGCTTCAACGTTTCCACAAGGAGAAGAGCATGAACAAGAACGTCGGCGGCATCGACCGCATTTTGCGCATCGTCGTGGGCATCGTCCTCATTGCCCTGGCAGCAACCGGCACCGTGGGCCTGTGGGGCTACATCGGCGTGCTGCCGCTGCTCACCGGGCTCGTGGGCTGGTGCCCGCCCTACGCCATCTTTGGCTGGAACACCTGCAAGTCCAAGCAGTGAACCATGCGGCGGGGCGCCCTCAGGCGGGGGGCGCTTCGTCCACGAACGCCTGCATGCCCGCCAGCACGGTGCGCAGGCGCTTGACTTCACGCGAGCCGTCGAGGCGGCTAGACCACGCGGCCCAGCGCGACACCCGCGCCAGACGGGGCAACAGCGGTCGCAGGAAGGCTCTCAAATCGATGGGTGGGCCGCCGTTGGCATAGGCCAGCAGCACGGTATACACAGCCTGCGGCCCCAGGTCGGCCAGGGTGCGCGCCAGCGAAAACACCAGCTGCAGCATGTCATAACCCTGCACCGTGGCCAAAGGCAGGGCCGGGCAAAGCTGCTCCTCAAAATCCAGCCGGGCAAAGTGTTCGCCGTCCCACGTCATGTTGCGGGCCTGAGCGCCGCCATGCCACTGCCCGCGCGCATGGAAGGCCGCCAAGTCGGCACTGGCCGCAGCCAGCAGGCGCAGCCGCGCCTCTGGTGCCAGCGTGGCCAGGCATTCGTCCAGCGTGGGGCCAATGTCTGCGGTAACCAGGGCTGCGCCATCGAACCCCAGCACCGGGGGAACCTTTTCTCCGGCGGCAGACAGGGCCAGCAGGCGCTGGTGCTCGTAGGCCAGGAGTTTGGCGCCGTCTGCCTGCCGCACAGCCGCCCAAGGAACGGCCACCCCCACGAAGCGCGAAAACACCCAAATGGCAAGCGACTTGCGCCAGCTGCGTAGAGGCCGGCGGGAAGACTTGGTCCAGCTGAGTGGACGCGTGGGTGGTGTGTTGACAGAAGTCATGGGCAAGGCGGTCAATTATGCAGGAGGCGCGCCCATACCACACCCTTGACTCCCCCGTCACAGCGCGGCCATCCTCAGCATGCCTATGATCTTATGCATGCAAACCCCTACCCTTTTCGACCCCATCCAGGTTGGCGCCTGGACCCTGCCCAACCGCGTTGTGATGGCGCCCTTGACCCGCAACCGCGCCCCCGGCCAAGTGCCCACGCCGTTGATGGCCACCTATTACGCGCAACGTGCCCAACGCGACCAGGGTGCCGGTCTCATCATCACCGAGGCCACGCCCGTCTGCCCCGAAGGTCACGGCTATGCGGACACACCCGGCATCCACACGCCACAACAGGTGCAGGCTTGGAAGGCCGTGACCGAAGCGGTGCACCGTGAAGGTGGGCACATCGTGGTGCAGCTGTGGCATGTGGGCCGCATTTCGCACGTGGACCTGCAGCCGGGCGGCCAGCCGCCCGTGGCGCCGTCGGCCATCCGCGCCAATGCCAAGACCTACCTGATCCGCGAAGAGAACGGCCAGCGCGTGGGCGGCTTCGTGGACACGTCTGAACCGCGCGCCCTGCGCCTGGACGAGTTGCCGGGTGTTGTGGAAAGCTACCGGCAAGCCGCACGCAACGCGGTTGAAGCGGGCTTTGATGGCATCGAGATCCACGCCGCCAACGGCTACCTGCTGGACCAGTTCCTGCGCAGCGGCTCCAACCAGCGCACCGACGCCTACGGCGGCCCGATCGAAAACCGCGCCCGGCTGCTGATGGAAGTCATGCAGGCGGTGTGCGAAGAAATCGGCGGCGAACGGGTGGGCATTCGCCTGTCGCCCGTGACCCCGGCCAACGACGCCCACGACCCCCAGCCGCAGCCGCTGTTTGAATACGTGGCACGCCAGCTTGCCCCGCTGAACCTGGCCTACGTGCACGTGATTGAAGGACAGACCGGCGGCGCGCGTGATTTCCAGCAAGGCGAACAGCCCTTTGACTACACGGCCTTGCGCCAAGCCTACCGCGATGCGGGCGGGCGCGGCGCCTGGATGGTGAACAACGGCTACGACGGCGCACTGGCCAACGGTGTGCTGGGTGAAGGCGCCGATCTGGTGGCTTTTGGCAAGTCCATGATCGCCAACCCCGACCTGACACGCCGCCTGCGTGAAGGGGCCACGCTGAACGAACCCGACCGCACCACCTTCTACGGCGGCGGCGAGCGCGGCTACACCGACTACCCGGCGTTGGCCTGAAGCCGCCAGTCCGCCACTGAACGGCGGGCCGCCAGCCACCCGCCCAGTTCGTGGGCAGGCATGGCCTTGGCGGTCAGCCAACCCTGGTAGGCCTGGCAGTCGTAGGCCTTCAGGAAGGCGAGCTGTTCGCGCGTTTCCACACCCTCGGCCACCACCTCCAGGCCAAGGGTGTGGGCCAGGGCAATGACCGCGCGCACCAGCGTGGCGTCGCCCGACTGCTGCGGCACGTGGCGCACGAACTCGCGGTCGATCTTGATGCGCTGGATGGGTAGCACCTTCAGGTACGACAGCGACGAGTGCCCGGTACCGAAGTCGTCCAGGGCCAGACGGACGCCCAGGTCCGCCAACTGGCCCAGCAGGCCAGCGGCCTGCTCGGGGTCGGCCATGGCCTCGGACTCGGTGATCTCCAGTTCAATGGACTGCGGCTGCACGCCCGTTTGTGCCAGCAAGTCGGCCAACCGCTCGCACAGCCTGGGCTGGCGGAACTGCCGGGCCGACAGGTTGATGGCCACCTGAATGTGAACCCCCTGTGCTGCCCACTCGGCCTGCTGGCGGCAGGCGGTCTCCAGCACCCAGTCGCCCAGGGGCAGGATCAGGCCCGTGGATTCGGCCACCGGAATGAATCGGTCGGGCGCCACGTCGCCCAGCACCGGGTCGTGCCAGCGCAGCAGGGCCTCCACTGAACAGACCTCGCCGCTGCGCACGTTCACCTGGGGCTGGTAGTGCAGCCGCAGGTGCCCTTCCTTCATGGCGGCCTTGAGGCGGTCGTGCAGCACAATGCGCTCCTCCAGCCGCTGCCCCATTTCAGACTGGTAAACCGCATAGGTGTTGCGGCCCGCCGCCTTGGCCTGGTACATGGCCATGTCGGCATAGCGCATCAGGGTTTCGGTGTCGTTGGCGTCTGCCGGGAAACACGCCACGCCTATGGACGCGCCCGACTGCACCTCGTAATCGTGCACGCGGATGGGGGCTGACAAGGCCGCCAGCACCTTCTGCGCCACCAGGTCCACGTCGCTCGGGTGGGAAATCTCGGGCAGCAGCACGGTGAACTCGTCACCGCCTAAACGCGCCAGCACGTCACCCGCGCGCAACACGCTGCGTATGCGCCGCGCCGTCTCCACCAACACCTGGTCGCCAGCGGCATGGCCGTGCCCATCGTTGATGGCCTTGAAATCGTCCAGGTCCAGCAACAGCAGCGCCATGGCGCGCTGGCGGCGGGCAGACTGTGCCATCGCATACATCAACTGCTGCATGAACTGCCAGCGGTTGGCCAGGCCGGTGAGCGCGTCGTGGGTGGCTTGGTATTGCATCTGTTGCTCCAACCGTCTGACGCCCGACACGTCGCGCAGAAACACCACGGCGCACGGCTCGTTGCCCATGTGGCAGTGACCCAGCGCAATGTCCACCGGCACCGTGGCGCCGTCACACCGGTGCAACTGCAGGTTGCCCACCATGCCCATGGCACGGCGCGATGGGTGGGCAAAGAAGCCGCTCATCATCTGGTCGTGCCGGCCACGCATGTGCGGCGGCAGAAAGATATTGATGGACTGCCCCACCAGCTGAGCCTTGGAATGGCCCGATATGGCCTCCATGGCCGCGTTGGCCATGAGGATGCTGCCGTCGCGCTTGACCAGCAGGATGCCGTCGGGCGCGGCATCGATGACGGCACGCTCCAGCACGGCGCGCTCCGTCAACAGAAGATGCTCGGCCGAGTCGATCAGCGCGGCGGGAATTTGGGACGCAAAGATGGCAACGTCACCGTTCATGGCAGGTCCAACATGGGCTTGATCGGGTTGACAAGACCTGTCGCGCGACGAGCCTCCCTTGATGCAGCCCATACCCACGACGCTTGGCCCATTGTGGGCGCAAGGCTGGGCAATACCGCCAATGACCTAGGGTTTTTACTGCGATGACTGAAAAGAAATGTGACTTCAGTCACACCAGGGCGGGCTGCCCACTGCCCACCAATTCCAGCAGGGCTTGCTCACGCACTTCGCAATGCCGCCGGTCACGGCGCACGAGCGCGCCCTGGGCTTCCAGCTGGCCCAGCACTCGCGCCACGGTTTCGCGGCGCGTGCCCAGCAGTTCGGCCAGGTCTGCCTGCCCGGGCAGTTGCACCACCTCGCTGCGCTGCGTCTGCATCAGCAGCAGCAGGGCGCCCGCCACCTGGCCGACGATGCCGCGTATGCGCGTGACGTGGGACCAGTCGGCCACACGGGCAAACGTACGGCCATAGACGGCCGCCACACGGTCGCGGAATTCGGTGTGGCTCAGATAGGCGTGGGTGAGCGTGTCCACGTTCAGTTCGCACCAGCGCCCACCCGACGTGGCCACGCATGTGACGTTGTTGCTGCCGCCAGCCAGGGCAAACAGCCCCAGCATGTAACCGCTGCCCAGCAGGGCTACCGGGCGCACGCAGCGGTCGGGGCCGCGCCGCTTCAGCAGGAAGGAGCCCACCTTCACCATGCGGAACACCGGCTCCACCTCGCCCTGCACCTGCAGCACGTCGCCTTTCTGGAACGAGCGTTCCACCACAGGCGACGCGGTCAGCAGGTTTGCAGGCAGCACGCTGAAGGGGCAATGCGTTCGTCCGACACAGCCGTCGCACCCCCGGTGTTGCAGCGCAGGGGGGGTGTTGAGGGACTGGGCCGGGAGCGGAGTCATCCGGCCATCATAACGGGCTATCGATCCGGATCCAGGTGGTTTTGGTTTCGGTGTACTTGTCGAAGGCATGCAGCGACTTGTCGCGCCCGACCCCGCTTTGCTTGAAGCCGCCAAAGGGCACGGTGATGTCGTCTTCGTCGTACTGGTTCACGTGCACCGTGCCAGCGCGCAAGGCACGCGCCACGCCATGGGCCTTGTTGATGTCGCGCGTCCACACCGCCGCCTGCAGGCCATACACGCTCTGGTTGGCCTGGCGAACCACGTCTGCCGCGTCAGTGAAAGACAGCACGCTCAGCACCGGGCCGAAGATTTCCTCGCGGGCAATCGTCATGGTGTTGTTCACACCGTCAAAGATGGTGGGCTGCACGTAACAGCCGCCCGCCACGGGCTCCACGGCCTCGCCACCCGCCAGCAGCTTGGCACCTTCGGCCTTGCCGGATTCGATGTAGCGCATCACCGTGTTGAGCTGGGTGGTGTCCACCAGCGCACCCATCACCGTGTTCTTGTCCAGCGGATTGGCGGGTTGGTAGGCGGGTACCTTGGCCAGGGCCTTTTCCAGGAAGGCATCCTTGATGGACGCTTCCACGAACAGGCGCGACGGCGCGTTGCAACTTTCACCCTGGTTGAAGAAGATGCTGCCCACGGCAGCCTCGACTGCGCGGTCGAGGTCGGGGCAGTCGGCAAAGACGATGTTGGGCGACTTGCCGCCCAGTTCCGTCCAGGCGCGCTTGAGGTTGCTCTGCCCCGCCATCACATGGATCTGCTTGCCCACGCGCGTGCTGCCGGTGAAGGCAATGCAGTCCACGTCCATGTGCAGCGCCAGGGGGCTGCCCGCCTCGGGGCCGTAGCCGGGCACCACGTTGAACACGCCGGGCGGAATGCCCGCCTCCAGCGCCAGCTCACCCAAGCGCAGCGCGGTGAGCGGGCTTTTTTCAGAAGGTTTGAGCACCACCGAGTTGCCCACGGCCAGTGCGGGGGCGATCTTCCAGGCCGCCATGATCATGGGGTAATTCCACGGCACGATGATGCCGACCACGCCCACCGGCTCGCGGGTGATGAGCGCCAGCGCCGTGTCGGGCGTGGGGGCGATCTCGTCGTAGACCTTGTCCACCGCCTCGCCGTACCAGCGTATGCAGTTGGCGGCGCTGTTCACGTCCACCGCGCGGGCGTACTTCACCGGTTTGCCCATGTCCAGCGTTTCGGTCAGGGCCAGCTCGTCGGCATGGGCCTGAATGAGCTCGGCGAACTTGATAAGCACCCGTTTGCGCTGCGCCGGGGGTTTGCCCGCCCAGCGGCGGTCTTCAAAAGCGGCCCGGCCCGCGCGCACGGCGGCATCAATGTCGGCCTCGTCGCAACGCGCCACGTCGGTGAGCACGCGGCCGTCCACGGGCGATATGCAGTGGAAGGTGTGACCGCTGCGCGCGGCCACGCGCTCGCCGTTGATGACGGCGCGGCCGTCGAACTTTGGGTTGGTGGTGGTTGTCATGGGGCGGGCTCCAGGCAAAGGGCTGCAATTGGACCCATGGTAACGCTGAAAGATGGGGAAGGAGCGAGCCACTTTGCTTGGGGAGTGGGGGGCCGGTGGACGAGTTGCCGGTCTTTCTCAACCACCTACCGCCCCGCGCAGTTGCTCCAGTCAAACCACACCACCCCACCCTCGCCGCGCAATGCCAGCGGCTCCATCACCAGCCGCGCCCCGGCGGGCACGTTCAGCGTTTCGCCAGCTTGCAGGAACAGGTCGCCCTGGTCGTTGAGCGGCCCCTGGTATGGGCCGCCCAGCGTTACCCAAGCGCTGCCTTGGGCAATGCGCAGGCGCCCGGGGCGTGCAGGTGCCAGGGTGATGGCGCGGCCGGGCTCCAGGCGAAAGCACCCTGCCTGTGCACGGGGTGCCACGGAAGGCAATTGAGCGGCCCGCGCGCGGCCCCACAGCGCGGATATGACCGGGAACGGACCGAATGAGGGGTTGAACATGACACTCTCCAGTGATGACGACGTGCATGAATGATCCGCCGCCCTGCCCTGCGCGTCCAATGAAACTGCGGTAATCTATTGATTCCATTCACGCATCAATCGGAGGTTCCGGCATGTCCACCGCCACGCGCCACGTTCGTTCCCGCCCCATTCCGGTGGGCCACCTGCGCGCCTTTGAGGCGGTGGCGCGGCACCTGAACTTCCGCGCCGCAGCTGAAGAGCTGTTCCTGACGCAAAGCGCGGTGAGCCGCCAGATACAGGCGCTGGAAGAGGACGTGGGCAGCCCGCTGTTTCTGCGCCACACGCGCGCCGTGGAGCTGACGGGCGCGGGCCTGACGCTGCTGCGCGCCACAGGCGCGGCGCTGGAGCGCATAGATGGCGCGGTGCGGCAGATACGCCAGCGCGCAGGCAGGCGCACGGTGGCCATCACCACCTGGGCGTCGTTCGCGTCGATGTGGCTCATTCCCCGGCTGGAGGCCTTTCAGCGCGAGCACCCGGACATCGACATCCGCATTGATGCCAGCGACTCGACGCTGGACCTGGCCACGTCTGACGTGGACCTGGCACTGCGCTACACCGTGCCCGCCGCCGCGCCCACTGGCGCGGTGAGGCTCTTTGGCGAGCAGCTCACACCGGTGGCCAGCCCCTGGCTGCTGCGGGAACACCCGCTGGCGTCGGCCCAAGACCTGCAACATGTGACCTTGATTGACGCAGGCGACACGCACCCCGTGCACCAGGAATGGCTGAGCTGGCAACGCTGGCTGGACCAGTACGGTCAGCCAACCGATGGCAGCACGAGCAACGCGCGCCAAGGCCTGGCGCCCCAACGCTGGCTGTACTTCAACTACGCCAACCAGATCGTGCAGGCCGCGCTTACCGGCCAGGGCGTGGCGCTGGCCCGCCTGCCGCTGGTAGCCGAAAGCCTGGCCAGTGGCGACCTGGTGGAGCCCCTGCCCGGCGCGCGGCTGGATTCACCCTTTGCCTACTGGCTGGTGCCCGCACCCAACAGCCCGCCCCGGCCCGAGGTGAAGGCTTTTTGCGACTGGCTGCTGCGCGAGGCCGAACGCACCCGGGCCGCCATTGGCGACGCGGGCTGACGAAGCAGCTTGAAGCGGCTTTTAAAGCGCCTTCAGCTCCTGCCGCGCGGC
The DNA here is from genome assembly GCA_041913045.1 of Burkholderiaceae bacterium. Classification (GTDB taxonomy): domain Bacteria; phylum Pseudomonadota; class Gammaproteobacteria; order Burkholderiales; family Burkholderiaceae_C; genus CAMLOF01. The sequence goes on along the minus strand of JAYSGB010000001.1, from coordinate 260,844 downwards.
GGCGGCAATCTCGCGCTCGCGCTTGCGCGTGGTACGTGCCACCCACACCGCGTAGCTGATGATGACCACCGTGACCGTGACGATGAGGATGGTGGCTGCCGCGTAGATGGTGGGGTTGATGCCGCGCCGCGCGTAGCCGAAGATGACCTGCGGCAGCGTGTTCACCCCCGGGCCCGAGAGGAATTCCGAGATCACCACGTCATCAAACGACAGCGTGAACGACAGCAGGAACGCCGCCAGGATGGCCTGGAAGATGTTGGGCAGCGTCACCAGGAAGAACACCTGGTGCGGGCGCGCGCCCAGGTCCATGGCGGCCTCTTCGATGCGGCGGTCCATCTCCATCAGGCGGCTTTGCACGACCACCATGCCGTAGGCCATGCCCAGCAGCGTGTGGCCCAGGATGATGGTGAGCATACCGCGCTCGGGCCAGCCGAACACGTTCTGCGCCCCCACCATCAGCAGCAGCAGCGACAGGCCGATGATCACCTCGGGCATGACCAGCGGGGCATTGACCATGCCAGAGAACACCGTGCGCCCGATGAAGCGGCGGTAGCGCACCAGCACAAAGGCCGCGAAGGTGCCCAGCACAGCGGACATGACGCCCGTGACCGCCGCCACCTTGAGCGACAGCCAGAAGCCTTCGACGATCTTGGTGTCGCGCGTGAGCGCCTCGTACCAGCGCAGCGAGAAGCCGGTGAAGCGTGCGTCCTGCCGCGTGCTGTTGAACGAGAACAGGATCATGAAGAACAGCGGCAGGTACAGGAACAGGAAGACCAGCGCCATCCACAACTTGCCGAAGTGTTTTTCCAGGAAAGGTTTCATGGTGTCGGCTTTCAGGAGCGGCCTTCGGCCTGGTTGCCGCTGTAGTGGTAATAAATGGCCAGGGGCACCACGATCAGCGCGATCATCACCACCGCCAGCGCCGTGGCGCGCGGCCAGTTGTTGCTGGTGAACATTTCGTCCCACACCACGCGGCCGATCATGAGGTTCTCGGGCCCGCCCAGCAGCGACGGAATGACGAATTCACCCAGCGACGGAATGAACACCAACATGAAGCCCGCCACGATGCCCGCCTTGGACAGCGGAACGGTGACCAGCCAGAAAGCCTTGAAGGGCGAGGCGCCCAGGTCGTAGGCGGCTTCGAGCAGGCGGAAGTCCATCTTCACCAGGTTGGCGTAGAGCGGCAGCACCATGAAGGGCAGGTACACGTAGGTCATGCCCACCAGCATGGACACGTTGGTGTAGAGCATCTGCACAGGCTCGCTCACCAGCCCCAGCGCCATGAGCGCCTGGTTGACCACACCCTGGTCGGCCAGGATGCCCTTCCACGCATACACACGCAGCAGGAAGGAAGTCCAGAACGGCAGCATCACCATCAACAGCAGCGCCGGGCGCACGCTGGGCGACGACCGGGCGATGAAGTAGGCAAAGGGGTAGCCAAAAAACAGGCAAAGCAACGCCGTGCACAGCGCGTACCAGATGGAGCGCAGGTAGGCTTCGATGTAAAGGGTGTCGAACAGCGCGCCGTCTTCACTGCGGAAGATGGTCCAGTAGTTCTCGTACTTCAGGTGGAGGACGCCGGTTTCAGGGTCCCACAAGGGCTTGAAGGGATTGATGTCGTTGCCCATGTCCACAAAGCTGATGTACAGCAGGATGAGGAAGGGCAGGAAGAAGAAGACGAACAGCCAGGCGTAGGGCACCCCGATGACGAAGCGCCTGCCGGGCATGGAGAGTTTGTTGGCCATGCTCATCCTTCCCAGCGCTCAGTCGCGCAGAACGACACCCGCCTTGTCGTGCCACCAGAAGAAGACGTTGTCTTCCCAGGTGATGTCGGACAGGTCGTGGCGCGAGGTGTTGGCTTCGGTGATCTTGATGCGGGAGCCGTCGCTGGCCACCACGATGTAGGTGTTGTAGGAGCCGAAGTAGGCGATTTCCTTGACGCGGCCCGCGAACACGTTGCTGGCCACGCCTGCAGGGCGCTGCTTGGAGATCTCGATCTTCTCGGGCCGCACGGCCAGCGCCACGGGCATGTTCAGCGCACCGCTGACGCCATGGCCCACGTGCATTTCGCCAATGGCGGTGGTGACGGCGCAGTGGTCGGGTTCGTCGGTGGTGAGCTTGCCCTGGAACAGGTTGACGTTGCCGATGAAGTCGGCCACGAAACGGTTGGCCGGGTGTTCGTACACCTCTTCGGGCGTGCCCACCTGCAGCACGCGGCCCTTGCTCATCACGGCAATGCGGCTGGCCATGGTCATGGCCTCTTCCTGGTCGTGGGTCACCATCACGCAGGTCACGCCGACTTTTTCGATGATGTTGACCAGCTCGAACTGGGTCTGCTCGCGCAGCTTTTTGTCGAGCGCGCCGAGCGGTTCGTCCAGCAGCAGCAGCTTGGGCTTCTTGGCCAGGCTGCGCGCCAGGGCCACACGCTGCTGCTGGCCACCCGAGAGCTGGTGCGGCTTGCGCTTGGCGTACTGACCCAGTTGCACCAGGTCCAGCATCTCGCCCACGCGCTGCTGGATTTCTGCCTTGGGCAGGCCTTCGCGCTTGAGGCCGAAGGCGATGTTCTCCCAGATGTCCAGGTGCGGGAAGAGCGCATAGGACTGGAACATCATGTTGATGGGGCGCTCGTAAGGGGGCAGGGCTGCCACGTCCTGACCGCCCAGCAGAATGCGCCCGGCGGTGGGTTTCTCAAAACCGGCCAGCATGCGCAGCAAGGTGGACTTGCCGCAACCCGAACTGCCCAGCAAGGCAAAAATCTCGCCCCGCTTGATGGAGAGGGACACCTCGTCCACAGCCAGCGCTTCGTCGAAGCGCTTGACCAGTTTTTCGGTGACCAGGTAACCCTCTTTCGCGCCCGCCTCAGTCATGGTCGGTCCTTGTCAATGTGCACAGGTAACAAAAAGGGGCTGTTCATACGGTGTGTACAAACAGCCCCCGGTGGTGAATCAAGCCGGACTGGACTTACTTGCCCTGCTTGAAGGTGTTGTAGGCGTTGGCCATGGCTTCACGCGCTTCGTTGGTGAAGCTGCTCGGCGGGATCATCTTGGCCATGTAGCTGCTTTCCACGAAGATGGTCTTGTTGCCAGCGATCTCGGGGTTGATCTTGTCCAGCGCAGCCTTGTTACCCGTGGGGTAGCTCATCTCGTTGGCCATGGCGGCAGCGTTCTCGGCGCGCAGGTAGAAGTCGATGAACTTGTGCGCGTTCTCGGGGTGCTTGGCGTCCTTGGTGATGCCCATGGAGTCGATGAAGATCAGTGCACCAGTGCTGGGCAGCAGCGCCTCGATCACGTCCTTGGAACCGTTTTCCTTGGCGCGGTCGGAAGCGATGTTGATGTCACCAGACCAGCCGATGGCCACGCAAGCCTTGCCGCCAGCGATGTCGTCGATCATGGTGGAGCTGAACAGGCGGATGTCCTTGCGAACCTTGGCCAGCATTTCGTTGGCGGCCTTGTAGTCTTCAGGATTGTTGCTGTAGGCGTCCTTGCCGATGTAGTGCAGCGCCACGGGCATGATTTCGGTGGGGGAGTCCAGGTAGGCAATACCGCAGGACTTCACCTTCTTGGTGTACTCGGGGTTGAACACCAGGTCCCAGGCGTTTTCGGGCATGGGGGTCTTGCCCAGGGCCTTTTCAAGCTTGGTCTTGTTGATGCCCACGGTGGTGAAGCCCCAGGCCCACGGCACCAGGTGCTTGTTGTCCGGGTCGGCCGTGTTCATGGTCTTCATGAACTCGCCGTCCAGGTTGGCCAGGTTGGGGATCTTGGCCTTGTCCAGCGGCTGCAGCAAGCCACCGTCGATCTGGCCCTTGGCGAACACGGTGCCGGGCACGACGATGTCGTAGCCGGTGTTGCCTGCCACCAGTTTGGCGTGCAGGGCTTCGTTGGTCTCGAACGTGTCGTAGTTGACCTTGATGCCGGTTTCCTTTTCGAAGGCGGCGATCATGCCCTCGGGGATGTAGTCGGGCCAGTTGTAGATGTTGAGGACCTTTTCCTCAGCCGGGGCGGCCGGAGCGGGCGCGGGCTCGGGTGCTGCAGCAACCGGCTCCTCTTTCTTGCCGCATGCGGCCAGCAGCATGGCCGACACTGCCAAAACCAAAACCTGCTTTTTCATGATCCTCGACACTCCAATGTTGGGTTGAAAAAAGTTGGAAGTACGCGGTGGGAAATTAGCAATTTCCACGCCACGGTCGATTGTATTCAAGCGCGTCAGCAATGGCCAAGGCGCTTGAGGTCAGCCAGCGTCAGGTCCAGCGCCTGGCGGATCAGGCCCATCATCTCGTCGATCTGGGCGTGGGTCATGGTCAGGGGCGGCGCAATGATCATGCGGTCGCCCACGGCGCGCATGATGAGCCCGTTGCCGAAGCAGTGGCCGCGGCAGATCATGCCCACGGCCAGTTCCTCGGGGAAGTGCTGGCGGGTGGCCTTGTCCTTCACCAGCACCAGCCCGGCCACGAAGCCGCAGGTTTCGGCATCGCCCACCAGGGGGTGCTCCTTGAGTTCGGCAAAGCGCTGCGCCAGGTAGGGGCCGATGTCGTCGCGCACGCGGCCGGGCAGGTTCTCCTGCTCCATCACTTCCAGGTTGGCCAGCGCCACGGCGCAGGCCACGGGGTGGCCGCTGTAGGTGTAGCCGTGGTTGAACTCGCCGCCTTTTTCAATCAGCACCTGGGCTACGCGGTCGCCCACCATCACGCCGCCCAGGGGGATGTAGCCACTGGTGACTGCCTTGGCGAAGGTGATGAGGTCGGGCTTGTAGCCGAATTTCTCGTAGGCGAACCAGTGGCCCAGACGGCCGAAGGCGCAGATGACTTCGTCGGAGATGAGCAGGATGCCGTATTTGTCGACGATGCGCTGGATTTCGGGCCAGTAGGTGGCGGGCGGAATGATGACGCCGCCCGCACCCTGCACCGGCTCGGCGATGAAGGCTGCCACTTTCTCGGGGCCCACTGCCAGGATTTCCTCTTCCAGCCAGCGCGCTGCACGCACGCCGAAGGCCTCGGGCGTTTCGCCTGGCTGGGCCTTTTCGTAGTAGTAAGGTTGCTCTATGTGCACGATATTGGGGATGGGCAAGTCCCCCTGGGCGTGCATGCCGCTCATGCCGCCCAGCGACGCACCGGCCATGGTGGAGCCGTGGTAGGCGTTGTGTCGGCTGATGATGACTTTGCGCTGCGGCTGGCCCAGCAGGTCCCAGTAGCGGCGCACCATGCGCACGTTGGTGTCGTTGCTTTCAGACCCGCTGGAGCTGAAGAACACGTGCTGGAACTTGCGGCCGCCCACGCTGGGGGCAAGTGAAGCCAGCTTGGAGGCCAGGCGCACGGCGGGTTCGTTGGTGGTCTGGAAGAAGCTGTTGTAAAAGGGCAGCTTCATCATCTGCTGGTAGGCAGCGTCGGCCAAGGCCTTGCGCCCGTAACCGGCGTTCACGCACCACAGGCCACTCATGGCGTCGAGGATCTTCTTGCCCTCGCTGTCCCACACATAGATGTCTTCGGCGTGGGTGATGACGCGCGCGCCTTTGGCGGCCAACCCCTGGTGGTCGGTGAACGGGTGGATGAAGTGGGCGCTGTCCAGGGCCTGCAGCTCCGCAGTGCTCAGGTGCTTGGGGTCGGTGGGTGCGTTCATGCGGGTCTCCGTTCGGTCGGGGGCTGGTGGGGCGGCGCGGTCACACGTGCAGGAGCAGGTGCTCGCGCTCCCAGGGCGAGATCACTTTCATGAACTCCTCGAATTCGAGTTCCTTGATCTCGGTGTAGATGGTCACGAAGGCTTCGCCCAGAACTTCGTGCAGGTCGGTCTCGCGGCGCAGCCAGTCCAGCGCCTCGCCCAGGCTGCGTGGCAGGCTGTAGGCGGACAGGTAGGCGTCGCCGCGCATCTCGGGCTTGGGCTTGATCTTGTTCTTCAGGCCCAGGTAGCCGCAGGCCAGCGTCATGGACAGGGCGACGTAGGGGTTGGCGTCTGCGCCGATGACGCGGTTTTCAATGCGGCGCGCCTGCGGGCTGGCGATGGGCGAGCGGATGCCGACGGTGCGGTTGTCGTGCCCCCATTCGATGTTGATGGGCGCGGCGGTGTGGCGCGTGAGGCGGCGGTAGCTGTTCACATAGGGCGCCACCAGGGCCATGGCGGCAGGCACGTAGCGCTGCAGGCCGCCGATGAAGTGGAAGAAGGCCTCGGACGGGGTGCCGTCGGCGTTGCTGAAGATGTTGCGCCCGGTTTCCTTGTCAACGATGCTCTGGTGGATGTGCATGGCGCTGCCCGGCTCACCGGCGATGGGCTTGGCCATGAAGGTGGCGTACATGTCGTGGCGCAAGGCCACTTCGCGCACGGTGCGCTTGAAGAAGAAGACCTCGTCGGCCAAGCCCAGCGGGTGGGCATGGAAGAAGTTGATCTCCATCTGGCCCGCGCCGACCTCGTGGATCAGCGTGTCCACGTTCAGCTCCATCTTGTCGCAGAAGTCGTAGATGTCCTCGAACAGGGGGTCGAACTCGTTGACGGCGTCGATGGAGTAGGCCTGGCGCGAGGTTTCGGCGCGGCCGCTGCGGCCGATGGGCGGCTTGAGCGGGATGTTGCTGTCGGTGTTACGTGCCGTGAGGTAGAACTCCAGCTCGGGCGCCACCACGGGCTCCAGTCCCATCTGGGCGTAGAGGTCGCACACGTGGCGCAGCACGCTGCGTGGCGCAAAGGGCACCAGCTTGCCGCTGTGGTCGAAGCAGTCGTGGATGACCTGCGCCGTGGGGTCGGTGGCCCAGGGCACGATGCGCACCGTGCTGGGGTCGGGGCGCAGCTGCATGTCGCGGTCGGTGGGATCGACGACGTCGTAGTAGGGGCCGCTTTCGGGGAATTCACCCGTCACGCCCATGCCCACGATGGCCTGGGGCAGGCGCATGCCACGGTCTTCGGTGAACTTTTCGCGCGGCAGGATCTTGCCGCGCGCCACGCCTGTGAGGTCGGGCACCAGGCATTCGATCTCGGTGACGCGGCGCTGGTTGAGCCAGTGTTCCAGCTCGTTGAAGTTCTGCGGAATGGAGGAGTTGCTGCGGTCGCTCATACGGTGTCCCTTTGGTGGTGTCCTGGGGAGATTCTGTGACGAATCCCCGGTTGTTGTCTTCCCCAGGACGTCAGGGTTTGTCGGGAGCGGTGGCGTAGTTGCGATCGTCGCGCATGCGCACCTGCTGGCGCCGCCGCACGGCGTCGCCGAAGGCGCGGAAGATGGCGCTGTAGAAGGGGTTTTCCCAGCAGCGCCACTCGGGGTGCCACTGCACGGCGCAGGCGAAGGTGCGCGCACCTTCCACCTCAAAGGCTTCCACCAGGCCGTCGGGCGCATGCGCCAAGGCACGCAAGCCCGGCGCCAGGCGGCCCACGCCCTGGCCGTGCAGGGAGTTGACCATGGCTTTGGTACCACCAGCCCACTGTTCCATGGCGCTGCCGGGCAGGATGTTGATCTCGTGGCTGGGCGCGTACTGCTGGTCCGGCGGCACGCCATCGGGCTCGCGGTGGTCCATCAGGCCGGGCACAGCTTGCACCGTCTGGTGCAGGCTGCCGCCCATGGCCACGTTGATTTCCTGGAAGCCCCGGCAGATGCCGAGCAGCGGCACACCGCTTTCAACGCAGGCCCGCACCAGGGTGAGGGTGAGCGAATCGCGCTCGGGGTCGAGCGGCAGGGCAGGGTTGTGCACCTCCTCGTCGAAGTGCGAGGGGTGCACGTTGGAGGGCGAACCGGTGAGCATCACGCCATCGACCAGGGACAGCAGTTGCGGCACCTGGGCGGCGTCGGCCAGCGGGAACATGACTGGCTGTGCGTGAGCGCCCACTTTCACTGCGCGGGCGTATTTGTCGCCAAGCAGCAGGTAGGGCATCTGGTGACCGTGGTCGCCCAGGAGGCGGTGGTCGGCGGGCAGCCAGACCATGCACGGGTGGGTAGTCATTCGGGTCTCCATGTGTTCAAAACCATTCTGCCGGTTAAATTGGTTCAAAATGGGGGCCATTTGGGGCAAGACCATGGTGCCAATCAAGCGCCTGCTGGCCCCGCCACCCACGCAGGAAACGCGCCATGCTGTCCGAATACCTCCTGGCCGAGATGGCCCGCCTGGGCGAAACCGGCGAGCTGCCCTTGCACCGCCGCCTGTACGAGGCGCTGCGCCATGCGCTGCTGGACGGCAAGCTGGTGGCGGGTGACCGCCTGCCATCGAGCCGCGACCTGGCACACGACCTGGCGCTGTCGCGCAACACGGTGGTGGCCGCCCTGGGGCAGTTGACGGTGGAAGGCTACCTGGTGAGCCACGTGGGCAGCGGCACCTATGTGCACGACCACGTGCCCCAGCGCGCCACGCGCCAATGGGCGCCAATGGCGGTGCCTGCGGCACGCCTGTCGGCCCGGGGCGACGCACTCACCCAGCGCCACCGCGCAAGCGACCTGGAGATCCAGCCCTTTGCGCCGGGCACGGCGGATTTCAGCGCCTTTCCCGTGGCGTTGTGGCAGCGCCTGCAGAACAAGCACTGGCGCGCGGCCTACCCCGAGATGCTGGACTACAACGACTCGGGCGGCTACGGCCCGCTGCGCCGCGCGGTGGCCGATTACCTGCGCGTCTTCCGCAGCGTGCGGCTGGACGCCGATCAGGTCCTCATCACCAGCGGCACGCAGCAGTCGCTGGAACTGTGCGCGCACCTGCTGGCCGACCATGGCGACACCGTGTGGCTGGAAGACCCGGCCTACTGGGGCGCGGTCAAGGCCTTCACGGCCACGGGCCTGGCCATCCACCCCGTGGCGGTGGACGACGAAGGCATCGCCCCCAGCGAAGCGGACGAACGCAAGCCGCCCCGGCTGATCTACGTGACACCCTCGCACCAGTACCCCACGGGCGCGGTGATGTCGCTGGCGCGGCGGCAGCAGTTGCTGGCCAGCGCGAGCCGCTGCAACGCCTGGGTGCTGGAAGACGACTACGACAGCGAATTCCGCTTCAGCGGGCCGCCCATTTCGTCACTGGCGGGGCTGGACGCCGAAGGCCGCGTGCTCTACATGGGCACGTTCTCGAAGGTGCTGTACCCGGGCCTGAAGCTGGGTTACCTGGTGGTGCCCAAGACGCTGGTGCACGCCTTCAAGCAGGCGCATTACGACCTGAACCGCCCGGGCCAGATGCCGCTGCAGGCAGCGCTGGCCGAGTTCATTGAGATGGGCCACTTTGCCAGCGCCCTGCGCCGTGCCCGCCAGACGTACGCCGAACGCCGCCAACTGCTGGTGGACACGCTGGCGCCCGTGCTGACCAGCGGACTGGGGCGCATCCACGGCGCAGCACAGGGGCTGCACCTGTGCCTGCGGCTGCCAGACCACGCGGATGACCGGGCCATTGCCGCACAGGCCGCCCGCGAGGGCCTGACCGTGCGGCCGCTGTCGGCCTACTGCCTGCAGCGGCAGGACTTGCGCGGGCTGGCCATCGGCTACGGGTACGCAGCGCCAGAGGCCATCAAACGGCATGGCCCCGTGGTGGCGCGGGTGGTGCAGGCCGCCTTGCCCGACGGCGGTCAGGCCAGGGTGTAGGCCGTCTTGACCGTGGTGAAGAATTCCACCGCGTAACGGCCTTGCTCTCTGGCCCCGTAGCTGGAGGCCTTGCGCCCGCCGAAGGGCACGTGGTAGTCCACTCCAGCCGTGGGCAGGTTGACCATCACCATGCCTGCCTGGGCGTGCCTCTTGAAATGCGTGGCATGGCGCAGGCTGGACGTGGCGATACCGGCCGAGAGGCCGAAGCTGGTGTCGTTGGCCACGGCCAAGGCCTCCTCATAGTCGCGCACCCTTATGACACTTGCCACAGGGCCGAAGACTTCCTCGCGGTTGATGCGCATCTGTGGCGCGGTCTCTGCGATCAAGGCTGGCGCCATGTAATAGCCTTCGGTGTCGCGCTGCAGACGGTTCCCGCCGCACACCAGTTCGCCGCCCTCGGCCCGGGCCAGGGCCACGTAGGCAAGGTCCTGCTCCAGCTGCGCCTCGCTGACCACGGGGCCGATTTCGGTGCCGGCCTTGAGTGCGTTGTCCACCCGCAGGGCACGCACACGCTGGGCCAGCGCATCAACGAAGCGGTCATGAATGCCGGCGGTAACGATCAACCGGCTGGAAGCGGTGCAACGCTGGCCGGTGGAGAAAAAGGCACTTTGTGCGCACAGTTCCACGGCCTGTGCCAGATCGGCGTCGTCGAGAACCACCTGGGGGTTCTTGCCCCCCATCTCCAGCTGCACCTTCTTGTGCTGTGCCACGCACGCTTCGGCAATGCGCCGGCCCACCGCCTGCGACCCGGTGAAGCTGATGCCGTCCACACCAGGGTGGTTGACGAGCGCCTCGCCCACGGTGCGGCCCTGGCCCATGACCAGGTTGAAGACACCGGCGGGGACGCCGCTGCGGCTGATGATCTCGGCCAACGCCCAGGCGCTGCCTGGCACCAGGTCGGCAGGCTTGATGACCACGCAGTTGCCGTAGGCGAGCGCGGGGGCGATCTTCCAGGCCGGAATGGCGATGGGGAAGTTCCAGGGGGTGACCAGGCCAATGACGCCGAGGGGCTCGCGTGTGATCTCCACACCGATGCCCGGACGCACCGAGGGCAGCACCTCGCCAGCCGTGCGCAGGCATTCACCGGCGAAGAACTTGAAGATCTGGCCGGCACGCGTGACTTCTCCTATGGCCTCGGGCAGGGTTTTGCCCTCCTCTCGGGCCAGCAACTGGCCGAGGGCTTCGCGCCGGGCCAGGATTTCGCTGCCGATCTTCTCGAGCGCGTCGGCACGCGCCTGCACGCCGCTGGCAGACCACGCGGGGAACGCCGCCCGCGCGGCCTGCACGGCCAGGTCCACCTGGGCCGCGTCACCGGCGGCGTACTCGCCCACCAGGTCGCTGAGGTTGGATGGATTGACGTTGTGCAGAACAGAACTGCCGGCGACCCATTCGCCGTTGATGAGGTGTTTGTAGATGTCCATGGAAAAGCCTGGAGGGTTCAGGTGGAAGGTGAGGCTGCCTGAGGCAGTTCGATGCGGTAGAAACGCAGCGCGTTGCCAGCCATGACCGCTTGTTGCTGTTTGGCGTCGAGCCAGGCCAGCATGAGCCACATGGCGTCCACCAGGGGAGCGAAACCGATGCGCAGACCGGCAACTGGGAAGTTGCTGGCGAACATGCAGCGCTGCCAGCCAAACAGTTCGACCGTCTCGCGCACGATGCGGGCGTTGTCAGCTTCGGTCCAGGGCTGGTCGCGCAAGCCGAACTCGGAAAGCTTGACGTGCACGTTGGGCTGGGCGGCCAATGCGGCCATGCCCTCGCGCCAAAGCGCCAGCCCGGCCTCGCTGCGGTCCCAGGCGAAACCATGATGATTGAGCACGATGGCAAGCTGCGGAAAAGCCGCTGCCACTTCGGCCGCCTCGGTGAGGTGCCAGGCAGGCACGCGCAGGTCCCAGCTCAGCCCATGACGCTCAAGCAAGGCCAGCCCGCGCAGCCAGCGCTCGTCCTGCATGGTGCCGGGCAGGCCGCGAACGTCTTCACCCGGCGCACGGGCCGTCACGGGCTTGCTGCGTATGCCACGTACCAATGGGTAGGCCAGGTGTTGCAGCAGGCGCTCTTCGGTGTCGGGCCGGTCCAGCCAGACATGGGCCACCACCGCATTCGGCATGCCGTGCTGGCGGTTCATACCGTGCAACCAGGCGGTCTCCGCCACCTGTTCACTCCGGTCGCGTTCGGCTTCCACGTGCACCGTGGCCAGCACCCCGCAACCCTGGCTGATGCGCCGGTAATCGGGGGGCAGAAAGTTTTGCCGCAAGGCCTGGTGGTCACCCAGAAAGAAGGCCTCGGGATCGTAAGCCTGCTGCAACCAGGGATAGCTGCCTGCCCCCAAGTCCCAAAGGTGATGGTGTGCATCCACCACCGCCCGGGGCGGCAAGAAGCGAACATCATCTGCGCCGTCCATGTCAACGCGTGTTTGCAACGGCATCCACCAACTGGCTGCCGTACTTCTCGGCAAACATCTGCTTGATGGGTTCGGCCACCAGCTTGCGGAAGGGCTCGGTGTTGATGTTTTCCTCGATCTGCATGCCGTTGGCGCGCAAAAAGGCAATGTCGCTGGCCTCGTTCTTGCGGATCAACTCGCGCTGGAAGGTGCCTGCCGCGACGGCCGCATCTATCAGGGCCTGCTGCTGCGCCGCAGACAGCCCGGTGAACTTCGCCTTGTTCATGACCACGGGCATGGCGGTGTAGGCGTGGCGCGTCATCGACATGTACTTCTGTACCTCGTTGAACTTGTTGCCACGGACGATACCCACCGGGTTCTCCTGGCCATCGATGGCCTTGCTCTCCAACGCCGGAAAGACCTCGGCCAGGGGCATGGGCGTGGGCGTGGCACCAAACAACTGGAATGCCTTCAGGTGGGCCGGGTTGGGCGTGGTGCGAACCTTGAGGCCCTTGACGTCATCTGGAGTGCGCACCGGGCGGCGCGAATTCGTCAGGCTGCGGAAACCCACTTCCCAGTAAGCCAAGCCCTTGAGGTTGTGCGCCTCAAGCTCGTCCAGCAGGCCACGGCCGATGGGGCCGTCCAGCACCTTGTAAGCATGTTCGGCACTGGTGAACATATAGGGCAGATCCAACACGTTCATGCGCCCAACCATGCCGGTGTAATAGGGCGTGCCCGAGGTTGCCAGGTCAATAGTGCCGCCACGCACGCCAGCAATCGCGGTGTTGTCGTTGCCGAGCGCACTGGCGGCGTAGACCTGCACCTCGACCTGACCGTTGGTTCGAGCCTTGACCTGCTTGGCAAATTCCAGCGCGGCGGCGTGCTGGGTCTCGGCTTCAGCCCCCGAGTGGGCCATGCGCAGCTTGAGGGTTTGTGCACTGGCGCCCAATGCAAGGGTGGCCAATGCCAGCGAACACAAGGCGCGCCTGGGCAGATTCGACGTGTTCATTCGTGTCTCCTGTAAAGAGGGCTTTGGGAGGCTCAATGCCGCCAGACGTAGGACGAGTCGGGTTCGCGCAGCGTTTTGAGGGTCTGGCTGAACTCGAATGTGTCCAGGTTCAGGCGGCGCACTGTTTCGTCCTGGAATGAAATGAAGGCAGCACGCTCGTCAGGGTGAAGTGACAGCGCCAGCGGGTTGCTTGGCAACGGCAGGCAGAAAAGCTCTCGCAGCCCTGTGTCGAACACGGACAGCGAGTGTTCACCTGAGTTGGTGGTGATCAACCGGTCCTGTCCGTCTGCCGCCTGGAAGCGGTAAACCCGGTTGGGGTCGCGCCGCGTCTTGCCACGAGCCACCACAGTCATGCTGGCCGTGTCCACGGCGACCAGGGTGTCATCGCCCCGGTTGGCTACGTAAAGCAGCGACTCGTCAGCCGACAACACGTTGCCTTCAGGCACCGGCCCCGGCACCATGGCCACGGGCGTGAAGGTGGGGTCGTTGGGCCGGATCTTGGTGACGGTGTTGGACAGCAGGTTGAGCGCGTAGGCGGTTTCGGCGTCACGTGTCAGCGCGAACAGGTGGGTCTTGTAACCGCCCGAGGGCACGGCCAGGTCGGGCACGTGGCGGTTCACCGGATCGGAGAAGCGCAGCAGCACGTTGTGCCCTTCGGACATGACGTACAAGCGCCCCCGGGCGTCCACCGTGAGGCCGTGAGGACGGTGGTAGGGCCACAGGTTGAGCGTGTGCACGTGCTCACGCCGCTGCAGATCGATGACGAAGACGGAGTGTCCCCCGGCGTCGCCCAGGTGGCCGGCCGTCTCGATGCCGTAGTGGCCCACGTAGGCCATCGTGCGCACCGGATCGACCGTGAACTCGTGCGGAAAGTTGGGCAGCACGATGTGCTTTTCGGCCTGGCCCGAGGCCAGGTCGTAGAAGCTGAAGGTGTGCGCGCACTTCTGCACCAGCAGCAGGGTTTCTTTCTTGCTCATGCTCGTGTCCTCGGGGCCGTGCGTTGGGCGTTACTTGATGGCATCCACCGCGGCCAGCAGTTCCGGGCCGTTCTTTGCCACATAGGCCTTGCGCAGTTCGTCACCGATCTGGGCCTTGAAAGCCGCCGGGTCGAAGTTCTCAACCACGTTCATGCCCTGCTTGCGCAGCTCGGCAATGATCTGGGCCTCGTTCTTCTGGTTAAGCTGGCGCTGGAACTGCTTGGCCTCCTGCGCGGCGTCCAGCAGCACCTTCTGCAAGTCGGGGGCAAGAGCGTCGAACTTGGCCTTGTTGAGGACCACCGGCATGGCGGTGAAGGCGTGCCGGGTCAAGGTCAGGTGCTTCTGCACCTCGTAGAACTTGGCGGAGTAGGTGATCTCGATCGGGTGTTCCTGAGCATCCACTGCGCCCGACTCCAACGCACTGTAGAGCTCGCTCAGCGGCATGGGAACAGGATTGGTGCCCAGCAGCTTCCAGGCCTGCACGTGAACGGGGTTGGGCTGGGTGCGGATCTTGAGGCCCTTGACGTCGGCAGGCGTGCGCACCGCGCGGTTCTTGGTGGTGATGGAGCGGAAACCCACCTCCCAGAAGGCCAGTTGCTTGAGCCCGCTGCCCTCCAGCGCCTTCATCAGATCCTGGCCCACCTGCTGGTCCACGGCCTTGTAGGCGTGTTCCCGGTCACGGAACAGGAAGGGAATGTCCAGCACCTCGAAGCGCGAGTTCAATCCTGCAAAGTTGCCGCTGCCAGCCATCATCATGTCGATGCTGCCGCCCCGCACACCACCGATGACGGTGGCGTCGTTGCCGAGTTGACTGGCCGGGAACACCTGCACCTCCAGCTTGCCCTGGCTGCGCTCCTTGACCATCTTGGCGAACTCCAGGGCGGCCAGATGTTGAGAGGATGTGTCCGGGCCAGCGTGGGCGAAGCGCAGCTTGGTCTGCGCCTGGGCCGACAAGGGCAGGGCCATGGCAGCGGCCAGGCCGGCGCACAAGATGGGAAGTTGAATGAATTGACGCAGTTTCATGGTTGTCTCCTGTGTAAAAAAAAGGTTTGCCTCAGCGGCCCCAGCGCAGCACCAGCGGGTCAAGCCGGCGCGCGATGTCGATCAGTTGACGGCGCACTTCGGGGTGCATGGGTGGCCAGGGGGCGCGTGGCGCCTCGCAGGCGATCACGCCGCCTTCCTTCATGAGCGCCTTGGCAGCCAGGAAACCGGCCTGGCGGTTCTCGTGGTTGATCAGTGGCAACCAGCGCTGGTATTCGGCGAAGGCCCTGTCCTTGTCGCCCGCGCGGTGCGCCTGGATGATGGGGCGGATGCCGTCGGCAAAGCCGCCTCCGGTCATGGCGCCCGTGGCACCGGCTTCCAGGTCGGCCAGCAGCGTGATGGCCTCCTCGCCGTCCCATGGGCCTTCGATGGCCTCACCCCCCAGGGCGATGAGTTCGCGCAGCTTGTTTGCCGCACCGGCGGTTTCCATCTTGAAGTAGCTGACCTGCTCGATTTCCCTGGCCATGCGGGCCAGGAAGGCAGGCGGCAGCGGCGTGCCGGCGGCGGGCGCGTCCTGAACCATGATGGGGATGTCGATGGCGTCAGACACACCCTGGTAAAAGGCCTGTATCTGCGCTTCGCCGAAGCGGAAGGTGGCACCGTGGTAGGGCGGCATCACCATCACCATGGCCGCGCCCATGTCCTGCGCGCGGCGGCTGCGCTCCGCACAAATCCTGGTGCTGGTGTGCGTGGTCGTCACGATCACCGGCACGCGACCAGCGACGTGCTCCAGCGCCGTGCGCGTGAGGATCTCGCGCTCCTCGTCCGCAATCAGGAACTGTTCAGAGAAGTTGGCCAGGATGCACAGACCATCGACGCCTGAGTCGATCATGAAGTCCAGGCAACGCTTCTGGCTGCTCAGGTCCAGCGTGCCGTCGTCAAAGAAGGTGGTGGGAACCACCGGGAAGATGCCCCGGTAACGGGGGTTGGAAAGTCCGGGCATGCAGCACCTCACTCGGTGATCTGGAACTGGTCCAGGTACTCGGTGTTGAGCGTCAGGCCCAGACCGGGCACGTCGTCGCGCAGGTCCAGGAAGCCGTTGTCAGCCACCGGCTCGCCCTTGAAGATGTAATAGAACAGTTCGTTGCCCACCTCCACATCGAACTGCGGGAAGTACTCGCTCATGGGCGAGGCCAGCGTGCTCATGGTCAGGTGGTAGTTGTGCATCTGGCCGGCGTGCGGAATCACCGGCACGCTGTAGGCCTCGCACAGCGCGTTGATCTTGTGCGCGGCGGTGATGCCACCCACCCGGTTGGTGTCGTACTGCACGACACTCACGGCCTTCTTGTCGAGCAGTTGCTTGAAGCCGTACAGGCTGAACTCGTGCTCGCCGCCCGAGATGGGGATGCTGGTGAGCTGGTTCAACTCGGCGTAGCCGTCGATGTCATCGGCAATCACCGGCTCCTCCAGCCAGCGCGGCTCGAACTTCTCCAACTTGGGCAGGATGCGCTTGGCATACTCCAGGTTCCAGCCCATGTAGCACTCCAGCATCAGGTCGGTGTCGTAGCCGATGACCTCGCGGATCGCCTCCACCGACTTGAGGTTTTCCTTCACGCCCTCCTGCAGGTGTGCCGGACCGTAACCAAAGCGCATCTTGAAGGCCTTGAAGCCCTGGTCAAGGAAGGTCTGCGCCTCTTCCTGCATGGCCTTGAGATCGGTGCGGTAGAGCTTGCTGTAGTAGCAGGGAATCTTTTCCTTGGTGCGGCCGCCCAGCAGCTTGAAGACGGGCTTGTTCACGCTCTTGCCCAGGATGTCCCAGATGGCCAGGTCCACGGCGGAGATGGCCGCCATGGTCACGCCCTTGCGGCCCCAGGCATGAGTGCTGCGGTACATGCGCTGCCACAGGTACTCGTAGTCCCACGGGTCCTGGCCCATGACCAGCGGGGCCAGGTACTCGTCGATGATGGCCTTGGCGATCTTGGGTGCGAGCGCCACGTTGCCCAGGCCAACGATGCCGTTGTCGGTCTCGATCTCGACCACGGTCCACGAGTGGAAGCGGAAGGTGCTCATGGTCTCCTTCCTGGAGTAAAGCAGGTCCATGGCGTTGGAGCAGAAGTTGCCCTGCGGCGGCACGGTGGGGCCTTTCCATTCATAGACGCGGGCGCGGACGGCGGTGATCTTCATGGAGAAATCCTTGGGTGGGGTCGAAAGGTGTTGTGAGGGAAGCGGGAAGCGTCAGACCTGCGCCCAACGTGCGTACAGGGCGCTGGCACCCATGCGGGCAGCTATGCGCAAGGCGTTGTAGGTGGCGTTGACGTCGGCACGGCCCTGGCCAGCGATGTCATAGGCGGTGCCGTGGGCCGGCGTGGTGATGGGCAGGGGCAGGCCGCCCTGTACCGTCACGCCTTTGCTGAAGCCCATCAGCTTGATGGCGATCTGCCCCTGGTCGTGGTAGAGCGTGACGATGGCGTCGTACTCGCCGTCGCGCGCCTTCAGGAAAATGGTGTCGGCAGGGAAAGGCCCGGCAATGGGCAGACCCTCTGCATTGAGCGCGCGCACGGCGGGTTCGATGATGTCGATTTCCTCGCGGCCGCAGGTGCCCCCGTCGCCGCCATGCGGGTTGAAGGCGGCAACGGCCACACGAGGTTGCGCAAAGCCCGCCGCCTGCAGCGAGCGGTGGATGAGGCGCGCCGCATCCATGATCCGCGCCTGGCTCAGGTGGCTGGCTGCGTCCTTGAGCGGGATGTGCGAGGACACACGCGAGGTCCACAAGTTGCCCAGGGTGTTGAACTCGCAGAAATAGCTCTTGACACCAAGGTACTCAGCGAAATGGTGCAGTTCGTCCTCGTGCCGCAGTCCGCCCAGTTTCATCGCGTGCTTGTTGAGCGGTGCAAAGCAGATCGCATCAACGTCCTTGCGCAATGCCGCATCCATGCAGGCGTTGAGCACGCGGATGACCGAGGCCCCTCCAGGGGCCTGCGCCACCGAACGTTGCACCTGTTCAGGCCGAACGGTGTCCATGGGCAGCCAGGCAGGCACGTGGGGTTGAGCCCGGCCCCGGACTTCATCGAAACGGGACACCTCGTGTGTGGCCACCCGCACACCGGCGATCTGCTGGCCCTGCTCCCACAGCCAGGGATCGCCCGCGAGCACGATGTTGGCGTGCTGTGCGGCATCGGTCTGGCCCAGCAAGCGGGCCATCAGTTCAGGGCCGATACCGGCCGGGTCACCCAGGGTGAGGGCAACAACAGGAAGGTGGGAAGAACTCATGTACGGCTCTCAATGACAAGGTAGGTGGAATGCATCGCTTCAGTAGAACCAGCGAGCCGGCACCATGACGATGGACGGGAAGAGGATGAGCAACGTCAGCACCAGCAGCTGCGCCAGCAGGAAGGGCCAGACACCCCGAGTGACCGCGCCCAGCGGCTCACGCGACACCCCAGCCACCACGTTGAGCACGGTGCCCACAGGGGGTGTCAACAGACCGATGGCGTTGTTCATGATGAACAGCACGCCAAAGTAGATGGGGTCGATGCCCGCCTGCTTGACGATGGGCATCAGCACCGGTGTGAGGATCAGCACCGTGGGCATGAGGTCCAGCGCGGTTCCGACCACCACCACCAGGGCCATCATGGCCAGCATGAGCAGGAGTTTGTTGTCCATCAGCGGACGCAGCAATTCCGTCACCTCGGCCGGGATGTTGGCAATGGTGATCAGCCAGGCCGACACCAGCGCGGTGGCCACCAAGAACATCACCACGCTGGAGGTCTTGGCCGCCTGCAGCATCAGTTCCGGCAGGGCGGGCAGCTTGAGTTCGCGGTAGACGAACAGGCCCACCAGCAGTGAATACACGGCGGCCACCACGGCGGCCTCGGTGGGCGTGAAAACGCCCGCCTTCATGCCCCCGATGATGACCACTGGCAGCGCCAGGGCCCACAGACCGTCGCGCACGGCGTGGCGCAGGCGGGCCCACTCGAAACGGCGGCCCTCGACGGCAGGGGCGTCCTTGCGGGCGCAGAGCCACCAGGTCACCCAGAGGGCCGCGCCCATCAGGATGCCGGGCACGATACCGGCAAGGAACAGCTTGGTGATGGACACCTGCGCGGCCACGCCAAAGATGACGAAGGGAATGGACGGCGGAATGACAGGCGCAATGATGCCGCCTTCCGCGATCAGACCTGATGCACGGGGGATGTTGTAGCCCGCCTGGCGCATCAACGGGATCAGCACCGCCGCCAGGGCCGCCGTGTCGGCCACGGCCGAACCGGAAATGCTGGCCATGACCAGCGCGGCCAGAATCGCCACGTAGCCCAGTCCACCCCGCACATGGCCCACCACGGCCTCGGCCATGGCGATGATGCGCCGGGAAATGCCGCCAGCGTTCATCAACTCGCCCGCCAGCATGAAGAAGGGCACCGCCATCAACGGGTAGTTGTTGACACCCTCCAGCAGGTTCTGCGCAAGGATCTGGGTGTCGAAATTACCCATGTACACCATGAGCGCCACGCCGCACACCACAAGGGCGAATGCGATGGGCATGCCCAGCGCCATGGCGCCAAGCAGAGAAGACACGAAAACAACGATGGTCATGGCCCGTCCTTATTCGACTTCCGCCTGATGATTGGCCGCGAGTTCCGCAACGGGCATGCGGCCAGTGAGCTGGCGCCACAAGGAATGCAGCAGGACCAGCGCAATGCCCACCGAGGTGACCAGCAACCCGGAAAACACCAGCCCCATGGGCACACCGGTAACGGGCGAGTGGTCGTCCATGGCCAGCACCACCTGCTTCCAGGTGCCGTGGCCCAGCAGTGCACAGCAGCCCAGCATCAGCGCGTCCGAGGTGAAGCGTGCGATGCGTTGGCCCCACACGGGCAGGGCCGCGATGACGCTGTTCATGCCCAGGTGGGCGCCATCGTGCATGGCCACCAGGGCCCCCAGCAGCGTCAGCCACATGAAGACGAAGCGCGACACCTCCTCCGAAAAAACGATGCCGGAGTTGAAGCCGTAACGCAGCACCACGTTGCCAAACACGAGCACCACCATCACACCCAGCAAGGCGATCAGCAGCCACTCGATCAAGCGGATCACGACACGAGGAATCATGGACGGCTCCTGCTCAGTCCAGCTTGATGTTCTTCTTGCGGATCAGGTCGCCATAGCGCTGGTTCTCGGCGTTGTGGAACGCCAGGAACTGCGCCTGCGACATAGGCGTGAGGTCGGCGCCGATCGCGCTCAGGCGCGTCTGCGTCTCGGGCATCGCAATCACCTTGTTGATCTCGGTGTTCAGGCGATCCACCACCGCCTTGGGGGTGCCAGCCGGGGCATAGACGCCATACCACGCACTCATCTCCACGCCCTTCACACCGGCCTCGGCCATGGTCGGCACGTCGGGCAGTTGCGGGTTGCGCTTGGCGGCAGCCACCGCCAGTGGCTTGATCTTGCCGTTGCGGATGTGCCCGATGACCGAAGGCATGGTGTCGAAACTGAGCTGCACACGCCCGGCCATCAGGTCCATCAGCGCCGGGCTGCTGCCACGGTAGGGAATGTGGGTGATGAAGGTGCCGGTCACATCCTTGAACAGCTCGGCGGCGATGTGCTGCGTGCTGCCTGAGCCGCTGGTGGCGTAGTTCAACTGACCCGGTTTGCCCTTGGCCATCTTCACCAGTTCGGCCACGCTGGACACCCCCAGGCCGGTGTTGACCACCAGCACGTTCGGCACCGCGCCCACAAAGGCCACCGGCACCAGGTCTTTGTTGTTGTCGTAGGAAAGCTTCAGCAGGTGCGGCGCGATTGCGTGCGCGGTGGACACCCCCATCACCAGCGTGTGCCCGTCGTTGGACTTGGCGGTGATGTCCGCCGCCAGGGTATTGGACGCACCAGGCCGGTTCTCCACCACCACCGTCTGCTTGAGCAGCGGCCCCAGGCGGTCTGCCACAGCGCGCGCCATGGCGTCGGTACCCCCACCCGGGGCCGAACCCACCAGAAGCTTCACGGGCTGGGTCGGCCACTCTTGCGCCTGGGCGCCAGCAACGATGGCCAGCAGGCCTGCCGAGAGAAATAGTTTGCGTCGATTCACGTGCTGTCTCCTGTGTTTCCCCCGCTGTTCTCGCGAGGGTGAACGGATAATAGGCACGCCATCGATAAATGAAAATTAGAAAGTTTTCATTGATTGATAACCTATGGATATCAAATACATGAGCGTTCTGCCCACCGCCCAACTGCTCAACCGCCTGCGCATGCGCCAGGTGGCATTGCTGCTGGCCATAGGTCGGCTGCGCACGCTGCGTGCCGCGGCCGTGGAACTGGGCATGACGCAACCTGCAGCCACCAAGATGCTTCACGAGCTGGAGCACACGCTGGGCACTGCGCTTTTCAAGCGGGTAGGCCGGGGGCTGGAACTGACAGAGGCTGGCAGGGTGGTGCTGGGCTATTTCCAGGGCCTGCAGGGCCACTTCGACGCACTGACCCGCGAACTGGGCGAACTCTCACAAGGCAATGCGGGCAAGCTGTGCATCGGCAGCATCATGGCTGCGTCGCCGGCGGTGTTGTCCAAGGCACTCATACGCTTGAAGGCGCTGTACCCGCGCCTGACGATCGAGATCACGGTGGACACCAGCGACCGCCTGGCCGAAGGTCTGCGCCGGGGTGACCTGGACGTGGTGTTCGGCCGTGCACCCGGCGAACAGATCGACGAACTGCACTTCGAGCCGCTGGCCAAGGAAGCGCTGTCGCTGGTGGTTTCGCCCAGCCACCCGCTGGCCAAGCTGGTTCGCGTGCCGTGGAACGACCTGATGAAGTTCCAATGGATCCTCCAACCCCGCGGCAGCCCCATGCGCGAGTTGCTGGAACAGGAGTTCCGCAGCCATGGCAGCCGCCCTCCGCCAGGGTTGATCGAGACCTCGTCCATCCTCACCACCACCAACCTGCTGGCCCACTCCGAAATGATCGCCGTGATCCCGAGCGAGGTGGCCGAGCGCTATGAGCAACATGGCATGTTGGTGTGCCTGAAACACCAACTGCGCCAGCAACTTGGCGCCTACGGTGTCGTCACGTCCAAGGCGCGCCCGTTTTCACCCGCGGCGGCGCAACTGATCGCCTTTGTGGGTGGCAGGGGTGACGCCATCCGCGCAACTTGACTTGACCTGCCAGAGGTTCAGAATGATGGCCCCCCGGTCGATTCAACGGGTTGGCCGGTTCCGGCCTTGTGCCGAAATTTCCGTCGAAGGAGAAGCCGCCATGGCACACCCCGACTGGCGCCTGGAAGGCGAGTGGATCAAAAACTGCAGCTGCGCATATGGTTGCCCCTGTGACTTCAACGCGCCGCCCACGCACGGCTGGTGCAAGGGCCTGGTTGGCATGCACATCACCAAAGGCCACTTCAAGCAGGTGAGCCTTGACGGCCTCAGCTTCTTCGTCACTGTGGCGTTCCCCAGCGCATTGCATGAAGGCAACGGCCAGGCCCAGTTGATCGTCGACGAGAAAGCCAGCAGCGAACAGCGTGAAGCGCTCTTCGCCATCCTGTCCGGGCAAAACTCGGCCGAAGGCACACTCTTCCACATCTTCAGCCTGATCGTCTCGAAGCACCACGACCCGGTATTCGCCCCCATCACCTTTGAATTCGACAAGGAAGGGCGCCGGGCACGCGTGCGCATCCCTGGCTGGCTGGAAACCGATGTCGAACCGATCCGCAACCCGGTCACAGGTGCCGAGCACCGCGCCAAGGTGGTACTGCCCGAGGGCTTCGAGCACCTGGAAGGGGAGATCGCATCCTCCGGCATCCGCAGCACGGGTGCGATTGCCTTCGAAACACAAGGCCGCCACAGCACCCTGGCCCACGTGACGCAGACGCCCCAGGGCGTGGTCGCCTGAAGCCGCCAGAAAACCCACCGCACAGGCGGCAAGCATGGACAGACTGCTCCGGCAGGTTTCGCGCCACGAACGTGCCACGGTGGTGTTGGGCCTGCTCCTGGTAGAGGGCGCTGCCTGGGCTTACCTGTGGAGCGGTGCCGGCACGCTGGAGGACATGGGCGGCATGCTCATGCCCATGAGCAGCGGGCCTTGGACGCCCGCGCACGCTCTGGTCATGTTGGCCATGTGGTGGGTGATGATGGTGGCCATGATGCTGCCCAGTGCACTGCCGGTGATCCTTGTGCATGCCAGCATCGCGGGTCGCCAGCCCCATGCCGGCTGGGTCACGGCGGCGTTCACCGCGGGCTATCTGATGGTGTGGGGCGGCTTTGGCGTCGCTGCCACAGCGTTGCAATTTGCCCTGGAACGGTTGGCCTTGTTGTCGCCGATGATGGAACTGAGCAGCGTGGCCCTTGCCGCAGCCACCTTCGTGGCCGCCGGGCTGTACCAGTGGACGCCATTGAAGCGGACCTGTCTGGAGCATTGCCATTCACCACTTGCATTCGTCATGACGCACTGGCGCGAAGGCCCGCGCGGTGCGTTGTGGATGGGCTGGCGCCATGGCATCTACTGCCTGGGCTGCTGCTGGGTGCTGATGCTCCTGCTCTTCGTGGGTGGGCTGATGAACCTGGTGTGGATTGCCGCCCTTGCGCTGTACGTGCTTGCCGAAAAACTGCTGCCAGGTCAGCCCTGGGTTCGCCGTGTTGCTGGCGTCGGCTTGCTCTTGTGGGGCCTGGCGCTGCTGTGGTGGCCCGGGTTTGCCTGAACCACGGCGGCAGGAACAAGCTGGTTACGAAACCGTTGAACTTCCGGTTTTGCCGCGCTGCTGCGCCCAATAATGAAAAAATGAACCAGCTCGACGCACTCAGACAGCTCACCACGGTGGTCGCCGACACGGGCGACTTCCACCAGATCGCCGCCTTTTCGCGCCGCGTGCGCAGCATAGGCCCAAGAGCGTGTTGAGAATAGTTCCGCCAAAAGTGCTTGAACACTGTCCCTAACTATCTTCGGCCATCTGGATACGTAAGATATCCACCGCCTTTTGTGCGGAAGCAGTCAGAGGTTGAGCCGCTGACCTCACCAAGGTAATTCTTGTCTTTGACAGACGTCTTTCCGTCAAGGGGACCGCTACCACCGTCCTAGATTGAATTTCGTTGAACACGGCATGCCGAGGAAGAAATGCTGCGGCACTTCCGTCGACTACAGACTGCCGCATCAATTCTATGGAGTTGCTCTCAAGTACGACATTTAGGTTGACCTTTGCAAGAGCGGCGGCGCGATCGATCTCCTGTCGAATTCCGAACGTGCTGTCAGGAACAACAACTCGATGCCCACTCAGATCTGAAACAGAGCAGGCCTTCTTCTTGGCCAGAGGATGATTCCTCGCGACGATGAGACACAACGGCTGTCGCATGAATGCAAGCTCAATGAGATCGCCACGAGGCGAATGGCCGAACAAAAGACCCAAGTCGGCCTGCAGCTTGGCGACCATATCGGCGGCAGTATTGGAGCCTACGACTTCAACTGTAAGCTTGACATGAGGATGACGGCTCATTCGTTATCTCCAGCGGTGCGGAATCGCCGGAAGGCCAGGGCAACTACAAGGACGGCGCAGTTTGCTATGGCGACACGTCGCCAGCCGCCATAGCCAAGAAGGGGGTCTGGGTGATTGAAGAGATGGAGCGACGCATGGCGCAGGAGCTGGCCGCCCGCGGGGTCATGCGCCATGGCCTGACCTGGCACTTCAACCGCCCACCGGTACAGGGACTGGAGTACGAGATGGACTGCCGCAGCCTGAGCGTCGAACACGTGGCAGAACGCTGATTTAGGACAGGAGAAACTCCCCATGAAATTGCTGCGATACGGCCCTTCTGGCCAAGAACGCCCTGGTCTGCTGGACCGCCACATGCGAATCCGGGATCTGGGTCACGTGTTACCCGACTTGACTGCGGCAACGCTGAACCCGAAGACGCTTGATCATCTAGCGCTTCTGAACCCAGAGGCGTTGCCGCTCGTACCGGAGGGCATGCGCGTCGGACCTTGCATTGGGGGAACACGCAACTTCATCGCCATCGGCCTCAATTATGTGGACCATGCTATTGAAGCAAACATGCCCATCCCCACCGAACCCGTCGTGTTCAACAAGACGCCGAGTTCCTTATCTGGCGCCAACGACCCAGTACCGATGCCACCAGGTCAGCGAGTCGCAGGCGCTGTCCCATATCGCCGGTTGCTGCATCTGAAACGACGTGAGCGAACGAGTCTGGCAGTTCGAGCGTCAGGGGCGATGGGCCAAAAGCAAGAATGCATCAGGGTTCGGCCCTCTCGGCCCCTGGCTGGTCACCGCCGATGAGATCCCGGATCCGCTGGATTTGACGCTGCGGCTCGAAGTCAACGATGAAGAGATGCGGAGCGGATCCACCAGCACCATGATCTTTCATCCGGCATATCTGATTTCGTACTTGTCGCGCTTCATGGTGCTCGAACCCGGTGATGTGATCACAACTGGCACGCCTCCTGGTGTGGGAATGGCCCGTCATCGCTACTTACAACGGGGAGATATCGGCTGCGGCTGACGATCACCGGGCTTGGTGAACAATCGACGGAGGTGGTATGACCAGTACGGTGACAAGGTCTGATATCGAGGATGCGTACGGTCGGATCAAGGGCCATATTCGCTCAACCCCAGTGCTGGAACTGCCTCCTGGCATTGCCATGAAAAATGTGCACCTGAGTTTGAAACTCGAACTCCTGCAATGCACGGGCTCTTCAAGTCAAGCCCAGAGGGGCATTCAACAAAGCCCTCCTGCATAGCATTCCGAAAATCGGGATTGCGGCTGCCTCGGGCGGAAATCATGGCATTGCCGTGGCGCATGTGGCCCGCACCCTGGGCTACCCAGCTACCATTTTCGTTTCCGGTGGCGCCAGTCGTATCAAGATAGAAGCTATCCAGGTATTAGGGACGGATCTCCGTATCTGCGGTAGTTCCTACGATGAGGAGCAACAGGCGTGTATGGAGTATGTGGTGCAGACAGGGGCGTTGCATATCCACCCTTTCGATGATGAGGCCACGATCGCAGGCCAGGGAACCGTCGGATTGGAGTGGGAACGGCAGAGTCCCGGGTTGGACACCATTCTGATTGCAGCTGGTGGTGGTGGACTCGTCAGTGGTATCGCTTCTTGGTACGTCGGGAAAGGCGTGAAGGTCATTGCTGTCGAGCCGGAGGGCGCGGATGCACTGCATGCATCCATGAGGGCGGGTGCATGACATCTGCTCCAGATTGCTCGATGGCGTAGTGTTGGTTCCGGACAGCGCAATTCGCGACGCTCAGGTCCATCTGTGGGAGAACTACCGGCTCGTGACTGAGCCCGGGGGGGCGACCGCCTACGCGTCGCTGCTGGGGGGATTCTTTTCACCTCCGCCCGGCAGCCATATCGGCGTGCTTATGTGTGGCAGCAATGCGGATTCGAGGAGCCTTGAGATAATGAACGGCTGACGCAACGGTAGCGTTCAACCCATTACGTCACGCAGCCGGTGCCACAGCATGCCCAGCGCCAGCACGGGCGTGCGCAGCATGGGCCCGCCAGGGAAGTTGTGGTGCTTCAGCCGCGCAAACACATCAAACCGCCCGGCCTGGCCAGCCACGGCCTCGGCCACCAACTGGCCCGCCAGCCCGGTGAGCGCCACGCCGTGGCCGCTGAAGCCCTGCAGGTAATAGATGTTGTTGCCCACGCGCCCAAAGTCTGGCGCGCGGTTCATGCTGATGTCCACGAAGCCACCCCACACAAACTCCACCGGCACGCTCGCCAGTTCCGGGAAGATGGCCGCCATGCGCTGCTGCATCACCGCCTGCAGGCGCGGCGGCGTCATGGTGGTGTAGCTCACGCGGCCGCCAAACAGCATCCGGTGGTCGGCGCTGAAGCGGAAGTAGTCCAGCACGAAGTTGTTGTCGCACACCGCCGCACGGTTGGGGATGAGCCGCTGACACAGCTCGGGTGCCAACGGCGCCGTGCCAATGATGTAGGTGCCGACCGGCATGATGCGCGGGTGGATCTGCGGCAGCACGCCGGGCCCGTGTTCGGCCAGGGTGCAGTTGCCCGCCACCACGGCGTGGCTGGCGCGCACCGTGCCTTGCGCAGTCTGTGCCACCACGCCGCCGCTGGTCTGCGCCAGCGATCGCACCGGCGTGTGTTCGTGGATGGTTACCCCCAGGCCCTGCGCCGCGCGCGCCAGCCCCAGGCCGTACTTGAGCGGGTGCAGGTGGCCCGACAGGCGTTCGTACCCCGCCGCGTGGTAACGCTTTGAACCGATGAAACGCTGCACCTCGGCCCCGGTGGCCACCTCGCAGCGCAGGCCGTAGTCGCGCTCCTGCACCTCCAGGTCGGCCAGCAGGGCTTTGGCCTTGCCCGGCGAATCGGCCACATACAGGTAGCCCTTCACCTGGTCGCAGTCGATGCTGTGTTGCGCAATGCGCTGGTCGATGAGGTCCAGCGCCTGCAGCGACATGTCCCAGGCGCGGTGGGCGTCGTCGCGGCCCAATTGCTGCTCGAACGGCCCCTGGCCCGACGCAAAGCCCACGATGGCCTGCCCTCCGTTGCGCCCGCTGGCGCCGGAGCAGATGCGGTCTGCCTCCAGCACCACCACGCGCAGGCCGCGCTGCGCCAGTTCCAGCGCCGCGCTCAGGCCCGCAAAGCCCGCACCCACCACCAGCACGTCGGCCTGGGTGTCGCCCTGCAAAGGGGGCAGGGCAGGGCCGCGCGCCACGCTGGCCTCGTAATAGCTGCGCTGGTTGAGCTGGGTGTCGGACTTGAGCAGCGAGGGCTTGAACACCATGGCTCAGCCCCCCCGCCGCGCCACTTGCCCGCTCAGGTAGGTCCACACAAAGGTGGCGGCAGCGTTGCTGGTCAGTTCCGCGTGGTCGTAGGCCGGGGCCACCTCCACGCAGTCCATGCCCACCCAGTTCAGCCCGGCAAGCTCTTCCAGGAAAGTAAGCACTTGCGAACTTGTCATGCCGCCCGGCTCGGGCGTGCCCGTGCCGGGGGCAAAGGCCGGGTCCAGGCAGTCGATGTCCAGCGTCAGGTAAACCGGCCGCTGGCCAATGCGTTCGCGTATGGCCTGCAGCATGGGCGCCAGCCCGGCACCGTCCAGCCCGCGCAGCGCACGCGCCGTGAAAATCTGCCCGCCCTGGTCCTGCACGTAGTCCCGCGCGGCACGCACCCCGCTGGAGCGTATGCCGATCTGCACCGTGTGCGCCGGGCTCACCAGCCCTTCCTGCAACGCCTCGTAAGTCCAGGTGCCGTGGCCGGAAGGCTCACCAAAGTGGTCTTCCCAGGTGTCGCAATGGGCGTCGAAGTGCACCAGCGCCAGCGGTTCGCCGTGCTGCTGGCGGGCAGCGCGCAACAGCGCCAGCGTCACCGAATGGTCACCCCCCAGGAACACGCAATGGTGGCGGGCCATCAGCGTGGCTGCCTGGCGTTGAATGTGGGCACGCACTTCCGCCAGGGGCGAGGCGTTGGGCAGGCGCACGTCCCCCGCATCACCCAGATGGGGCAGGGGCGACACGTCGAACACGGGGTGAGTGCCGTCGCACAGCATCAGGCTGGCCGCGCGCATGGCCTGCGGCCCGAAGCGGGCGCCAGGGCGGTTGGTCACTGCGCCGTCGTAGGGCACGCCCACCACGGCGAAGGGTTGGTCGGTCAGCGGCGCAGCGGCCAGGAAGCGGTTGCTGTTCTGCGCGTAGGCAAATTCACCCAGGGCCATGGGGTTCCTCTTGAGTCAGGTTGGGATTCAGGCTGAATGGACCCGTACCTTACCCCCTCAATACGCACATGAATGGTGCCATTGCCAGCATCCGGGCAGCGGCCACTGCACACCCCGGCAACCCAGGCAAAGCCGTCAGCCCAGCGCCTTCTGCCGCCAGGCCAGCGCCGCACCCACCCACAACGCCACGGCAGAAAACAGCAGCCCGCGCTCCAGCCCGCCCGGGCCGTCGGCAATGAAACCCACGACCGTGGGTCCCACGATCTGCCCCGCCGCGAACACAATGGTGAAGGCACTGATGCCTGCAGCCCAGCGCGCTGCGGGCAGGTTGTGGCGCACCAGCGCCGTGGTAGACGCCACCACAGACAGGAACACCCCGCCGAACATCACCCCCGACAGCAACAGCACCGGCCAGGCCGCCGTGAGCGCGGGCAGCACCGTGGCCACACCCAGCAGGGCGTTCAGGCGGGCCAGGGGCTGGCCGTCCTTGTGCCGGTCCAGCAGACCCGCCCAGATGCGCGACGACGCCACCACTGCCAAGCCCAGCAGGCTGTAGAAGAAAGTGATGGCGCCGCCCGAATTGCCTTGATCGCGCAGCAACGCGATCACAAAAGTCATGTACCCGATGTAACCCACACCGAACAAGCTGTAGCCCGCCAGCGCCGGAGACAAGCGCCACAGCGAAGGTGAAGGCACATCCACGGCCGCAACAGCAGCGGCACCCGCAGTGGATGAACTCGTCACCCCCGTTTCATGCCGCTGCAAGGCGCCCGCCACCCAGGCCAGCGCAACCGTGGCCAGCACACACAGCCCAGCCAGCCACCACCACGCCCAGGCCCAGGCGTGGGGCCGCCCGGCCATGGCCTGCAGCACCCACGGCACCGACACCGCCGAAGCCACAATGCCCCAGCCCGTGCCCCCGTAATACAAGCCCAGCAGCAAACCGCTGCGCCGTGGCCAGTGCGCCCCCAGTCGCGCGGCCAACAACCCCCCGGCAATGAACACCCAGGCACTGGCCAGCCCGGCCAGCAGGCGCTGCGCCATCAACGGCGTGGCGTCCACAAAAAAGCCGCTGCCTGCCATGAACACACTTGCCAGCCCCGCGCCCCACAGCAACAGGCGCCCGGGGCCCACGCGCCGCATCAGCCACGGCGTGCTCAGTGCCCCCAGCAGGTAACCCATGGCGTTGAAGGTGTTCATGCCACCGGCCAGGGTGTAGCTCCAGCCCAGGTCCTCGCGCATGGGCGGCAGCAGCAACCCGTAGGCAAAGCGCGTCACCCCCAGCGACACGGCAGCCCCCAGCGACAGCACCAGGGCCAGCCACAGGCCGCCGCGCTCGGCGGTGGAAGAAGGGGTCAAAGCGGACCTGTCGGGCAAGGTGGACATGGTTCCGCATTCTGCGGCAAGCCCCCTTAAGCTGTGGCCTCATGAGTGACACCACCGTGCCCCACCCACTGCTGGCGCCGCTGTTCGAAGCCGAACGCCAGCGCTTCATCGCCGCCCACCCGCAATCGCTGGCCCTGTCGCAACAGGCGCAGGCGCACTTCCTGTTCGGCGTGCCCATGCACTGGATGCGCGACTGGCCCACCCCCGCCACGCTCTTCGTGCGGCAGGCCTTTGGCGTCACCCTGGAATGCGCAGACGGCGTGCACTACACCGACTTTTGCCTGGGCGACACAGGCGCCATGTTCGGCCACAGCCCCGCCCCGGTGGCTGAAGCCATTGCCCGCCAGGCCGCGCGCGGCCTCACCTGCATGCTGCCCGCCACACAAACGCCCGAGGTGGGCGAGCTGCTGGCGCAGCGCTTCGGGCTGCCCATGTGGCAGCTGGCCATGACGGCCAGCGACGCCAACCGCTTCGTGCTGCGCTGGGCACGCGCCGTGACGCAGCGCCCCCAGTTGCTGGTGTTCGACGGCTGCTACCACGGTGCAGTGGACGACACCCTGGTGGACATGGACCCGGCCACCGGCCAGACGCTGCCGCGCCCTTCGGTGCTGGGGCAGGTGCACAACCACCACAGCTACACGCGGGTGGTGCCGTTCAACAACCTCCAGGCGCTGGAAGCCGCGTTGGCCGACGGCCAGGTGGCCGCCCTGCTGGCAGAACCCGCACTCACCAACTTCGGCCTGGTGCCGCCCGAGCCGGGCTTCTGGGAAGCGGCCCAGGCCCTGTGCCGCCGTTACGGCACCCTGCTGGTGCTAGACGAAACCCACACCCTCTCCAGCGGCCCCGGCGGCTACACCCGCACCCAAGGCCTGCAGCCCGACATGCTGGTGGTGGGCAAGGCCGTGGCGGGGGGCCTGCCCTGCGCCGTCTATGGTTTCACCGAAAACATGGCCCGGCGCATGCACCAAGCCAAGGAAAGCGCCCCCGAAGGACACAGCGGCATCGGCACCACGCTCACCGCCAACCCACTTACCCTGGCCGCACTGCGCGCCGCGCTGGAACACCTGCACACGTACGAAGCCTACGGCCACATGCTCGACCGTGCCGAGGAACTGGAAACCGGGCTGATGCAACGCATCCAGGCGGCAGGGCGCCCCTGGACCGTGACCCGCATGGGCGCGCGCATGGAACTGCAGTTCATGCCCCGCACACCGCGTAGCGCACAGGACGTGCGTGAAATGGGCCAGCCCGACCTGGAGGCCTTCACTCACCTCTTCATGCTCAACCGGGGTGTGCTGCTCACGCCCTTCCACAGCATGATGCTGTGTTCACCCGCCACTAGCGCCGACGACGTGCGGCAACTGCTGCGCAACTTCGACGAACTGCTGGCCACGTTGCCCGCCTGAGCGGGCCAAGGTCAGGAACCGTCAACCGCCCAGCCCGATGGGCGCTGGCGCGTCGTGCACGATGCGCTGGAACAAACGCTCGTACTCCGGCGTGGCCGGGTACTTGCCCGTGAGCGGGTCGCGGTTGGCACCAAAGGCCTCGTCCAGCTCACGCCAGTCGTCGGCACTCAGGCTTCTCTCCGCCTCGGGCAGTATCTCGTGCTCCTCCAGCCGCATGTGCTCCAGGTAGAAGCGCATGTAACGGTCGTAAGCATCCACGAACGCCTCGCGGCGCGCATCGCCCAGCAGTTCCCAGGCCAGCAGCAGGTGCTGCATTTCGCGAACCGACGCCTCACCCCTCATGTGGTCCTGCTCCAGCCGCTCAATGGCCGCCATCGTCTTGGGCGCCACCCGCACCACACGCGGAAACAGCAGGTCCGACTCCTTCGGGTGGTGCAGCCGCTCCGGGAACTCGTCTATGTAGAACAGCATGGCGCGCAACGTGTCGAAGAAGCGCTTGGCGTCGTCACCCGGGCCTTGCTGGACCAGCAGGTGCAGGGACTGCAACATGGCAGAAAGAGCCATGTGTTCATCGCGAATGACGCGCAGGGTTTCGGGGGTGGCCATGGAAAAGGGTCTCCTAGTGATGACACAAGGATGGCAGTGCCATCGCCGTTCTGCATTGACGCATGTCAAACACACTGGGTACGCCTTCGGGCCAGAATCGGCGGGCAGACACTCATCAACCCACCGTGGCGAAGATATTTCCCATCAACCCGGCGCACCCCGAGCGCATCTGCTGGGGCTGCGACAGATATTGCCCGGCAAGCGACATGGCTTGCGGCAATGGGTCCGACCGGACCCAGCACCCAGCCGAACTGTTCGGGCCGGACTGGAACCAGTGGCAGCCGCCGGTAGAACATTCCCAAATTGCAAGACATCAAGACTCACGGCCGCCACCGCTTGAGCAACAACGCGTTGGTCACCACGCTCACCGAACTCAGTGCCATGGCTGCACCAGCCACCACGGGGTTCAGGTAACCCAGGGCTGCCAGCGGAATGCCCGCCACGTTGTAGATGAAGGCCCAGAACAGGTTCTGGCGGATCTTGCCCACGGTGCGGCGTGAGATGTCCAGCGCCGCAGACACCAGCAACGGGTCGCCGCGCATCAGGGTGATGCCCGCCGCATGCATGGCCACATCAGAGCCGCCCTGCGCGTGGCTCATGGCCATGCCCACATCGGCAGCGGCCAGAGCGGGCGCGTCGTTCACACCATCGCCCACCATGGCTACACGGTGCCCGCCTGCCTTGAGTTCGGCCACCCGTGCGGCCTTGTCACCGGGCAACACCTCGGCCAACACTTCGCCTTCTTCGGGCCGCAGGCCCAGGCGGCGGGCCATGGCTTCAGCAGCACCCCGGTTGTCGCCCGAAATCATGGTCAACCGCAAACCACGCGCGCGCAACTCGGCCACGGCCTGGGCCGCACCGGGTTTGGCTTCGTCAGCAAACGCCAGCAGGGCCAGGGGAAGCACGTTGACCGGCTCGGCACCCGTTTCACCGCCCTGCCCCAAAGCCAGCGCAGACACGGTGGTTCCTTCGGCCTGCAGTGCACGGGCCTGTTCGGCCAGCGGGCCCAGCGCCACGCCCAGTTCTTCCATCCAGCGCAGGCTGCCCACATAGATCCAGGTGCCCTGCACCCACCCGCGTGTGCCCCGGCCGGGCACGGACTGCACGTCCTCGGCAGTCTGCGCATCGGTAGATGTAGCGGCAGCGGCCTGCACCACGGCACGGGCCAGCGGGTGTTCGCTTTGCGCTTGCAAGGCAGCCGCTGTCTGCAGGGCGCTTGCCTCGTCCACACCTTCGGCGGGCACCAGCTTCACCAGCCGGGGTTCGCCAACGGTGAGCGTGCCCGTCTTGTCAAAGGCCACGGTGTCCACGTGGTGCGCCACTTCCAGCGCTTCCGCGTCTTTGATGAGGATGCCGTGCTTGGCCGCCACACCCGTGCCCGCCATGATGGCCGCCGGCGTGGCCAGCCCCAGCGCACAGGGGCAGGCAATCACCAGCACCGCCACGGCGTGCAGCAGTGCTTCTTCCAGCGGCGCACCTTGCCACAGCCACCAGGCCAGAAAGGTAACCAGCGCAATCACCAGCACCGTGGGCACAAACACGGCGGCCACCTGGTCCACCATGCGCTGCACAGGGGCCTTCGCAGCTTGCGCGTCCTGCACCAGGGCAATGATGCGGTTGAGCACGCTTTGTGAACCCACCGCGGTCACCCTCACCTGCACTGCGCCGTCACCGTTCAAGCTGCCGCCGGTCACGTGGTCGCCCGGCTGTTTGCTCACCGGCATGGGCTCACCCGTCAGCATGGACTCGTCCACCTGCGTCTGCCCCTGAAGCACCTCACCATCGGCTGGCAGTCGCTCGCCAGGGCGCACCATCACCACATCGCCCGGCAGCAGTTCAGCCACGGGCACGTCCTGCATCTCTTCGCGCTTGATGCCGTCAGGCAGCAGGTGCGCCACCTCAGGCCGCAAGGCGTGCAGCGCACGAATGGCCTCGGTGGTCTGGCGCTTGGCGCGTGCCTCCAGCCACTTGCCCAGCAACACCAGCGTAATCACCACCGCCGACGCCTCAAAATACAAGTGCACCATCTCGTCGGGTTCGGCACGCCACCACAGCCAGGTGCTCATGCCCCAGGCCGCCGTGGTGCCTATGGCCACCAGCAACTCCATGTTGCCGGTGCGGGCCTTCAAGGCGTGCCAGCCCGCCACATAAAAACGCGCCCCCAACACAAACTGCACGGGCGTGGCCAGCAGGAATTGAATCCACGCGGCAAGCATCCAGTGCTTGCCCAGCAAGTCGCCCACCATGGGCCCGGCCAGGGGCAGTGAAAGCAAGGCCCCCAGCAACACCGGCCACGCGTCCCGCGGCACGCCCAGCACGGTCACCTGGTTGGCGGCTTCGTCCACCTCAATGGGCCGGGGCTCGTAACCCGCGTCGCGCACCGCACGTTGAATGCGTGCAGCCATGGCGGGTTGGCCAGAAGCGTCTTCGGCACCTGGTGTTTCGGTCCAGCGCACGCGGGCCGATTCGGTGGCCAGGTTCACGGTGGCCTCCTGCACGCCAGGCAGCTTCTTCAAGGCGCGCTCCACACGCGACACACAAGAAGCGCAAGTCATGCCGCCAATGCCCAGGTCCAGCTCGCACACCTCATCGGCACCGTCAAAGGGGGTAGTTGCAGTGTTCATGTGAGGCAGTATGAACCTTGACACCATGTCAGAGTCAAGCGGCTTCACAGAAAAAAACTGGCCTTGACCTTCCCACGATGGAAAGGTTCATACTTCCTTCCACAACTCCTCATCAACCTCTTTTCAAACAGGAGATCCACCATGACCCAGACCTTCACCGTGACCGGCATGACCTGCGGCCATTGCGAAAAAGCCGTGACCCAGGCCATCAAGACGCTGGACCCACAAGCCCAGGTGCGCATTGATCGCCAGCAGAACAAGGTGGAAGTGGAATCCGCCCAGCCGCGCGACGCCATTGCCCAGGCCATTGCCGAAGAAGGCTACAAGGTAGCCGCCTGAAACAGAGCCCCTGAAGATGAAAGTCCACGCCGACACGGCCCCGCTGCCTGCCAGCGGCTGGCCGGTACACATAGGCCAGGCGGCAGCACTTTCGGGGGTGTCGGCCAAGATGGTGCGGCACTACGAATCGCTGGGGCTGCTGGCCCCGGTGGGCCGCACCGACAGTGGCTACCGCCTCTACAGCGCTGCCGACGTACATACCCTACGCTTCATCAAGCGGGCACGCGACCTGGGCTTTTCCATGCCCGACATTGGCGAACTCGTAGGCCTGTGGCACGACAAGGCCCGCGCCAGCGCCCAGGTCAAAGGCATTGCGCAGCGCCATGTGCATGCTCTGCGCCAACGCATTGAACAACTGCAGGCCATGGAACGCAGCCTGCAACACCTCACCCACTGCTGCCAGGGCAACGACCGGCCCGACTGCCCCATCCTCGACGACCTGGCCGGGCTTTGACAAACCGTGACGCTTCTTTACACAAGCGTCACGTACCAGGGGTTTCCGCGAAACACGCGGGGCAGACACTTTCCTCACCGCAACCGCAAAGGAAAGGAAGCCCCATGAAACCCATCACCAAACGCCTGCTTATCGTCACTGCCGCCGCTGGCGTGCTGGGCACCACCGCCACCGCCTGGGCCTTTGGCGGCGGCCGTGGCAGTTGCAACATGGAAGACAGCCCCCGTGCCGAGCGCATGCAGGAACGCATGCAAAAGCGCATGGCCGAACATGAAACCCGCCTGAAGGAAGCCCTGAAGCTGACCCCCGCCCAGGAAGGCGCGTGGAAGGAATTCACCGCATCCATGCAGCCGCCCAAGGCACCGGCCCAGCGCCTGGACCGCGCCGAGTGGGACAAGCTGACCACCCCGCAGCGCATGGAAAAGATGCAGGCCCTGCGCAGCGAGCGCGAAGCGCACATGAACCAGCGCCTGGAAGCCGTGAAAAAGTTCTACGCCACGCTCACACCCGAGCAGCAAAAAGCGTTTGACGAGCAACACCAGCGCATGGGCCGCCACGGCGACCGCAAAGGCGGCCAACACGGTGGCCACGGCCCCATGCACGGCTGATTTTCAGCACCGCGAACCCGTTTCCTCAACTTTCCAGCCTTCGGGCTGGTTTTTTTTGCTTATCAACAAGTCTGTGGATAAAAAATTGACAACATACAACTTATCCACAGAAACTTGAATAACCCCCGACTTGTTACCTGTTTCCACAAGCCGTCCAAGGCCCTGCTCCACATGGTTTGAAGTTTTGCAAGTGCTTGACCGCAAAACACAAAATGGCCTTGTCCACAGAATCGGGCGGTGCTTACTACTACGACTATCTTTAAAAATTAAATTCAAAGAAGAATAAGAACAACAAGGTACGCCGCCTTGGCCCCGCTCCGACCGCCTTCCAGCCCCTTTCCGCGGGTTTTTGGTCTGCGTGACTGTTAAGATTTGGCTTTTCGCCCTCCAAACCCTGCATGTCATCCGCTTCCCCGGGCTCCGGTGCCCTGTCTTTCGAGATCAAGAGTGCCCAGCTGCCCCTGGTGGCATTGCTGTTGCGCAGCACCGACGTTCGGCAACTTTCGCAAGACCTTGCACAGCGTTTTGGCGACACGCCAGACTTTTTCGACAACGATCCCCTGTTGATCGACCTGTCTGGTGTGCAGGAAGAAAGCACCGTTCCTGACTTTGCTGCCCTGCTGCCCTTGCTGCGTGAGCACCGGCTGCAGCCAGTGGCCGTCAAAGGGGGTAGTGAAGAACAGCACCAGGCGGCATTGGCTGCTGGCCTGGTAACGGCACAGGAAGCCACCTGGACACGCTCACAAGCGGCGCAAACTGCCCAACCCGCCGCCCAGGCAGCCCCTGCTGCTCCGGTGGCTGCAGCGACCACGTCTGCCCTGGTGGTGGACAAACCCCTGCGCTCCGGCCAGCAGGTTTATGCGCGTGGGCGCGATCTGGTGGTGCTGGCCATGGTCAACCCCGGTGCCGAAGTCATTGCCGACGGGCACATCCACGTGTACGCGCCGTTGCGCGGCAAGGCTATTGCAGGTGCGCGCGGCAATGCCGACGCCCGCATCTTTGCCCAGGCACTGGAAGCGGAGCTCATTTCCATCGCTGGTGTTTACCGGACTAGCGACGTACCTTTGCCCGACAATGTGCGTGGCAAGGCCGCCCAGGTGCGGCTGCAAAGCAGCGCCGAAGGCGACAAACTGCTTCTTGAACCCATACTCTGATCTGAAAGAACCACCCAAATGGCAAAAATCGTTGTCGTGACCTCCGGCAAGGGCGGCGTGGGCAAGACCACCACCAGTGCCAGCTTTGCCGCAGGCCTTGCTCTCAAAGGCTTCAAGACCGTGGTGATCGATTTCGACGTGGGTCTGCGCAACCTCGACCTCATCATGGGCTGCGAACGCCGCGTGGTGTACGACTTTATCAACGTCATCCACAACGAAGCCAACCTGAACCAGGCGCTCATCAAAGACAAACAGTGCGACAACCTGTTCGTGCTGGCCGCCAGCCAGACGCGCGACAAGGACGCGCTCACGCAGGACGGCGTGGAGCGCGTGCTCAACGACCTGGCAGGCATGGGTTTTGACTACATCGTCTGCGATTCCCCCGCGGGCATCGAGACCGGTGCCCTCATGGCCATGCACTACGC
Source organism: Burkholderiaceae bacterium (assembly GCA_041913045.1). Lineage (GTDB taxonomy): Bacteria > Pseudomonadota > Gammaproteobacteria > Burkholderiales > Burkholderiaceae_C > CAMLOF01. Next base: position 223,310 of record JAYSGB010000001.1, on the reverse strand, counting down.
CGACGAGGCCCTGGTGGTGACCAACCCCGAAGTCTCCAGCGTGCGCGACTCCGACCGCATTCTGGGCATGCTGGGCAGCAAGACCAAGCGCGCCATGGAAGGCGGCGAGCCCATCAAGGAACACCTGCTCATCACCCGTTACAACCCCAACCGCGTGCAAGACGGCCAGATGCTGTCGCTGGAAGACATCCAGGACATCCTGCGCATCAAGCTCATTGGCGTGATTCCCGAAAGCGAAAGCGTGCTGCAGGCGTCCAACCAGGGCGTGCCCGCCGTGCACATGCAGGGCACCGACGTGTCCGAAGCCTACAAGGACGTGATCGAACGCTTCCTGGGCAACGACCGCCCGTTGCGTTTCATCGACGCCGAGAAGCCCAACTTCTTCAAACGGCTTTTTGGAGGGAAATGACCCATGTCCTTCCTGTCCTTCCTGCTGGGTGAAAAGAAGAAAACAGCGAGTGTTGCCAAGGAGCGGTTGCAGATCATCCTGGCGCACGAGCGCTCGGGCCGCAACGCCGCCGAGCCCGACTACCTGCCCGACCTGCAGCGCGAGTTGGTGGCCGTGATCGGCAAGTACGTGCGCATCAACCCAGATGACATCAAGGTGAACCTGGAACGCCAGGACAATCTGGAAGTGCTCGAAGTCAAGATCGAGCTGCCGGACGCGCGCTGACCCAACTTACCGAGACTCCGCCCATGTCACTCAAGATCGTTGTCTATTCCAAGTCTGCTTGCCCGCAGTGCGAGTCGGCCAAGATGCTGCTGAAGTCCCGTTCCATGGATTTTGAGGAAATCAAGATCGACGACGAGGCCGAGCGCATGGCCTTCTACGAGAAGTGCGGCCCCGCCGTGCGCCAGATGCCGCAGATCTTCATCAACGACCAGCGCGTGGGCGGGCTGGCCGGGCTGCAGGCAGCGCTGGCGCAGCTAGGGCGCTGATTCCCGGCCTTCTTGCAGGCCGTTTTCAGCGAGCGGCGGCTGGCGGCGCCTTGACCAGGCGCTGAACCAGACGCCGAGTCATGGGTGCCACCAGCAGCACCACGGGGAACGCTATCAGCCAGGCCGTCAGCCAGGCACCCATCCACAGCGTAAGAAAGCGGGCGTCCGGGCCGACGTTTCGCAGTGTGGATATGGCCGACACCAGCAAAGACATCAGGCCTGACAGGACAAATCCAAACAACACCGGGGCAAATCGGGCGGGGAACTGGGGAACGAAGTGTTTCATGGTTTCACGTAGGTTCAAGGGGTTGAAAACGCCGTGCCTTCAAAGGAGGGCGAACGTGGATGCGGCGGTGGCCGCGGCATACAGACCGAACCCGAAGACGGCGTGATTCACCAGGTTTCGGAAACAGTTCAGTACAGGGGTCTTGGTTCGTGAAGACGCAATGCCCGCGCCCATGGCCGGTTGCATCACAAACCAGGGAAAGATGACCGTGCCCAGGCCGAAGGCCACAGCGGGCAGCAGCGTGGGTGCCTGCACCCACGACGCACCGGCAATGGCCTGCAACAACACCGCAAAGCCCACGCCAGTGAGGTAGTGCGTGGCCCAGCCCAGGGCCAGTTCAAAAGGCACGGGTTCTGCCTGGGCAATGCTCTGGTGCGCCACGCGGCCACGCAGCATGTGCCCCGCCCACCGGCCGAGCAGTGCAAAGTTAAGGCCCGGCACGTTCAGCCGCTTGAGCAAAAGCAGCCACATGTCCATCACCACGGTGGCGCCTGCGCCAATGGCCACGGCGCTCAAAAAGCTTTCGTCAAATGCTGTCATGTTGTGCCCTTCGGTTGACGGTTGGATACGGTGAGGGCACTATACGAATTCAAGTCAACTTGAAGTCAAGACCTTTTTAGAACATGGACATAGCTGAAGTGGCCAAGCGTTCGGGCATGCCTGCCTCGAAGCTGCGGTACTACGAAGAGAAAGGGTTGATCGCGTCTGTGGGCCGCCAGGGCCTGCGTCGCCTGTTCGAACCTTCGGTGCTGGAGCAGCTGGCGCTGATTTCGCTGGGACAAGCGGCGGGGTTTTCGCTCGACGAGATTGCGCAGATGTTCTCGGCCGACAAAAAGTTGCAGATCGACCGCAAGATGCTGGATGCCAAGGCCGATCAGGTGGATTCGTTGATCAAGCGGCTGCGTGCCATGAGCAACGGTTTGCGCCATGCGGCCAAGTGCCCTGCGCCCAACCACATGGCCTGCCCTTCGTTCCAGCGCTTGATTCGGGCGGCGTCCAGCGGCAAGCTGGCGCGTTGATTCAGCGCACCACGCCTGCAAAGCCCAGGTGGTGCACACATTCGCGCAACACCAGTAGCGCCGCAGCCACGCGGCCGCCTGAAGGCAGACCGTCGAGCAGGCCCGGGTGGCCGAGCGACACCGACGCCAGCCGCTGAAACCTGGCTTCTACCTCTTCACTCGTGACGCGGCTGCCCGTGGTTTGCAAACCGAGCAACGTGCACAACGGTTCGTCGGAAATCAGCAGGTCTTCGCGTTCTGCCCGCTTGAGGCCCGTTGCGGTTAGCGCGTCTTCCACCAGGTCGATCGCCTGCTCCATTTCATAGGGTGCAGGCGGGTCGTGCCGGAAAACCTTGCTGGCCAAGTCCCCTATGCCAACAGCCAACACTAGCTGGGGCGTGGTGCCGCCAGAAAGTGTGGTGCGGTGGTCGTCAAATTCGAGCCTGGTGGCCTTTGGGAGATCCATGGTCAACGCCCTCTATGCGGTTGCGCCCGTTCTGCTTGGCAGCGTACAGGCGTTCGTCAACCGAGTGCAGGAATTCCGCCACCGTCATGGGGTGGCTGGGCACCACCGTGCCCACGCCAACGCTCAGGGTCACGCGCTGGCCGTTGGGCGACTGCGAGTGCGTGATCGCTCGCTTGTCGATGAGGCGCTGGCAGCGCTCGGCCACCTTGCGCGCGCCCGTGGCGTCGGTTTCGGGCAGCAGTATGACGAACTCTTCCCCGCCAAAGCGCGCCACCACGTCGCGCGGGCCCACGGCAGCCAGCCCCAGCGTCTGTGCAATGTCGGTCAGGCACTTGTCGCCCTGCAAGTGGCCGTACAGGTCGTTGTACTGCTTGAAGAAGTCAACGTCCAGCAAGACGAGCGACAGCGGGCACTGGTTGGCCTGTGCGCTTTCCCATTCTTTTTCCAGGCTGGCGTCGAACTGGCGGCGGTTGGCAATGCCGGTGAGCCCATCCTTGAACGACAAGGCCTCCAGCTCGCGCTGCAATGCAATGAGCTTTTCTTCCGTCTTCTTGCGTTCGCTGATGTCGAACATGAAACCCACCAGCGCTTCAACCTCACCGTCGTCGCTGCGCACCACGTGCACCACGTCACGTATCCACACGTAGCCGTTGTCCTTGGTGAGTGCGCGGTAGTCGGCCTCGTGATCCACCCCGGCTTGCGACTGCGCAATGCAGAAGTTCACCACACGGTCGCGGTCGTCGGGGTGTATGCGCATGGCCCAGTCCTGGGCGCTGGCCCAGCTCTCCTGGCTCCAGCCGAGCAAGGGCTCGATCTGCGGGCCAATGTAGGCGAAGGACATGGTGGGCCAGTCGATCTTCCAGGGAATGGCCTTGGTGGATTCCAGAAGGGTCTTGTAGACCGCGTTGTCGCTCTTGAGGTCGCTGACGTCGGACATGGGGACGGTGGGCTGCTGCATGGTGAAACGCTGGTTGAGCGGGGATGTTACCCCTTGACATATATATTTGCACAAATATAATTTAAAGGCGTGCTGCACTCGCAGCGCCTTTCTTTTGCGGTGTTCACCTGGCCATCTTCTGGCTCGGGCGGGGCTTGTTCAACAGCCCTTTGCCGTATTCCCGCCCGTTGGCGGTGGTCCTTCCGGTCAGCCGGAACAGCGTCACACCGCACGGTGCCTACTCCCTCAGACAACAGGAGCAGATCCCATGAACCGTCAGACTTTCTTCCGACTTGCAGCCGCGTGCGCGTTTGTTGCCTTGCCAGGGTTGGCATCCGCCGCGTGTGGCAAGGTCACCGTGGCCAGCATGAACTGGCAGTCCGCCGAGGTCCTGGCCGAGATCGACCGCGTCATCCTTTCGCAGGGCTATGGTTGTGAGGTGGAAGTTGTACCGGGCGACACCATGCCCACGCTCACGTCGATGATGGAAAAAGGCCGCCCAGACGTGGCACCCGAAGCCTGGATCAACGCTGTGCGCCAGCCGTTGGATGCCGCCGTCAAGGATGGCCGCCTGCACTACGCCGCGCAATCGCTGAAGGATGGTGGCGTGGAAGGCTGGTGGATACCGAAGTACGTGGCAGACGCGAACCCAGGCGTCAAGACCATTGACGATGCGCTGAAGCGCCCAGACTTGTTCCCTGCCCCCGAAGACAAGGCCAAGGGCGCCGTGCACAATTGCCCCTCGGGTTGGAACTGCCAGCTCACCACCGTCAATGCCTTCAAGGCGTGGGACGCCGAGAAAAAAGGCTATGTGCTGGTGGACACCGGCTCCGCCGCCGGGCTGGACGGCTCCATTGCCAAAGCCTATGAACGCAAGCAGGGCTGGCTGGGTTACTACTGGGCGCCTACCTCCATTCTGGGCAAGTACCAGATGGTCAAGCTGGACGCGGGTGTGCCACACGACAAGGCCGCCTTCGAGGCCTGCAATGCCAAGGCGGAATGCGCCAACCCGGTCAAGACCGACTGGGCAAGGGCCGAGGTGTTCACGGTGGTGACAGACCGATTCAAGAAAGCGGGCGGCCCGGCGGTGGAATACCTGAACAAGCGCAGCTGGGGCAACGCCACCGTGAACCAACTGCTGGCATGGATGAGCGATAACCAGGCCAGCGGTGAAGATGGTGCCCGCCACTTCCTCAAGACCCAGCCCGAGGTGTGGAGCGCCTGGGTGACGCCTGATGTAGCTACCAAGGTGAAGGCCGCGCTGCGATGAGCCGGGACTGGTTGGAGGCGTTTCCGGCCCTGGGAACGGAAACGCTGAGCCTGCTGCGCCGTTTCGTGGACGGTGCGTTTCGTGACTTCACACGCGAATATGGCGAGGTGCTGGAAAAGTTCTTCGAGCCTTTGCGCCAGTTCCTGCTGGTGTCGGAACGCCTGCTCACGCAGTCCCCCTGGCCGGTGGTGCTCGCGGTCATTGTGCTGGTGGCGTGGCTGGCTTCGCGCTCGCTCAAGGTGGTGGTGGGCACCACCTTGACTCTGCTCGCCATTGGCGTGTTTGGCATGTGGGAAGACACCATGAAGACCATCTCCATGATCTTCGTGTGTACCGTGGTGGCCATTGCGTTGGGCTTGCCCATAGGCGTTGCCATGAGCCGCTCAGACCGCCTGCAGCGCTTCGTCAACCCGGCGCTGGACGTGATGCAGACCATGCCCAGCTTCGTGTACCTCATACCCGTGGTGATGTTGCTCGGCATTGGGCGTGTGCCGGGGCTGATCGCCGTGGTCATCTACGCCATTCCACCGGTCATACGCTTCACCAACCTGGGCATACGCCTGGTGGACAAAGACCTGCTGGAAGCGGCTGACGCCTTTGGTTCATCTGCCTGGCAGAAGCTGCGCAAGGTGCAGCTGCCACTGGCGCTACCCACCATCATGGCGGGCATCAACCAGACCATCATGCTGTCGCTGTCCATGGTGGTCATCGCCTCCATGATTGGCGTACAGGGCCTGGGGCAACCCGTGCTCAAGGCCATTACCAACCAGTACTTCACCATGGGGCTGCTCAACGGCATGGCCATTGTGGGCATAGCCATTGTGTTTGACCGCGCCTCACAGGCCTACGGCAAGCGCCTGCAAAAACACCTGGAGGTGCAACATGGCTGAAACCCGCCAGACTGGCATTCAGATCCGCAACCTCTACAAGCTGTTCGGGCCCACGCCAGACAAGTTCCTGGAGCCGGTGCGCCAGGGCATGAGCAAGCAGGAACTGCGCGACCAGCACGGCCACGTGCTGGGCCTGCGGGACATCAACATCGACATGCCCGCTGGCGGCATACAGGTGGTGATGGGTCTGTCGGGCTCGGGCAAGAGCACGCTGATACGCCACGTGAACCGGCTGATCGACCCCACTGCCGGGCAGGTGCTGGTGCAGACCGACGGCAAGGAAGCCGACGTGGTGGCCATGCGGCAGCGGGAGCTGCTGCAGTTCCGCCGCGAGCAGACGGCCATGGTGTTCCAGAAGTTTGCGCTGTTCCCCCACTTCACGGTGCTGGAGAACGTGGAATACGGCCTGCAGGTTCAAGGTGTGAAGCGCAAGCTGCGCCACGAGCACGCCATGCGCTGGGTTGAACGCGTGGGCCTGAAGGGCTATGAAGACCACTACCCCAACCAGCTGTCAGGCGGCATGCAGCAGCGCGTGGGGTTGGCGCGCGCGCTCACCAACGACGCCCCCATTCTGCTGATGGACGAAGCGTTTTCGGCGCTGGACCCACTCATCCGCAGCGACATGCAAAGCGTGCTGCTCGACCTGCAGCAGGAAATCGGCAAGACCATTGTGTTCATTACCCACGACCTTGACGAAGCGCTGCGCCTGGGCGACCGCATTGCCATACTGCGCGATGGTGAAGTGGTGCAGCAAGGCAGCGGCCAGCAGATTGTGCTGAAGCCCGCCGACGACTACATCGCCAGCTTTGTGCGCGACGTGAACCGGGGCCGGGTGATACGCTGCCGAACGCTGATGCAGCCCAACCCGCCCATTCAAGGGCCAATGGTGGACGCCAGCCTGGTGGTCGAGGAAGCAGCGCGGCTGCTGAGTGCCGAAAGCCAGGACGCCGCCAACGTGGTGAACGCCAAGGGGCGGCACCTGGGCACCATTGCCATGAACGACATCATCGCCGCGATGGTGCCGCCGTTGGCGTGATCACAACTGGGCCAGCGGGATGCTGCCGGCCTTTTCGTCGGCTTCCAGAACCTGGATGAGCTGCCCCAGGTTCTGGTGCAGTTGGGCCAGCGTTTCGGCGGGCAGTTGTTCCAGCGCGCCGGGCAGCACGCCCTGGAACGGGCCGGGCACGCCTTGCAGCAGTGGCTCTGCAGCGGGCTCCACGTAGAGCATCACGCTGCGGCGGTCGGCGCTGGAACGTTCGGCCCGCACCAACTGGCGTTTGATCAACTGCCGCACCAGGTTGCTGGCGGTGGACTGGTGAATGTCCATCACCTTGGCCAGGTCGTTCATGCTGAGCCCCGGCTGGCTGTGCACCGCATGCAGCGCCCAAACCTGCGCACCGCCCATACCCACCTGCTTTTCCACTTGTTGAAAGTGCGTTTTGACCGCGTTGAACACCACCCGGAACTGCCGCAGAACCAAGGCGGCGTTGGCAGGCTGGCCGGTCTGCAAATGAGAGGCCTGTGGCGTGGGCTTGCGGGGTTTTGGCGGTTTGGGCATGGCGCTGCAAAAATGGGGCGCCCGTATCATGCATCAGGCCGGGCCGCACCGCTGAACCGGCCAAAAAAAGAGCCCCTGGGCAGGGGCTCAAACTCGAAATGATGAAAAACTGGTCGCTCGTTAGTTCAACCAGTTCGCAATTATATGTGTGCAAATGTAATCGGCGGCTACTGGGTGTTTCCCTATAACGGCTTGCGGGTGCGGGGATTGCGGCTCATAATCTCCGCATGAACTGCGGTGAATGCACGTATATCTGGCAGCAAGCCGATTGGCCGCACTGGCGTTACGACCTGGCTCGGCTGGCCTTGCCCCTGGCCGAAGTGAGCCGGGCCCAAGGCAAGCTGTTGGGCCGCCTGGCCGACCTGGGCATGGCGCAGCGCGACGCTGCCAGCCTGCTGGCCTTGACCGAAGACGTGTTAAAGACCAGCGAAATTGAGGGCGAACAGTTCGACCCGCATGCCGTGCGTTCTTCGATTGCCCGGCGGCTGGGGGTGGACATTGGTGCCTTGGCACCCGCAGACCGGCACGTGGAAGGCATGGTGGAAGTGGTGTTGGACGCCACCACCCACGCCAACCAGCCGCTTACCTTGCCCAGGCTGTTGGGTTGGCACGCGGCCCTGTTCCCTACCGGCTACAGTGGTCTGGCACCCGTGCGCGTGGCCGCCCTGCGCGACGATGCGCGGGGGCCGATGCAGGTGGTGTCTGGCCCGCTGCACCGCCAGCGTGTGCATTACGAGGCACCACCCGCACATGTGCTGGAACGCGAATTGGCGGCATTTTTGGCGTGGTTCAACGCCGAAGGTGCAGACCCTCCATTGCTGAAGGCAGGCTTGGCACACCTGTGGCTGGTCACACTGCACCCTTTTGACAACGGCAACGGCCGCATAGCCCGTGCGGTGGGGGACCTGTTGCTGGCCCGCAGCGACGGCTGCGGCCAACGGTTCTACAGCCTTTCGGCACAGATACAGCGCGAACGCAGCGCCTATTACGACATGCTGGAACAAACCCAAAAAGATGGCATGGACGTGACCCCCTGGTTGCACTGGTTTCTGGGCACCTTGCTGCGTGCCTTGGAGCAAGCCCATACGATGCTGGACGGGGTGCTGCACAAAGCGCGCTTCTGGAACCGCTGGGCTGCCCTGCCCATGAACGCGCGGCAGGCCAAGGTCATCAACCGGTTGCTGGACGGCTTTGAAGGCAAGTTGACCAGCCAAAAGTGGGCCGCGCTGGCCAAGTGTTCGCCAGACACGGCCCTGCGCGACATCAACGAACTGATTGCACATGGTGTGCTGCGCAAAACCCCGGCGGGCGGGCGCAGCAGCGCCTACGAGCTTGAACAGGTTTGAGGCGGAATGCCGAACGAAAGGAATGTGCCGTGAACCCCACCCGAATCTTGGTGATACCTGGAAGCGCCCGGCAGGGCTCGTGGAACGTTGCGCTGGCGGCGCACGCTGCCCGGCGTGCGCAAGCACTGGGCATGCAGGCCACGGTGCTGGACCTGCGCGCCCTGGAGCTGCCCATTTACGACGGCGACCTGGAGAAAGCCGATGGTGTACCGCAGGGCGCATATGAACTGCAACGCGCGCTGGAAGCGGCCGACGGCGTGCTGGTGGTGACGCCGGAGTACAACGGTTTTCCCACACCCTTGTTCATCAACGCGTTTGACTGGCTGTCGCGCATACAGCCGGGTGCCGGCCAGCGCAGCGGCCTGGCCACCACCGCCAACAAGCCGGTGGCGCTGCTGGCGGCGTCACCCGGCGCGGGCGGCGCATTGCGTTCCATGAACTATGTGCGGCAGTACCTGCAAATGGCTTTCCAGATGATTGTGGTGCCGCAGCAGTTTGCGCTGGCGCGCGCGAACGAGGCGTTTGACGAGCAGGGCGGCCTGAAGGACGAGCGCGCCGGGCAGACGGTGGAGGGTGTGCTGACTGCGCTGCAGACGTTGGCGGGGGCGTTGCGGCGGTAAGCCCTGCAACAGGCGCGTCAGCGCACCAGGTTCTGCAGCGCGCTGATGCCCACCGGCTGCTGCGCCTGCCACGGCAACACAAACAGCTGCTTGGCCAGTTGCTCCTGCCGGATGCGCTCGATCTGTTTGGCTTCCCCCCACAGCCTGGCCTGCAGCAGGGGGTCGGAAGGGGCGGCAGCCAGCAGCGAGCGGTTCAACACCCAGGCATAGGGTTCCACCTTGGCACGGCGCAAGTCGTCCTGCAGGGCGCTGGCCTGCGACACGGGCGTGGTCTCGGGCAAGGTCACCAGAATGACCTGCGTGTAGCGCGGGTCCTGCAGGCGCATCAAAGGCGTCACCACCCTTGCCCCCGTGCGCTCCCCCAACCCGCGCAGCATCTGGCGGTGGTAGGCGCCGGTTGCATCCATCAACAGCAGCGAGTGGCCGGTTGGTGCCGTGTCCATCACCACAAACGCGCTGGATGCCTGGGCCACCGTGTGTGAAAACGCATGAAACACCGCCACCTCCTCAGTGCACGGTGACTGAAGGTCTTCCAGCAGCAAGGCGCGTTCGTGCTCGTCCAGCCCCTTGCCTTTGGTTGCCATCATTTTGTCGATGTAGCGTTGGGTTTCCACCTTTGGGTCGATGCGGCTGACCTGCAAGCCGTCGGCGTCGCCCTCCAGTGTCAAGCTCAGGTGTGCGGCTGGATCGGTGGTGGTGAGGTGCACCTGGTGGCCTTTGGCCACCAGGCCCAGTGCCAGGGCAGCGGCAATCGTGGTCTTGCCGACGCCCCCCTTGCCCATCACCATCACCAGCCCGCGCCCTTGGCTGGAGAGTTGCTCGACGAGCTGCGCCAGAGAAGGCAGGTCCAGCGCCTGGGGCGCGGCTGTTTGGCCCAGGGGGCGCCAGGCTTGCGCCAAGCCGTCGTTCAACAACGCGCGCAGCGCGGGCAGGCCCACCGAATCGAACGGCCGCAAGGGTACCCGCGCCTGGGGCAGCGTGCGCAACACAGCAGGCATGCCGGCCAAGGCCTGCTCGCCCTGAAGGGCAACGGACTGGGCCAGTGGGTCGCCGGGGAGCGATGGCTGGAACACCGCGTTGAGCACCAGCAATTGGCGCGTCAGGCCAATGTCTTGGAGCTCCTCCGCTGTACGGCCTGCCTCGGCCAGGGCACCGGCTTCGGCGCGCGCCACCAGCACCACAGACGTCTGCGTGGGGTCGGTCAACGCCGCCAGGGCCTGGTTGAAGCGGGACTCCTGCATCTTCAGGCCCGAATGCGGCCCCAGGCAGGAAGCCCCACGGTCGTTGCCCGCCAGAAACCCGCTCCAGGCCTTGGGCAGGCTCAACAGGCGAAGGGTGTGGCCGCTGGGTGCCGTGTCGAACACCACGTGGTCGAAGTGGTCGGCACCGCCAGCCAGCAGGCTGGAGAATTCGTCGAAAGAGGCAATCTCGGTTGTGCACGCGCCAGACAGCTGCTCAAGCACCGTGGCCTGCTCTTCGGCAGGGGCGCCCGCCATTTGGGCCAGCACGCGGCTGCGGTACTGGTTGGCGGCAACGTCGGGGTCAATGTTGGCCAGCTCCAACCCTGCCACGCCTGGCACGGGCACAGGGGTGTTTGACAGGGGCACGCCCAGCATTTCGTCGAGGTTCGACGCGGCGTCTGTGCTGACCAGCAACACGCGCTTGCCAGCGTCTGCCAAGGCAATGGCCGAGGCCGTGGAGATTGACGTCTTGCCCACACCCCCTTTGCCGGTGAAGAAGAGAAAGCGGGTGGGGTTTAGTAGCCAGTTCATGGGTCTGTTGGGGCGTTGCAGAGTAAGAGACTTCAATTGTCAGTATCGACTAACGGTCTGCAGTTTGGCCAAGAACTGTATTGACGAGCGTCAATTGCGCGGCCTTCCAGCGTTTGAGGCTTTGTCTTTACCGCCGTCGCTAATGCGTATGGTCTGTGCCGCTTCTAACGGTCGCAGCAGAAGGCGCACAAATTGACCTTTTCTTGAGGGCCATGGTCGGCGGAAGTCAGCTGATGGCCGATTGCCGCAGATGTTGTGCTGTTGGCTAGTTAAGGCTGAAATGGGGCGTTCGTGATAGGAGCGACGGAGGTCAGCTTCCACCTGAAACTCGTCTTTGACTAGATCAATGTCGTTTGTACCCTCTTGCTACGTCCGCAAAACCTAGGTCGGCCAAGGAATCGCATCGAGGTCCTGGCGAATATTGGCGCCGTAGGTTGGTTCAATCTGCGCGGCAAAAGCCGCAAAACCGTACAAGACGTTGCGCATGCCTGCCACGGAGATGAAACCGCGCTTGACCGCATGACGAGCGGGCCCGATTCCGTCTTTGTGCAGGTAGTACAGATGCATGCGCATCTTCTCCTTGAACTCCCTTGGCAGGCGTGGAGAGGGCTCGTCGACCATTAGGCCAAGTACGATTTTTCTCGCACGAGGAGGGATTATCTCGGTCTTGGCTACGTTCGGCGAAAAGCCATACTTCCCAAGAATCCGATATGCCGAGCCTACGATGTCGGAAGCCCTATCACGGGTGAATTTAGAGTCGCAAGTTGAGAAGACCAAATCGTCCGCGTACCGCGTGTAAACCATGCCGGCAGTACGAGCGAGGGTATCGAACTCAGCATCGGCTGCGCTCATGGCAATGTTCGCAAGCATGGGACTCGTAGGGGCGCCTTGCGGAAGATGCCCCATTCTTCCCTTTGAATGGTTGTACTTGGTGATTTTGTAGGCAGCCCCTGCCTTGTTCCGCAACCACTGCGCATGACCGCGTCGCAGCGTGTAGTGACCCAAGCGGGTACACAGCCTAGCTAGTTCGAATGCCACTAGCGCCTGGTATCCGAGGCTCCGAAATGCCCTGTAGGCCGCAATTTCTGAGACTGACTCGAAGAAGTTCTGGACATCCACCTTGACGAGCCAACGAGCGCCACAGTGAGGCTCGGCTGCTTTCATGAGAGTACAGTCAGGTGCAAACGCTTTGCTCGTGGCGTGGACTACTGACGTTGCATGATTCAGGACGTTGGTGGTCAGCCACCTCTGAACCTTTAGCAACTGAGGATCTGGCGCACAAATCGTGCGAAACCGAGCGTTGCCGTTTGGTCCGGGCCGCTTGTGAATCGTGAATACCCGATAAGGGTTCTCTATGCCACGTCCGATAACGGCGCGCAGGTATCCATAGTCGCAGTCCGTCAGGTAGGCGAGATGCCGCAGCGTCAGTATGGGCTGGAGCCTCGGATTGACGCGAACAATGGCCTTCGCGGTGTTCACCGCAGCAGTAAGTAAATCAGGTGCAATTCCTTTGCTGCGGCCCGCGGCTTGATAGTGTTGAGGGCGCCAGTTATTCATCTACTTTGACCCCCGAGGGGGTGAGATCGCCCGTCACTATCCGAAGTCGCCGCCACGGCAAGAGTGACGGGCGACCTTGGCCGCAAGCGGACGCTATTCCATAGGAGCTGCAGTAGTCTGAGTCCGGTACCAAAAAGGTATGGTTCCATGGCCGAAGCCACTTCTTCAACTAGACGAAAGAACCGGCGCTCTCAACGAGGTAGGATAGTACGGTGGCTTAGCGGTTTGAGCAATAGTGTGAGCGCGTTTCTCCCCCTGCAGAGCTGTACGACGCAGGTGCCGCATCTCGCCCAATCCCGCGTCCGTTATGACTCGACGTTTGCCTATCCAGCCAAGTCTCTCAAGCTCCAGACAGACCTGCTTCACCTCTGCAGTCGAAAGGCCAGTCTTGATGGCAAGGATGTCGTCACCGCGATGAGCGCGGGATAGAGCTGCCAGCACTAAGTAGCGTTTCTTTACCTCGACAGGAGCATCCCTTGCAGCCGGTGACTTGGACAAGACAGTATTTCCAAGCGCGTCCAATCGAGCCGAAATAGTTTCAGGGCGGAGGCTCCGTCCAAACCCCGAGATTGGAAGTCCGGCAGTGACTCGTGACGGGAACAGCGGAACCCAGCCCCTGGCTTTCTTCGACGTCTTATGAAAAATGCGAGGAGTGTTGTTGGGCGCTCCATGGGCAAATGCTAATAGAGCGCCAACGCCGCCAAATCCCAGTGCAAGGTTGCTTTGGAATGAGTCTGAATCGGGGCCAACAGGGTCGTACCTCTCGCATAGCCGCGCGCAGGCGTCCGCTTTGGCACTGCTAAACGCGCTGAAGATTGTTGGACATGGCATGACACACGCCGTGAGGGGCCTACATGGGTGACTCTTTATGCGGTCTTTTCCCTCCTGCGTCATCGCATAGGCAAGTACGCCAAATTGCATTAAGCGGTATGACTTCCAGCTTCGAACCGACCGAACTTTCCAAGCGGCCGATAGGTAGTCGTGCGCACGTTTGCCAGACCCTACAAAGTCGGTTAGCACCCAAAACGCCCGAGCCCCCTTCTTGCGGATTTCGTCGGGCCCAGGGTGGTTCAGGAACCGCTTTGGGTGAGCACGGCAGAGGTCCGTGATTAGCTGGGCAATGATCCCTTCGCTGCCTACCTCCGGTCGATATGCCCTTGTGGCTTTTACGGGCGCAGGGCCGACGCCATACGCGCGCTTGACCTTGCCTCTCGTCTCTTTAAACAATCGATGTGGAACACCAAGTCGATGCCTCACCTCTCGTTCAGCGTACAGCGCGATAGGACCATCAACCGATTGCGCATGGAGCATGACTTGGTCTGTCAGGCCAGTCGCAAACTCGTCCCGCGAGACGAAGATAAAGTTGGCAAGCATTTCGGCTGCGAGTGCTTGATCTCGCAGTCCGAATTGACGAACCCATGCCTTACCGGCTTCTGATTCAAGTATCGATGCACTAGCAGTTACTTCTTCGCTGTTATTTGCGATCATGCATATCCCTCCACCGTAATTCTCATCTCACGCAAGATTGGTCTCCCAACTAGCAGACATACTTTAGCAGCGGCAATGTCGGGCAGACATCTGGTGAGGTCCAATCTCCTGTTGCATGGGATTGGACTCCAAGCTCACCTGCTACTCAAATCCGGGGGATGTCGTAGCAACAATATTTTTGTGCGAGAACGACGGAAATGTGGTCGATACGGACGCAGAGATTGGAGCGTCCAAAGACCGCAGTCACTGCAAACCAACCCTTGCCATCTCTCGATTGAAATGCCGCTTGCTGCTACAGCGGCGCAAGCTGTCTTTCAGGCAGTCGTGTTCCGAGTTCATGCTGGTTGACGAGCTGTCAGACCGCCAACTCCAGCGCGCCGGATGCGCGAGTAGAGGAAAAACGCAATGCTCATGTTGAGCAGGTTCCAGCCGATGCCGTTGAGGAAGGCCGCACGGTAGCTGCCTGTAAGGTCGAACACCCAGCCCGACATCCAACCACCAAGCGCCATGCCAACCAGCGTGGCCATGATGACCGCACCCACGCGGGCACCTGCTTCCCGCGGTGAGAAGTGCTCGCGCACGATGATGGCGTAGGAGGGAACGATGCCGCCCTGGAACAGGCCGAACAGCGCCGATATCACATACAGCGGCACCATGCCGTCGAATGGCAGGAACAGTAGCAGCGCGACGCACTGTAGTGCTGAGCCCAGCATCAGTGTGCGGATGCCGCCGATGCGGTCACAGATCCAACCCGAGACGAGGCGGCTGACAATGCCGCTGGCGAGCATGAGCGAGAGCATCTCGGCGCCACGCGCGGCGCCGAAGCCCAGGTCCACGCAATAGGCCACGATGTGCACTTGTGGCATCGACATCGCCACGCAGCAGCCCACACCGGCCACGCACAGCAGCGCCTGTGCCTGCACGGGCTTCATTCCAAAGGGGCGTGCGGTATCGGGCAGGACGTCGCCCGGCGTCACAGGTGTGGTGATCACCAGCGGCGGTCGCTGGCGCATGCGATTGGCCAGCAAGAAGATGCCGATGCCGCACACCAGGCCGAGCAACAGGTAGGTCTGGCGCCAGCCGATGGTCTCGATGCCCCGCTGCACCAGCGGTGGCCACACGGTGCCGGCGACGTAGTTGCCGCTGGCCGCAATCGCCACCGCTATACCGCGCCGTTTGTTCCACCACAGGGCTGTGTCGGCCAGCAGCGGGGCGAATGTGGCCGAGCTTCCCAGCAGTCCGAGCAGCAGGCCGTGCGCGAGGCCGAAACTCCAGATGCTGCCCGACATCGAAGCCCACACGAAGCCGCCCGCCACTGCGAACGCGCCCAAGCGCAGCACAGGCGTGATGCCGTGTCTGTCGGCCAGGCGGCCAGTGATGAGCCCGCCCAAGCCCAGGCAGACCATCATCAATGTGTAGGGCAGCGAGGCATCGCCCCGGCTGACGCCGAACTCGGCCTGTACCTCGGGCAACACCACGGCAACCACGTACATGCCGCTGTTTCCCAGGGTGACGAGCCCCAGTACGGTAAGTAGTCGCCAGGCGGCGGTGCGCGAGTCAATGAGGCCAGGGTCGGCGGGCTGAGTGTGGGCGTTCGACATGGCCGCCTATGCTACGCCCGATCAGGCGCCGGGGTAGCTTTCCACCGCTTATTGCCCCCACCGACTCACCTCGACGCATGCGAAACAGCAGTGCGTAACCCGATTCTGTAACTGTCCAGCCCGAAGCCGCTGATCTGCCCTTGCACGATGTCTGCAAACACGGAGTGGTGCCTGAACGACTCACGCGCATGGATGTTGGACATGTGCAGCTCCACCACCGGGCAGGTCAGGATGGCCAGGGCATCCCTGATGCCGTAGCTGTAGTGGGTCCACGCACCCGCATTGATCAGGACCGCATCCACGCCATCCATGAAGCCTTGGTGTATGCGCTCCACCATTTCGCCTTCGTGGTTGGTCTGAAAGTGTTGGACTTCAACGCCCAGTTCCTGGCCCAGCGTTTGAAGTTCGGCGTTGATCTGATCAAGCGTGATCGTGCCGTACTGCTTGGGGTCACGCTTGCCGAACATGTTGTGATTGATTCCGTGCAGCATGAGGATTTTCATGGTTCTCTTTCGGCAAGGGGCGGTTGTTTGCAGGTGGCTGGGGCAGCTCTTGCTGCCCCAGGGTTTGCACAGCGATTTACTTGCGTAACTTGGCCAGTTCCAGCATCACTTCCTTGACGGTCTCTTCACCCACGCTGGACACG
This sequence comes from Burkholderiaceae bacterium, assembly GCA_041913045.1. Lineage (GTDB taxonomy): Bacteria > Pseudomonadota > Gammaproteobacteria > Burkholderiales > Burkholderiaceae_C > CAMLOF01. Next base: position 206,936 of record JAYSGB010000001.1, on the reverse strand, counting down.
TACTTGGCGATCACCGGGGCCATCTTCTCGCGCAGCTTGGCCACTTCGGCAGGCGGGAACTGCGTCACGGTCATGCCGTTTTTCTTGAGCAGTTCCAGGTTGGTTGCCACGGCGGCGCGGGCGGCCTCGCGTTGTGCTTTGGTGGCATCGTCGGCGGCGTCATCCAGAATCTTGCGGTCGGCGGGGGAGAGGGAGTCCCACACCTTCTTGCTGAAGATGACCGATTGCGGGTTGTACTGGTGGTTGGTCAGCGCCACATGCTTCTGGACTTCCCAGAACTTGTTGGCGGCGATCACCGAGATGGGGTTCTCCTGCCCGTCGATGGCCTTTTGTTCCAGGCCTGCGTACACCTCGGGGAAGGGCATGGGCGTGGGGTTGGCACCCAGGGCCTTCACCCAGTCCACGTTGATCGGGTTGGGGATCACACGCAGCTTCAGCCCTTCAATGTCTTCCACCTTGTTCAGCGGGCGACGGCCGTTGGTGATCTGGCGGTAGCCCAGTTCCCAGTAAGACAAACCGATGATGCCTTTGCTTTCAAGCAGGGCGTGCATTTTCTTGCCGACCGGTCCGTCAACGATGGCGTCGGACTCTTTCTCGTTGGCGAACAAGAAAGGAAAGTCGAATATCGCCAGTTCCTTCGCTTCGCTGGCCAAGATTCCGCTGTTCATGACGGCCATCTCAATGGTGCCCGCCTTGACGGAGCTGACCACGGCCTGGTCGCCGCCCAGTGATCCGTTGAGGAACAGGGTGACTTTCATCCGTCCGCCCGACTTGGCGGCAACGGTTTCGGCGAACTTCTTCATGCCTGCAACGGCAGGGTGACCTTCCGGGCCGTTGAGCGAGAACTTGAAAGTCCGCTCCTGCGCGTGTGCCAGGCCAAGGGCCGCCATGGCCACGGTTGCCAGAACGGTCTTGATGAAAATGCGTTTCACGGTTTTGTCTCCTAACGAAAGTGGGACGCCTGAATCAGGAGCCGCAGCGAGGGCGTGCCCAGATCACCGCTGCGGCTTAGAGGCTTGGTGCCAGTTGCTCAGGTCAACGGGACGACCAGCTTGTCAATCACTGCGGCTGTGGCTGGGCGCACGCCACGCCACCAGGCGAATGCCTCGGCAGCCTGCTCGGCCAGCATGCCCACGCCGTCCGCCAGGCCTTGCACACCAGCGCTTTGCGCGAGCCGCAGAAACGGCGTCAGCCCTTTGCCGTACGCCAGTTCGTACGCCATGGTGGCCTGCTCGAACACCGTGGCTGGCACGGGTGGGAGTTCACTCCGCAGGCTGGCAGACGTTGCGTTGAACACCATGTCAAAGTCTTGCCCTGCCAGGTCCTCGTATCCACAGCCAATGACGTTGCCGTACTCGGCGCCGATGCGTGCCAGTTCATGGGCTTTGTCGACTGTGCGATTGGCAATCACCAGCTTGGCCGGTTGCTCTGCCAGGAAGGGGAGAAGCGCCCCTCTGGCCGCGCCGCCAGCCCCCAGCATCAGAATGCGCTTGCCACGCATGGATTCGTGGAGGTTGTGAACCACATCACGAACCAGACCCACCCCATCAAAGTTGTCGGCCCAGACGCGGCCGTTCTCGAACTTGAGTGCATTGGCGGCACCGGCCAGTGTGGCCCGTTCTGAACGGTCGCTGGCGTAGGCGTAGGCATCGATCTTGAATGGTGCCGTGACGTTCATGCCTTTGCCACCAATCGATTGGAAGGCCTGTGCTGCATCCACAAACCTGCCCAAAGGGCCTTCGATGGCGGTGTATTCGATGTCCTGCCCGGTTTCCTTGGCAAAGGTGGTGTGGATCAACGGGGATTTGCTGTGCCCAATCGGGTTGCCGATGACGGCGTAACGGTCGGTCATGGGGTTGTCTCCGGGTTATTTTGAAAACAGCACGCCTTCGGCCTGCAAGGTGGCGATGTCCTGGTCGCTGTACCCCAGGCTGTGTGCCACCTGGGCGTTGTGTTGGCCCAGGTCGGGGGCAACCTGGTGCATGGGTGCGGTGGTGTCGCAGTCTGAAAAGCGAAACGGCAGGTTGGGCAAACGGAGCGTTCCGTAGCGCGGGTGCTGCTGCTCCAGAATCATGCCCCGCGCCTGGATTTGCGGGTCGTTGATCACTTCGTCAATGCGCTGCACCTTGGCGCAAGGCACGTCCACACTGTCCAGCAGGGCCAGGATGCTGGCCACCTGGCGCGCGGCAACCCAGGCCTTGACGGCCGCCAGAATTTCCACCCGGTGGGCGTTGCGGCCGTTGAGCGAATGAAAGCGCGCATCAGCGCCGAAACCGGCAGGGCCGCCGTTCTGTTCCAGCAGCGTGGCAAAGCGTTGCCAGGCATCGTCCACCTGCGCTGCAATCACCAAGTCGCCGTCTTGCGCGCGGAACACGCCGTACAGGGTGGAGGTGGGCATGTCGTTCCCGGTTTGCTGAGGCAGCACGGTGCCGCCCGAAAGGGTGTAGCACTGCACCGCGTACTCGTGCATGGACACCAGCGTGTCGTACAGCGCCATGTCGATGTGCTGGCCCTTGCCAGAGTTGACGCGGCCCAGCAAGGCGGCGTTGATGGCCGCCACTGCGTGGATGCCGGTGTACATGTCGCCCAGCGAAATACGCAGCAGCGGGGGCGCTTCGCCCGGTGTACCCACCATCTGCATGATCCCGCTTTTGGCTTCAGCGATGAGGCCGAAGCCTGCGCGGTGCGAGTCCGGCCCGGTGTGGCCGTAGGCCGAGATGGAGCAATAGACCAGCTTGGGGTTGCGCGCCGACAGTTCGGCATAGCCCAGGCCCAGCTTGTCCAGGGCGCCTGGGCGGTAGTTTTCAATGAACACGTCTGCGCTGTCGCACAGCTGCTGCATGAAGGCTTTGCCGCGCGGGTCCTTCATGTTCACGCTCACGCCCTGCTTGCCCATGTTGAGCTGCAGGAAGTAGCCGCTTTGCTGGTCGTCGATGATGTGGGCGTGCTGGCGCCCGGCATCGCCGCCACCCGGGCGTTCCACCTTGATGACTTCGGCCCCCAGGGCGGCCAGGCAACGGCCTACGTAAGGGCCAGCCAGGAAGTGGCTGTAGTCGATGACGCGAATGCCGGTCAGGGGCAGGGCTTGGGTCATGGTGTCCTCGTTCAGTAAGTGCCTGGGCGGCGGGGAACCATCAAGCGGTGTTCGCCGCGCTGCACCACCTCGCCGTGCTGGTTGATCAGCTCGGACGGCAGGATCACGATGCCCCAGCCCGGGCGGCTTTTGCTGGCGCGCAGGCCGGTGACGCTGAACTTGACGTGCAGGACGTCGTTGACCTTGATGGGCAACAGGAAGTCCCAGGTCCAGCCGAGCGACATGCCGGGCAGGAAGCGGTATTCGCTCTGGGTCTTGAGGCCGTCGGCAATCGACAGACCGAACAGGCCGTGCGCCACGATGCAGCCAAAGTGGCTGGCGTTGGCGTAGGCCTCGTCCACATGCACGGGGGTGTGGTCGCCCGTGAGGTCGGCGTAGGCCAGGATGCGTTCTTTGGTGACCGTGTAGCTGGGGCTGGTGCAGGTGTCGCCTTCGCTGGCGTCATCCCAGTATTTTTCGGGGGTGGTGTAAGACATGACTGAAGCAATCAGCTTGAGGGTTGCACTCGCGGCGGATCAGGCGCGGGGTTTGACGGCCAGGGCTTGAGCAACGCTGCCGGGTGCCGCCTGGATGAGTTCCACGGCCAAGCCATCAGGCAGTTGCAGCCAGTTGCGGCCTTGGGGCAGGGTGGTGACTCCCCACGGTTCGGCTGCCTTCAGGGCGGCTTCCAGGTCATCGACCATCACGCCCAGGTGGGCCAGCCAGCCTGCGTCGTTGCTGGGGGGCGCCTCAAAGTCCGGGCAGGCCATCAACTGCATGCCGCCCAGCGTCCAGTACTGGCGCGGGTCGTCCGTGGGGCCATCGATTTCCCGCACGTCCATGCCCAGCACTTCGTAAAAAAACCGGATGTGCCAGTGGATGTCTTTGACGCGCACGGCCACATGTTCGACATAAGCCTTGGTGGGCGGTGTGAAGGGTTTGGATGCAGGGGTGTTCATGGGGGGTCTTTCAGTGGAGGGCGGTGTTCAGCGAGCGTTCGATGCCCTTGATGCAGGCCACCAAGGTCGCGTTCACGGGGGTGGGCACGCCGCAGCGCTGGCCCCAGCGCACCACCGCGCCGTTGATGAAGTCGATTTCCGTCACCGAGCCTTTTTCCAGGCTTTGCAGCATCGAAGTCTTGAAGTCTTCAGGCAGGCCAGCGCTGGCTTTCAGCCAGGCAGCGCGGGGCTCGGTGAAGCTCAACTTCACGCCGCTGGCTGCGGCAACGTCCATCGCTTCCTGGACGGCGGCGATGGCCGTGGCTTCGATCTCGGGAATTCGGTAGAGCGGGCCATACGGCAGGCGGGTAATGCCGCTGACCGCGCCCGTGGATACGTTGATGAGCAGCTTGTCCCACATGGTGCCCACGATGTTGTCGCTCACTGTGGTGGCCAGGCCCGCCGCATTGAAGGTGGCGGCGATGGCCTTGGCCCGGTCGCTCAGCGAACCATCCAGTTCGCCGATCAGGGTTTCTTTGCCAACGACCCCGCTGATGATGCGGCCCGGGCCCAGCATCACGCCACCCACATAGGTCTTGCCCGCCAACACATGTTCCCGGCCCACCATGTCCGCCAGGATGTCTTCGTGGCCCAGGCCGTTCTGAAGGGACAGCACCACGGTCTGCGGCCCCACCAGCGACAGCGAGGTTTCCATGGCTTGCCGGGTGTGAAACGACTTGACCAGCACGATCACCAGATCCACCGGGCCCAGTCCCTGCGCGCTGGTGACCGCACGGGTGCGCACCCAACGCTCGCCTTCGGGTGTGCGCATGGCCAGCCCGTGCTGGTTGATCGCATCCACATGGGCCTGGTTGCGGTTGATCAACAGCACCTCGTTGCCAGCTTCAGCCAGCGTGCCGCCGATGGCACAACCCAAGGCGCCCGCGCCTACCACTGCAATCTTCAAGATCAGTCTCCTGCTTCTGTGAAGGCGGATTTTGGGCAGGCAGTGGTATTTCGTCTATTCAATCCAAAAAATACATTACATTTTAAAAATCAATATTGATGGTAGATCGATGGACCTCTACAACCTTGACGTCAAAACGTTGCGCCTGTTCGAGTTGCTCTACACCACGGGCAGCGTGACGCGCACCGCAGACATGCTGGGCTACAGCCAACCCACGGTGAGCATTGGTTTGGCACGGCTGCGCAAGCAGTTCAACGACCCCTTGTTTGTGCGCACGGCGCTGGCCATGCAGCCTACGCCTAAGGCCGATGCCTTGGTCGCAACGGTTCGTGAGGTGCTGGATGGTTTGCGGCGCTTGTCCGAGGCCGAGCAGCGGTTCGAGCCCGAAGAGGCTGATCGGACCTTTCGCATCTTCATGACCGATGCGAGCCACATCACGCTGTTGCCGCAGTTGTTCACCCATGTTCGGGCGCTGGCGCCGAAAGTCAGGCTGGAGGCGGCCTCCATAGGGCCTCACATGGTGAGCGATCTGCAGTCGGGTGAAGGTGACTTGGCGTTGGGCTTGATTCCTGGCTTGGAGGCCGGCTTTTACCAGCAGGTGCTGTTTGAACAGAATTGGGTTTGTCTGACCAATCCCCGGCATTCGCGTTTGAAGCGAGGTTTGACTTTGGACGCCTACGTCCGCGCGGACCATGTGGGCATCATTGCGGGTACGGGCCAGCTACTGCTGGAGGCTGCGCTGAAGCAGCATGGCATTGATCGCAATGTGGCGCTCAAACTGCCGGGGTTTCTGGGCTTGTCGGCCATCTTGCAGAGCACCGACATGGTGGCCACGCTGCCGCAGCACATTGGCGAAACTTTGGCCAGGTCCGCAGGATTGAAGATGTGGCCTTGTCCCATTCCCATACCGTCCTTCACCGTCAAGCAGCACTGGCATGCCCGTTACCATCATGACCCCGCCAACCGGTGGCTGCGCAGCATGTGCTCCGAGCTGTTCTTGCGATTGAAGCCTTAGTTCCGTTTACTCTCAGGTTCCAGTCCAGCTAGGCGGTCGTTTTTCGGCAAACGCGCGCGGCCCCTCAATGGCATCAGCACTGTTTAGCATGCGCTGGGCGAGAGCGTAATTGGGATGCATGGTGCTGGCCAGGTCTGCCTGAGCCAAACTTTGCAACATCACCTGCTTGGAAGCCTGTATTGCCAGTGGTGCGCAGGCCAATACTTCGTCAGCGAGGGTTAAGGCACGTGTTCTGAGCTGCGCTGCGGGCACCACTTCGTTGATCAGCCCCATTTGCAATGCATCTTGAGCGGATATGCGACTGCCCGTCAAGACCAGGCGCATCGCATGTTTCATTGCGATCTGTCTGGGTAGGCGTTGTAGGAGGCCCCCACCGAGCGCCGCCAAGCCCACTCTCGGTTCGGGTAGCCCAAACTCCGCATGATCTGCGGCGACAGCCAGGTCACATGCCGCAAGTATCTCAACGCCACCACCAAGGCAAAGGCCGTTGACCGCTGCAATGACCGGCTTCCACAGATCGAAACGGTGGGTGATGCCTGCGAACCCTGTTGAGGGTTTGTCATGGCAACCATCTGCTGCGAGTGTTTTCAGATCCGTTCCAACACAGAACGCCTTTTCGCCCGATCCAGTGACTATTGCAACCCTCAAGTTCGGGTCCTCCGCGTAGCGGTCAAAGGCATGAGACAGCTCGCGATGCGCAGCCGGGTGAAGAGCGTTGAGCACCTCTGGTCTTTTCAAAGTCAGAGTTAGCAGGGGCCCCTGAACGTCGTAGCTGCAGTAACGGTAGGCGTTTGGATTCATGGGGGGCGGGCAAGTGAAGGTCGCAGCGAATACTGAGTGACTTCATCCTAGATGCGGTCTCTGGTTTCGGCTATCGAGCAAGTCCTATACCTAGGTTTGATCTTTTCAATACTGACCTGTGCACAACCTGGTGCGGGCGCGTCAGTTGGTGCACAAATATTTAAAAAGTCAATGATGTCTATTTTTGTATCTTTATTTCCAAATTATGGTCAGGGGCCTAGAGTTGCCTCCGACTTCCAAAGAGTCTTTCATCCATCTAGGAGACAACATGCAAGACCTGTTCAAAAAAGCGATCGCGACCGTGGCATTTGCTGGTTTGGGGGCGGTAGCAAACGCACAGCCGCTGCCCATCGTGGGTTTGGTAGAGCTTTCTGGTCCTGGCACCACAGCCGGTGTCAACTTTGACAATGGCGTCAAGCTGGCCGTCAAGGAGATAAACGCCAGCGGTGGCATTTTGGGGCGCCAAGTGAACTACGTTTCCTGGGACACCCAAACACAACCAGGCGTGGCCAAAGCCCTGGCATCCAAGGCCATTGACCAGGGGGCTCCATTGGTGATCGGCCCGGTGTTCTCTGGCTCTATCTTGGTTTCAATGAACGAAACCCGCCGGGCAGAAATTCCCAACATCATTGGCGGAGAGGCAGCGGCTATCACGCAGCAGGGCAACCCCTATGTGTTTCGCGCGTCCTTCACGCAAGCCGCAGCCATGCCTAAGGTGGCGCGTTATCTGAACGAAAACCTCAAAATCAAAACGCTCGCCGTCATCTACGTCAACAACGACTTTGGCAAGGGCGGGAGGGACATGATTACCAAGGCCGTCGAGGCTCGGGGAATCAAGGTGGTCGCTGACATTTCCACAGATCAAGGGCAGGTCGACTTTTCGAGTGCCATTCTGAGAGCCAAGCAGTCCAACGCTGAGGCATTGTTCGTTTACTCGAACGAAGAGGAGTCAGCGCGTCTTTTGAAGGACCTGCGTAAACAAGGTTATGACAAGCCCATCATCGGCGAGACGACACTGGCCAATGACAAGGTGATCGAACTGGCTGGTGATGCTGCCAATGGTGTCATCGCTCACGTTGGCTTGACGGCTGATGCACCGAACCCCACTGTGCAGGCCTTTGCACAGCGCTACTTGGCTGAGTACAAGTACAAGGCCGATCACAACGCGATGAAGGGGTACATCGGTATGCATGCCGCTAGAGCTGGTTTCGACAAAGTCGGAAAGATTGACTCGAAAGCCTTTGCTGCAGCCATGAAGGGCCTTTCAATTTCTGCCACCAAGTATCCCGGCGTGCTTTTCGACCTGACATACGACGACAAAGGAGACCTGGATCGCGAGAGCTTCTTTGTAAAGGTGGTCAACGGGAAAACTCAGGTCATCGAGACTCTCAAGCCTGTGAAGTAAGCCGGTGCCTTGCAGGTCTGAGAGCCTGCGTGGGCATCGATGGGGGGCCGCCACCTGGCGGGCCCCAGCCTTGGCTGACCGTGCTCGGTCACTGAGGATTCTCCCAACCGTTGACCGACATGACCGACTTCTTTCAACTGCTGTTTAGTGGGCTGTCTACAGGGGCGATCTATGCCTTGGCAGCCTTGGGTTTCACCTTGCTGTGGCAGGCAAGCGGAACCATCAACTTCGCTCAAGGCGAGTTCGTCATGCTCCCAGCATTCATGATGCTGGTGTTCATGACGGTCGGTATTCCTTTGTGGCTGAGTTTTGTGATCACTTGTTTTGTTGCGTCATTCTTTCTTGGGTGGTGCTTCAAGCGAGGAGTCGTCGATCCTCTGTACAAGTACGGCATGATGCCGATCGTGGTCGCAACGATCGGCTTGGCGATTGCCATGCGCAATGGCGTTCACGGTGTCTACAGTGCGCAGGCGCATCCGTTCCCCAGTCTTTTTCCCGAGCAGTTGTTCACTGTTGCTGGGGTTGCAATTTCCGCGTCAGACATAGGAACTTTTATGTTGGCTATGGCGCTTGTGCTGTGCACACAAGCCTTTTTAGCCAAAACAGTGACTGGGCGTGCCATGCAAGCTGTGGCCCAGAACACCGAAAGTGCTTCGGTGCTGGGCATCAACGTGCCCAGAATGATTTTTTACACCTTCGCGATCAATGCTGTCTTGGCCACGGCCGCAGCGCTGTTGGTAACACCGACCTATCTTGCCAAGTTCGACATGGGCGAAGGCCTGGGAACAAAGGCGTTCTTCGCAGCCATTATTGGGGGATTCAACAACAGCCGAGGCGCGCTTCTCGGGGGCCTGATTGTCGGCGTTTGCGAGAACTTGGCCGCTGCCTACATCTCTCCTGCCTACAAAGATGCCGTGGCGTTGGTGATTTTCATGACCGTGATCTTGTTTAAACCCCAAGGCTTGTTGGGTAAGAAAGTGGAGCGCAAGGTATGAAGAAGATTTCCTTGTTTGTGGGTGTTGCCGGCATCGCCGTGATGCTGATAGCCCCCCACTTTCTAAAAAGCTACGGTGTGTATCTACTCACGTTCTGGCTGGTCTACATCATTGCGACGATGGGCTTGAATCTCACCGTCGGCTATGCAGGACAAAAGTCGTTGGGGCAAGCCGCGTTCTTTGGCATTGGTGCTTACACCGTGGCCATCATGATGAAGGCAGGTTTGAGCTTTTGGCTCGGACTCCCGGTGGCTGCACTGATCTGCTTCTTGGTCGGATTGATCTTGGGCTTTCCAGCTTTACGTGTACAGACCATCTATTTGGCCTTTGCGACCTTGGGTTTCAATACGGCGGTCTGGTTGGTGATGCGCAACGAAGAGTGGCTGACAGGTGGGACGTTTGGCATCAACAACATACCCCGACCTGCTCTGTTCGGGTATGGCTTGGACAGCAACCTGGCCTACTACTACTTTGTGTTGGCGTTCACGCTGGTGCTGGCCGGATTGCTTTGGGGGCTACTGCGCAGCCCTTGGGGCAAAGCGTTTACTGCATTGCGTGACAATCCGATTCGCGCGGAGAGTCTTGGCATCGACACTCGAAGCTATACCTTGTTGAGTTTTGCCATTGGCGCTGCATACGCAGGGATTGCAGGCGGGTTGTTCGCCAGCTTGGTTCAGTTCATAGAGCCTGCACCGTTCACGGTTGCTGCATCGATCATGATGTACCTGATGGTGGTGGTCGGAGGTGCAGGCTATTTTTTCGGTCCTGTACTGGGTGCGGCGGTCGGCGTGCTGCTGCCGGAGTGGCTGCGGTTTGCACAGGGGTGGTACCTTTTTGTCTTTGGTTCAGCGGTCATCGTATTGATGATCTGGTTGCCGGATGGTTTGCTATCCATTCCCGAGCGTATCAAGGCCCGCAAGCTGTCTAAAGCGGCTTCAGCAGCCCGCACTGCCGCGGCAAACGCCGCAGCCAATGGAGCTCAAGCATGACTCACCGACATCATCACGATCGTCCTGCAGGTGCGCCTGTGCTGAAGGTCACCGACTTGAAGAAGGCTTACGGTGCGATTCAAGCCGTTGGGGGGGTCAGTTTTCAAGTTCAGCCTGGCGAGATCTTTGGCGTGATCGGTCCAAACGGTTCGGGGAAAACAACCTTGTTCAACTCGATGCTTGGACAGATCACTCCCGATGCTGGTCGCATTGAACTGAATGGAGAGGATGTTACGCACCTGGAGCCCTTGGAGCTCAATCGACGCGGTGTAGGCAGGACTTTCCAGACACTCCAAGTGTTCGGAAAGATGAGCGTGAGAGATAACCTCATTGTTGCTGCCCAGGAGCACAAAGGAACCATGCTGAATCGCATGTTTGCCGCGTCTGACTCTGGCTTGGGAGACAAGGCAGATGCGTTGATTGATCAGTTTCGCATCCGTCATGTTGCGGATAAGAAGGCCGGTGAACTTTCCTACGGCCAACAAAAGTTGGTTGACATCGCCATGGCCTTCATGAGTGAACCCGATCTGGTCTTGCTGGACGAGCCCTGCGCAGGCGTCAATCCCAGTTTGGTAGGGGGGATCAGCAGTCTCCTCAAGGAGCTGAACGGCTCACGAAAAATTGGGAGGAACAGCAGTTTCGTGGTGATTGAACACAACATGGACTTTGTCATGGACCTCTGCCATCGGATCATGGTGATGGTGGAGGGCAAAGTCATGGCGATTGGCACGCCGGACGAGATTCGAGCCAATAAGCAGGTGCTGGACGCCTACCTGGGGAGCTGACCATGAGTGAATACTGCATCGAATTCGATGATGTTGTGGCTGGGTACAAGGACTTCATGATCCTTAATAACCTGACCTTTAAAGCACGGCGTGGCTCCATCACGTTGTTGTTAGGCCCCAATGGCGCGGGGAAGTCGACGGCACTGAAGGCGCTGTTTGGATTGCTCAAAGTACGCCAGGGGCGAATATTGTTGGATGGCGAAGTCATCACGGGAGCAAGCCAGAAGGAGTTGCTTGCCAAGGGGATTGCGTTTGTTCCGCAAGGGCGTAATCTGTTTGGTCAGCTCACGGTCTGGCAGAACCTGGAGTTGGGGGGAATCACGCTCGGGATGAGGACAACCCACCAACGCATTCCGGAGGTCTTGGAATTGTTTCCACGTGTTCGGGAGCGGCTGGACAGCGCGGCATCCAGTCTTTCAGGAGGCGAACAGAAGCAGCTGGAAATCGGGCGGGCTTTGCTGTTACGTCCGAAGGTATTACTGATCGATGAACCTTCTATCGGCTTGAGTCCTTTGGTGGTTCAGGATGTCTTCAAGTTGTTGCGCAAACTGGCTGACCAAGGTACGACGGTATTGATGGTGGAGCAAAACGTCAAAAGCGCTTTGAAAGTGTCAGATGAAGCCATCGCTTTGGAGTCTGGTCGTCTGGTGCTGCAACGTCCGGCAAGTGAGTTGCTGAACGATCCCCATATTGAGCGGTTGTTTCTGGGTGGTGCTCACGCCCAAACGTCGGCAGTAACTGCCTGAGATTTTCGACCTGTCACTCGACCAAGGGATGCCATGAGATTCAACGGTAAAGTCGCTCTGGTGACGGGGGGGGCCTCAGGCATTGGTCTTGCTGTCGCTCGACGGCTAGTGCGCGAGGGCGCACAACTCATACTCTGGGACATCAATCAAGCGGCGCTCATGAGAGCCTCACATGTCCTTGGAGGCTGTGTGCTTTGTCAGGTGGTTGATGTCACAGACGAGTCGCAAGTTGCAGATGCCCTTGGTCAAGCCATTGCGAAGCTGGGCCAGCTTGATATTCTCATTAACTCCGCAGGCATTGTTGGCCCAACGGGGCCATTTTGGGAATGCACACTTTCCGAGTGGAACCGTGTAGTCGCACTGAACCTTTCTGCGGTATTTACCGTGTCCAAGGTGGCAGTGGGTTATTTGTCGACCAGCGGTGAGGGGCGAATTGTGAACATTGCCTCGATTGCCGGCAAGGAAGGTAACCGTGATCAGGCTGCTTACTCTGCATCCAAGGCCGGCGTGATAGGTTTGACCAAGTCCATGGCCAAAGACCTTGTAGAGAAGAAAATCCTTGTTAATGCCGTGACACCGGCCATCATCGATAGCGAGTTGGTCGCTCAAATGCCCACCCCCCAGTTGGAAGCGGTTTTGGCCAAGGTGCCCATGGGGCGTCCTGGTCACGTGGATGAGGTGGCGGCGATGATCTGCTGGTTGGTTTCGCCGGAATGCTCGTTTTCAACGGGAGCTGTTTTTGACATCTCTGGAGGGCGAGCGACCTACTGACCATTTGTCGTCGCCAACTTTGAAAGTTTCTGATGAGCGATCTGTCCCTGTGCGAACCGATGTCGGCGTCTCAACCCAAGATCGATTGCCACGTACATGTGTTCGATCCGGCCCGCTTTCCGTACGAGCCAGATACGTTTTACCGTCCTACTGGTCACGAAGTGGCCACGGTAAAGGCGTTAGAGGATGTCATGTTCGCTCACGGTGTGCACCACGCTTTGATCGTTGGCCCTAATTCGGGCTACGGGCTGGACAACCGTTGTTTGTTGGATGCTCTCGATCACGGCGCCGGTAAGTTCAAGGGTTTGGCCGTCGTACACAACAAGATTGGTCGGGGTGAGCTGCAAGACCTACAGGCTCGGGGTGTGATCGGCGTGACATTCAATGCTGCGCTGCTGGGAACGCAAGCCTACACGGACGCAGCCCCACTGCTTCGTCATCTGCATGACCTGGGGCTTTGGGCTGCGGTGCAGGTTCAGCACAACCAACTGGTTGCCCTGCGGCCGATGTTGGATGACAGCGGTGTGAAAGTTCTGATTGACCATTGCGGTCGCCCCGAACCGACAGCGGGCCTGGGACAGCCAGGTTTCAAAGCGCTGCTTGAATTGGCCAACACAGGTCGTACGGTGGTCAAGCTATCCAGTCTGCTGAAGACTTCCCAACTGCCTTTTCCCCATGAGGATGCTTGGGCCTATGCGCGGGCCTTGCTGGAGGCATTCACGCCGTCATCCCTGGTGTGGGGATCGGACTGGCCGTTCCTGCGTGCTCCAGAGCGCGTCGACTATGGGCCTCTTCTGAGTCTTTTCGCCTTTTTAGTACGTAGCCCAGAGGCGCGTCACGCCATTTTGTGGGACACACCCAAGCGATGTTTTGGCTTTTAGGTCAGTGGCGACAACCTGTTTTTGTGGCCGAACTCATTGCGTAGTAGCCGACGCACGAGCGCCATTTTTTTGGGTCATTCCAAGCCCATCGACCATTGCCAAAGAACCCCTCACCTCACCCCAGCCTTCCGAATCCTCTCCCAATCCTTCAGCGTCTGCTGCAAGCGGTTCTTCTGGTTCGGGTGGCCGTTGGCAAACGTTTTCACCAACCGTTCCTTGAGTTCTGCATTGGGCAGCGGCGCCGTCAGGGCCTTGAGCTGGTCGATCAGCAGCATCACCGTCTGAAAACTCCCCGACTGCACCGCCAGGGCCAGCATGCCCTGCCCATCGGGCGTTTCGCTCAGCACGTTGGCGCCCTGGGCGATCATGTATTTCACCAGGCCGTCCTTGCCGTGCGCGCAGGCCCAGTGCAGGGGCACCAGGCCGTTGCCTGCCGGGGCGCAAAAGTCGTTGCCGGGGTACAAGAGTTCGGGCGCCAGGGGCCAGCCCGACGCCTTGACCATCTGCTGCAGCTTCCAGTCCGCCGCCGCTGTCACAGGCGCCTCGCTTTCACGGTCTTGCCCTTCACCTTGCCCGCGTTCAGCCCGCGCAGGGCCTGGTCGGCCACGCTGCGTTCAACGGCCACGTAGGTAGAAAACTCGTTGACGTTGATCTTGCCGATCTGCTCGCCCTTGAGGCCCAGGTCTTTGGTCAGAGCGCCCAGCACGTCGCCTGCGCGGATCTTTTCCTTGCGGCCACCCACGATCTGCAGCGTGACCATGGGCGGGTGCAGCGGTTCGGCACCGGCGGGCTCGGTCAGCTCGCTCAAGGGGTGCCACACGCTTTCGCTGCCTTGCATCTGTTCAATGCGGCCCACGCTGCCCATTTCGTCCATGGTGGCCAGGCTGAAGGCCCAGCCGTCGCCATCCGCGCGGCCGGTGCGGCCTATGCGGTGGGTGTGCACTTCGGGGTCGGGGGTGATGTCCACGTTGATGACGGCTTCGAGCTGGGCAATGTCCAGCCCGCGCGCGGCCACGTCGGTGGCCACGAGTACGCTGCAGCTGCGGTTGGCGAACTGCACCAGCACCTGGTCGCGCTCGCGCTGGTCCAGGTCGCCGTGCAGCTCCAGCGCCACGATGCCTTGCGCTTGCAGCACGGCCACCAGGTCGCGGCAGCGTTGCTTGGTGTTGCAAAACGCCAAGGTGCTGGCCGGGCGGAAGTGGTTGAGCAGCAGGCCCACGGCGTGCAGGCGGGTGGTTTCGTCCACCTTGTAAAAGCGCTGGCGTATCTTGCTGGCGGCGTGGCCTTCGGTCAGTTTCACTTCCTTTGGTTCGCGCATGAAGCGCCCGGCCAGCTTGGCCACGCCGTCGGGGTAGGTGGCCGAGAACAACAGCGTCTGCCGCTCTTTGGGGCAGGCCTGAATCACCTTGGCCATGTCTTCGGCAAAGCCCATGTCCAGCATGCGGTCGGCTTCGTCCAGCACCAGGGTGTTCAGCGCGTCCAGCGTCAGGTTCTGGCGCGCAAGGTGGTCCAGCACGCGCCCGGGCGTGCCCACCACAATGTGCGCGCCGTGGCCCAGGCTGGCCACCTGGTTGCGCAGCGGCACGCCGCCGCACAGGGTCAGGGTCTTGATGTTGTCTTCGGCACGGGCCAGGCGGCGTATCTCTTGCGTGACCTGTTCGGCCAGTTCGCGCGTGGGGCACAGCACCAGGGCCTGCACGGCAAAGCGGCGCGGGTTGAGGTTTTGCAGCAGCGGCAGGGTGAAGGCGGCGGTCTTGCCGCTGCCGGTCTTGGCCTGGGCAATCAGGTCTTGCCCGGCCAGCGAAAGCGGCAGGCTGGCGGCCTGGATGGGCGTCATGGACACATAGCCCAGCTGCTGCAGGTTGGCCTGCATGGCGGGGGGCAATGGCAGGCGGGTAAAAGGCTGGGCTTGGGCGGCTTTGGCGGCGGATTCGCCGTCGGGGGCAGTTTGGGTCATGCGTGATTGTCCGCTTTCTGCGCACGCCCTGCTGGTTCAGAACCCCGCCAGCACGTGGCGCGCCAGCAGCGCGGCCAGCACCCACATGGTCAGGCCGATGAGGCCGTCCAGCACCTGCCAGGCGCGGGGCCGTGCGAACCACGGGGCCAGCCACCGCGCGCCAAAGCCCAACAGGCTGAACCACAGCATGCTGGCCGAACTGGCCCCGGCCACGAACCAGCCTTGCAGCGGCGTGGGTTGCTGCGCGCCTATGCTGCCCACCAGCAGCACCGTGTCCAGGTACACGTGCGGGTTGAGCAGGGTGAACGCGACGGCCTGGGCCAGTACCGCGCCCCGGCGCAAGCCTTCGCCCCCTTCGGCGGCCTGCAACTGGCCTGCGTGCCGCACCCGCAGCAGGGCCTTCCAGCCGTACCAGGCCAGGAACACGGCCCCAGCCAGTGCCAGCGCGCGGGCCATGTTCGGGCGGTCGCCCAGGGCCTGGGCCATGCCAAACACGCCTGCGGTGATGAGCACCGCGTCGGCCACGCCGCAGAACAGCACCACGCTGCCCACGTGTTCGCGGCGCAATCCCTGGCGCAACACAAAGGCGTTTTGTGCCCCAATGGCCACGATGAGGCCAAAGCTCAGGGCCAGGCCCTGCATGTAAACGGGCCATGCAGCACCGGTGGTGGAAACAACTTCATTCATGCCGAGAGCTTGCGGCCTGGGTTGAATGAAGGCAAGCTATATTTGCTTGTGTAAATTAAGAATGGCTAATTCGATGCTGGACTACGCTTCGCTCCAAGCCCTGGCCGCCGTGGTGCGCGAAGGCAGTTTTGAACGCGCCGCGCGCACGCTGAACGTGACGCCATCGGCTGTGTCGCAGCGCATACGCCTGCTGGAAGAGCGCATGGGCTGCGCCCTGGTGGTGCGGGGCCAGCCTTGCGAGGCCACGGACACTGGCCGCAGGCTGTGCCAGCACGTGGACAGGGTGCGCCTGCTGGAACATGAACTGCGTGGCGACTTGCCCGCGCTGGCGCCGGACGAACAGGCCTGGGTGAGCGTGCCCGTGGCGGTAAACGCCGACAGCCTGGCCACCTGGTTCACCGGCGCCATGACCGCGTTTGCCGCCCAGGCACCCGTGCTGCTGCAACTGGCCGTGGACGACGAGGGCCACACCGCCGAGTGGCTGCGCAGCGGCGCGGTGCTGGCGGCGGTCACGTCTGTGGAGCAACCGGCGGCGGGCTGCAACAGTCGGCCCCTGGGGGCCATGCGTTATGTGGCGGCGGCCAGCCCGGCGTTTGTGGCCCGCCATTTTGCGCAGGGGGTGAATGCCGGCACCCTGGCTGCCGCGCCCAGCCTGCTGTTCAGCGCCAAGGACGAACTGCAGCACCGCTGGGTGAGCCGCCTTTGCGGCCGCCATGTGGAGCTGCCCCGGCACACGCTGCCGTCATCGCAAGGCTTTGTGGTGGCGGGGCTGGCGGGCATGGGCTGGGGCCTGCACCCCCTGGGCCTGGTGGCAAGGCACCTGGCCAGCGGCGCCTTGGTGGAACTGGTGCCGAATGCCCCGCTGGATGTGCCCCTGTACTGGCAGCAGGCGCGGGCCGCGTCAACGTTGCTGGACGCCTTGACGCAGCAGGTGCTGCGCGTGGCGCGGGAGGAGTTGCTGCAAGCTTGAGCTCGGCTGACAAGCCCACTTCACGCAACGGGTCATTGGCTTGCCTTTCAAATGCAGCATTTACCGCCCTTGAAACCCTTCCACGCAGGAGCCGACATGTCTACTCGACTGACCGCCCAGGATTTCGACCAGGAACTGCTGATTCTTTTTGATGCCTACGTACACGGTGACTTGGACCGGCGCGGTTTTTTGCGCCAGGCCCAGCGTTTTGCCAAGGCGGGTGTGACGGCGGCCGGGCTGCTGGCCGCGCTGAGCCCCAACTTCGCGGCAGGCCAGCAGGTGCGCCCGGACGACACCCGCCTCAAGACCGAGATGGTGAGCATTCCCTCCCCGGCAGGCTACGGCACCATCAAGGCCTACCTGGCGCGGCCAGCGTCGGCAGGCAACGCCAAGCTGCCCATGGTGCTCGTCATCCACGAGAACCGGGGGCTCAACCCGCACATCGAGGACATCACCCGCCGCCTTGCGCTGGACGGCTTCATGGCGCTGGCGCCCGACGCGCTGACCCCATTGGGCGGCTACCCCGGCGACGAAGACAAGGCCCGTGCCGAGTTTGCCAAGCTGGACCAGGCCAAGACGCGCGAGGACTTTCTGGCCGGCGCCGCCTGGCTGCGCGCCCGTGCCGACGGCAATGGCAAGCTGGGGGCCGTGGGCTTTTGCTATGGCGGTGGCGTGGTGCACTGGCTGGCCACGCGCCTGCCCGACTTGCAGGCCGCCGTGCCGTTCTATGGCAACAGCCCCGCGCCCGAGGAGGCGGCCAAGGTAAAGGCACCGCTGCTGGTGCACCTGGCGGCGGTAGACGAACGCATCAACGCCGCCTGGCCCGCGTACGAAGCGGCGCTCAAGGCTGCAGGCGTGCCCTTCACCATGCACCAGTACCCGGGCACGCAGCACGGCTTCAACAACGACACCACCCCGCGTTACGATGCCGCTGCGGCCCAGCTGGCGTGGGCGCGCACGCTGGAGTTCTTCAAGACCCGCCTGACCTGACGCGACCGACGATGTACCTGCCCGCCCACTTTGCCGAGACCCGCCCCGAGGAACTGCTCCGCGTCATCCGAGAACACCCCTTGGGCATGCTGGTCACGCCCGGCGAGGCGGGCATGGACGCCGACCACATTCCCTTCGAGTTCGACCCTGAAGCGGGGGCGCACGGCGTGCTAATCGCCCACGTGGCGCGGGCCAACCCGCTGTGGCAGCGCTGCCCCACGGGCACGCAGGTGATGGTGGTGTTCCGTGGCGCGCAGGCCTACATATCGCCCAGCTGGTACCCCAGCAAACACGAAGCGCACCGCCAGGTGCCCACGTGGAACTACGAAGCGGTGCACGTGCACGGCACGCTCACCGTGCGCGACGACGAGCGCTTTGTGCGCGGTCTGGTGGCGCGCCTGACGCGGCGGCACGAGGCCGCCGAACCCCAGCCGTGGAAGATGGGCGACGCCCCGCCCGACTACATCGACAGCATGCTTCGCAACATCGTCGGCATTGAAATTGCCGTGACCACGATGACGGGCAAGTCCAAGCTGAGCCAGAACAAGGACGAGCGCGACCGCCTGGGTGCTGCTGATGCGCTGGCGGCGCGGGGACAGGCGGAGATGGCTGCTTTGATGCGGCGTTAAGCCAGAACTTCCCGCAGCCATGCCACCAACTGGTCGCCCGCTTCCCGGGGGGTGTCCAGGTGGCCGCCCGGTACTTCCAGGTAACGGCTCTTGGGGTTGGCGGGCAGCTTGTCCACGTAGTAGCCCCGCACGTTCCTGAACAGCGGGTCTTTTTCGCCAATGGCGGTGAACACCGGCAGATCGGCCGGGATGCGCGGTGCAGTCACGCCCATGTCGGCATCTGAAGCCGGGTCGAAGTACGACAGGAAGTTCTTGGCCGACGTGACGACGGGCTGCTGGCGGCCCTGGTTGATGTCGTTGAAGCGGTGCTTTTCGTCACCCTGGCCAGCCGCGACCTTGGCGCGTGCGTCGTCAATGCTCTCGCGCACGGTTTTGAGCGTTGGGTAGTTGTAGTAACCGTAAGGGATGTGCCCGGGCGCCAGCAGTACCAGCGCGTGGGCCGTACCGCCCCTGGCTGCGTGGCTGAGCGCCGCAGGGCAGCCCATGCTGTGCCCCGCCAGAACGATTTTTTGCGCACCCTTGTCTTGCAGCTGCTTCACGTGGGTGGCCACCTCTTGCATTGCCTGGTCCCAATGGCCGTCAAGGTAGCGGTTGCGTGACCAGGGCATGTCGGGCAGTGCCACCTGCCAGCCCAGGCTTTCAAACCGGCCCTTGAGGGTGGAGAAGTTGGGGTCGCTGGGCCCGCCGGGGTTCTTGCCGTGGAGCATCAGCACGCCTATCTTCCCGGCGTCTTGCGCCCACCCAGCGCCCGGGTACATGCCCAGCAGACCCAGGGCCAGAGCGTGGCCAAGTGCTTCGCGTCTTTTCATGTTGTCTCCTGGTTGGGTGGCGCCTTGTCCTGGCCCCTGCGGGGCATTTTCAGCGATTTTCCGGGGTGGACGTGCAGGTACTCCTGCGGCGTCATGCCCATGTGGCGGCGGAACATGGCGATGAAGGCCGAAGGGGTGACGTAGCCCAGTTCGATCGCCGCGTCCTTGACGGGGTGGCCCGCTTCCAGCAACGCAATGCCGCGCAGCACCTTCAGGCGCTGGCGCCAGTCGTTGAAGGTCATGCCCAGGTCGCGCAGGCAGCGCCGTGCCAGCGTGCGTTCGGTGGTGTGCACCCTGGCTGCCCAGGTGGCCAGCGGGGCCATGTCCCACGGGCGCTGCTGCAGTTCGTCCAGCACCTGCCGCAGCTGCGGGTCGGTGGAGGCGGGCAGAAAGCTGTCCAGATGCGGGGCCGCAGTCAGCTCGTCCAGCAGCACGTCGAACAGGCGCTGCTGCGCCGGGGTGGCCGGGTGCTCCACCGCGCCGTCGCGCAGGCGCGTGAGAATGGCGTCCATCAGCGGGCTGACCGCTACCGTGCAAGGCTGGGCGGGCAAGGCGGCGCAGAGCTGGTCTTCCAGGTACAGGGTGGCGTAGCTGGCCGCGCGCTGGTTGCTGGCGCTGTGTTCCATGCCAGGTGGAATCCATACCCCGTATTGGGGCGGCGCCAGGAAGACGCGCCCGGCCATGGTGATTTCCAGCACCCCGCTCAAGGCCTGCACGAACTGCCCGCCGTTGTGCCGCCCCGGCGGGTAGGCGCTGCCAGCGGCCAGGTGCACCACCAGAAAGCGGGTGGGCTGGGTGAGCGTTTCTGCCAAGGGGCGCAACTGGCGGGCAGGGGGCATTTTGTCCACCTTGTCTTATGGATTGTCTGTTTTGGCGTATTCAAGCCAATACTGCCACAACAGAATGGAGCCTACAAGGAGACGAAACCATGCCCACCCTTTCCCCTGCCCCCCAAGACCTGCAAGCCCTGGTGCCGCCCGAACTGGTGGACGCTTTCGAAGCAGATGGCGTGGTCTGCCTGCGCGGCGTGTTGCGCCCGGCCGAGGTAGACCGTCTGCGCCAAGGCATAGACGACAACCTGCGCCAGCCCAGCCCCCGCGCCAAGGTGGCCAGCCGGGCGGACGACCCGGGCCTGTTCATCGAGGACTTTTGCAACTGGCAGGAAAACGCGGCTTACCGGGACGTGATTGAGCAGTCGGCGCTGGCGGCGGTGGCTGCCCGCCTGACGCGCAGCGAGCAAATTCGCCTGTACCACGACCACATGCTCACCAAGGAAGCGGGCACCCTGCAGCGCACGCCATGGCACCAGGACCAGCCCTACTACAACGTGGAAGGCAGCCAGAACGTGAGCTTCTGGATACCGGTGGACCCGGTGTCGCGCCCGGCCACGCTGGAGTTCGTGGCGGGTTCGCACAAAGGGCCGTGGCTCATGCCGCGCACCTTCATGAGCAACGAGGCCAAGTGGTTCCCCGAAGGCAGCCTGGCGGACCTGCCCGACATCGAGGCCGATCGCTCGCGCCACCGCATTCTGGGGTGGGCGCTGGAGCCGGGCGATGCCGTGGCGTTCAACATGCTCACGTTGCATGCATCCGCAGGGGTGGAGCCGGGGCGCAGGCGGCGGGTGTTTTCGGTGCGCATGCTGGGTGACGACATGCGCCACGCGCCGCGCCGCTGGAAAACTTCGCCTGATTTTCCCGGGCTGGCCGAGCAATTGCCGGCCGGCGCGCCCATGGCGCACCCGCTGTTCCCCGTGTTGTGGCCCAAAGAAGCAGCAGCATTGACCTGAGCTGGCCGCTTGTCGCCGTTCCCGGGGAGTCGAACCGACATTTGACGGTCATCAAACCCAGGCAGCCTTCGCATACCCATACTGGTGTGATGTATGTTTAACAAGGAGGCTCCTCATGGCTCAGTACGCAACCGTTCAATCGATCGTCGGGCAGGTGCTCGCTATTGGCACAGACGGCCAGGCCCGGCTGTTGAAGGTGGGTGATGTCGTCGCCCTGGGTGAGACGGTGCGCCTGGGCCAGGGGGCGAGCATCGAACTGCTGTTGGACGATGGCGGCTCGCTGGCGCTGACCGACAACCAGACCCTGGTGATGGGCGCGGACGCGCCGCAACCCGCCGACGCTGCTGCCACAGGGGCCATCACGGCAGTGATCCAGGCGCTGGAAAGCGGGGCCGACCTGAGCGAGGAACTGGAAGCCGCCGCTGCCGGCCTGGCCGGTGGCGGGGAAGGCGACGGCAGCTTCGTGCGCCTGCTGCGCATCGTGGAGGGCGTGACGCCGCTGGCTTACGACTACCCGATAGAACCCAGGGAGCCCATCCGCGAGATCACCGGCCACGTGGAGCCGGTGCCTGAAGAGCCCGGGACCCAGGGCCGTCTGGCGCTGAGCGCCACGCCGCAGACGGTGGAAGGCGGCAACGGCATCACCTACACGGTCACGCTGGACCAGCCGGCCCTGGCCGACATGACGGTCATCTTGAGCAATGGCGCAGTCGTGAAGGTGCTGGCGGGCGAGACGCAAGGCAGCGTGGTGGTGCCCGTGCAGGGCGACGACCCGTACATTGATGCCGAGACCGTGACCGCCACCGTGCGTGCGGTGCAGGGCGGCGGCTTTGACTCGCTGGTGGTGGACGACGGCGCGGCGGTGACGCAGGTGCTGGACACCGACAACCCCACGCGCGTGAGCGTGAGCATCACCGACGTGAACGAGGACGCCCAGGCCGCCGTGGTGACGGTGAAACTGGCCAACCCTGGCCAGACCGACGTGACCGTGCAGACCAACCTGGGCAGCGTGGTGATACCGAAGGGCGAGGTGAGCGGCACCTTCCTGGTGAACACCGCCGACCCCGACGTGTACGTGGACCCGCAGAGCGTGACGGTGAGCGTGACCGGCGTTGCCGGCGGCAATTTCGAGTCCATCGACCTGACCGGGGCCAGCGCCACCGCGCAGATCATAGACACGCTGGACGCCACCTCGGTGACCCTGAGCGCCGCTGACGTGAACGAGGACGCCGCGTCCGTCACCTTCACCGCCACGCTGAGCCACCCTGGCCAGACCGACGTGACCGTGGTGACCAGCCTGGGCAACATCCTGATCCCGGCGGGGCAGACCACGGGCACCCTGGTGGTCAACACGGCGGACCCGGATGTCTACAAAGACCCGTCGAGCCTGACGGCCGTGGTCAGCGGTGTGATTGGCGGCAACTTCGAGGCGGTTGACTACAGCGCCGCACAGGCCACCGCGCAGATCACGGACACGGTGGACACCACGACGGTGAGCGTGGGCGGCGCGGACGTGGACGAGAACACTGCGAGCGCGACATTCACGGTGACGCTGACCAACCCCGGCCAGACCGACGTGGTGGTGGTGACCAACCTGGGCGACATCCTGATACCCGCCGGGCAGACCAGCGGCACGCTGATCGTGGACACGGCGGACCCCGACGTGTACGTGGACCCCGGCAGCGTGAGCCTGAACGTGACCGGTGTGCTGGGCGGCAACTTCGAGGCGGTGAACTTCGACGACGCCAGCCTGACGCTGCAGATCACCGACACCATCGACACCACCACGGTCTCTTTGAGCGCAGGCAGCGTGACCGAGGACGAGCCCGGCGCGGTGTTCACCGCCACGCTGAGCCAACCTGGCCAGACCGACGTGACCGTGGTGACCACGCAGGGCAACATCCTCATCCCGGCGGGCGAGACCACGGGCACGCTGCTCGTGAACACGGCCAACCCCGATGTGTACGTGGACCCTGGCGCAGTCACGGCCACCGTCACGGGTGTGCTGGGCGGCAACTTCGAGGCGGTGAGCTACCAGGGCGTGAGCGCCACCGCGCAGGTGAGCGACACCATCGACACCACCTTCCTGACGCTGGGCAGCGTCACCGCGAGCGAGGGGGGCGTGGCCAGCCTGAGCGCCAGCGTGGGCGCCCCGGTCACCGGCAGCGACCTGCTCATCACGCTGAGCAACGGCGCCACCATCACCATTCCCGTGGGCGAAAGCGCCGGTACTTCCAGCCCCTTCACGGTGGCCAACGCCGAAGACCCTTACGTGGACGCGGGCAGCTACAGCGTGGGGGTGCAAAGTTTCAGCGGCGGCAACTACGAGTTCCTCAACACGGCCAGCACGGGTACGGTCCACGTCAACGACACGATCGACCCCTCGATCATCACCCTGGGCGACGTGACCGCGTTTGAAGGCGGCGTGGCGCAGATCCAGGTCTCGGTGGGCGCCCCGGTGACGGGCAGCGACCTGCTCGTCACCCTGACCAACGGCGCCACGGTGACGATTCCGGTGGGGCAGAGCAGCGGTGTTTCCACCGAGTTTGCCGTGACCAACGCCGAGGACCCCTACGTGGATGCAGGCAGTTACGAGGTGGGCATCCAGAGCGTGAGCGGCGGCAACTACGAGCAGCTCACGCTGACCGACACGGCCCTGGTGAGCGTGGACGACACGCCCACCCCGGTGTATGTGACGGTGACCACGAGCGATGTGCCGGAGACAGCCACCTCGGCGGTGTTCCACTTCCAGATGTCCGAGCCGCCGGTGGCGGCAGCCACGGCCCGCGTCAGCGTGGGCGGTGCCAGCTACGACGTGGCGCTGGACGCCAGCGGCGCGGGCGAGCTGGTGGTGCCTTTCTCGGACGACGACGTGTACGTGGACGAAGACACCCTCACCGCCACGGTGACCAGCGTGAGCGGTGGCGGTTACGAGCAGGTGAGCGTGCTGGGGGCGTCTGCCACGGCCCTGATCTACGACGTGGACGACACCACCGCCTTCACCCTGGGGGGCCCCGGCACGGTGGACGAGGGCGGCGCCATCACCTACACGGTAGTGCTGGACCACCCCGTGCAGGGCAGCCCGGTGACGGTGCTGCTGTCCAATGGCGAACAGGTGCAGATACCCGTGGGCGGCTCCAGCGGTTCTGTGACCGTGCAGCTGGACGAAGGCGTTTACAGCGTGCCCACGGTGACGATCACGGGCCACTTGGGGGGTAACTACGAGGCGGTGGCCTACGCGGGCTCGGTGAGCACCGATGTGGATTCGGAACCCGGTGACGCCCAGGCCGCCATGGCGCTGGCCGAAGGGGCTGCGGCGTCCGGCGTGGCGCTGCTCACCTTTGCCACCGGGGCCGATGCGCTGGACCCCGCCACCTTCCGCTTCGCCAACCCCTCCGTGGCCGCGCCCACGGTGAGCGGCCTGGCGGGTGGTGAATCGCTCAGCTGGGCTTTGCTGGGCAACACCTTGCAGGCCACCACCAGCGGCGGCGACACGCTGGTGCTCACCCTGTCGGGCGCCACGGCCAACAGCGTGTACGTCACGGCCACGCTCAACGGCAACGTGCTGCACGCGGGCGATTCGGTGACCGTGGGCAACGTGGCCATCGAGGTGAACGACACCGACGGCGACCTGGCCCAGGGCATCGTCAACCTCACCATTGCAGACGTGACGCCCAGCGTGGTGTTCACCAGCGTGGTGGCCAGCACCACAACGCCGGGCGACGTTTACACCGGCCAGTGGACGGCAAACCAGAGCGTGGACGCAACGCTGCCGGTGGTCAACGCCATCAACGTGCTGGGCGCCACTGTGGACGGCCAGCCCGCCACCGCCACGCTGACCAACTACAACCCCAATACCGGGCTGGGCAGCGGCACACTCACCACCACCAGTTTGTCGATCCCGTTCAACTTCACGCTCAATGCCGACGGCACCTACGCGGTGCAGCTGGCCGAAGCCACCAAGCAAATCATCATCACCCAGGGCGACTACACGGGTTCCACACCGCCTTCGGGGCCGGTGACGGAATACGTCATCACCTACTACGACGCAGCCACGCAGACCACGGTGACGGCCACGGCCTCTTCGGTGCCCGCGGGCACACCCGTGACGCTGGTGGGCTTTGGTGCCACGCCCGGCGCGGTGACGACCTTCAACGCCGTGACCACGGGCGGCGGCGTGAACGCTTCGTCCGACGGCATAGGCGTGAGCAGCAACGTGCTGGAAAGCTACGTCACGCAAAGCGGCAACACCACCGAGGCGCTGCGCTACAACCCCAGCGGGCAGGTCGGCTCGGTCACGCTGGAGTTCACCGGCCAGGGGGCCAACGCCTTCGGCGGCAGCAAGACGGACGTGCTCTACATCACCGTGCGTGGCGAAGCCGCCGGGCAGACGCAGACCATCCTGCTCGACAGCCGTTATGGCGACTTCATCGTCAACGCCAACGGTACGCTCACCCCCATCACCAGCACACCCTACGCGGGCCAGACCGCGCTGCAGAGCTACACCATTCCCACGCCTGAGGGCTGGACCAGCATTGCCGACGTGGAGGTGACGCCGGGCTTCCACACCGACGGCGACAAGACCTACACCACCGACCTGAAGCTGGGCTTTGGCTTCACCACCACGGCCACGGTCACGGTGGACATGCCGGTGCAGATCGACTTCCAGGCCACGGTGACTGACGCTGACGGCGACCCGGCCACCAGCCTGTTCTCGCTGGTCACCTACACCGGCAATGCCATCACAGGCACGGGTGGGGCCGACCTCATCAGTGGCACGGCGGGCATGGACACCGTGCAGGCCGGCGCGGGCGACGACCTGTTGCTGACCAGCACCGCCGCGGATGTTCTGTCGGGCGGCGAGGGGCAGGACACCGTGGCCTACAGCCTGGCCGCCGCCAGCATGGTGGTGGACCTGGGCACCGGCACGGCCAGCACGCTGGAAGGCGGCAGCAGCGTGACGGACACGCTGTCGTCCATCGAAAACGTGACTGGCTCGGCCTTTGACGACGTGATCACCGGCGGCGCGGGCAGCAACGTGCTGGACGGAGGCCTGGGCAACGACGTGCTGGCGGGCGCGGGCGGGTTTGACACCGCCTCTTACGCCAGCGCCGGTGCGGGCGTGACGGTGGACCTGGGCGGCCAGGGCGATGCCACGCCCGACACCTTCGGCGGCGCGGGCAGCGACACGCTATCCAGCATCGAAGGCGTGGCGGGTTCCGACTTTGCCGACGACCTGCGCGGCGACGCTGGCGGCAACACCATCAGCGGCGGCGCGGGGGACGACCTCGTCACCGGCGGGCTGGGCGATGACGTGCTCACCGGTGGCGAAGGCAGCGACACCTTCGACTACAACGAAGGCGAAGCCGGGCACGACGTGATCACCGATTTCACGCTGGCGCACGTGGATGATGGCGGCGATTCACTGGACTTCACCGACATGCTGACGGGAGATGAGTTCACGCCCGAATCCCTGGCTGACCACCTGAGCTTTGCCAGCAACGGCAACGGCGGCACGGTCATCGGCATCCACCCCAGCGGTGTGGAAGGCAGCGCGCCGGTGCAGACCATCAGCCTGGAAAACGTCAGCCTGCTCGACCTGCAGGCCTATGCCGGGAGCGACAGCGAGGTGGAGATCATTCGCAAGCTGCTGGACAACGGCAACCTGCGCAACCGCGCGGGTTGAGCGGGCGCGGGCAGATCAGGTGATCGTGCCCAGTGCCCAGGGCACGAACTCGTTCTGCCCGTAGCCGTGCACCTCGCTGCGCGTGCGCTCGCCGGACGCCACCGCCAGCATCTGCGCAAAGATGCGCTCGCCCACGGCGGCCACGGTGTCGTGGCCATCCACGATGCCGCCGCAATCGATGTCGATGTCGTCGGACTGGCGCTGCCACAAGGCGCTGTTGGTGCCCAGCTTGAGCGATGGCGTGGGCGCGCAGCCGTAGGCCGAGCCGCGCCCGGTGGTGAAGCAGATGAGGTTGGCGCCGCCCGCCACCTGGCCGGTGGCGGATACGGGGTCGTAGCCGGGCGTGTCCATGAAGACGAAGCCGCTGCTGCGCACCGGCTCGGCGTATTCGTACACGGCCATGAGCGGGGAGGTACCGCCCTTGGCGATGCCGCCCAGGGACTTTTCGAGCACGGTGGTGAGCCCGCCTGCCTTGTTGCCCGCTGAAGGGTTGTTGTCCATGGCCGCGCCGTGGCGCGCGCAGTGCGCTTCCCACCAGCGTATGCGGTCCACCAGCTTCTGGCCCACTTCGGGCGTGTGCGCGCGCCGGGTGAGCAGGTGTTCGGCGCCGTAGATTTCGGGTGTTTCCGACAGGATGGCCGTGCCGCCGTGGCGCACCAGCAGGTCCACCGCCGCGCCCAGGGCCGGGTTGGCCGAGATGCCGGAATAACCGTCGGACCCGCCGCACTGCAGACCCACCACCAGGTGGCTGGCGGGCACCGGCTGGCGCTGCACCGCGTTGGCCTGGGGCAGCAGGGTGCGCACCTGTTCTACGCCGCGCGCCACGGCCTTGGCAGTGCCGCCCGCGTCCTGGATGTTGAAGCTCTTCAGCCGGGCGCCGCTGGCCTGGCCTGCCAGTCCTTCGCTCTCGATCCACTGGTCGATCTGGTTGGTTTCGCAGCCCAGCCCTACCACCAGCACGGCGGCAAAGTTGGCGTGCCGTGCGTAGCCTGCCAGCGTGCGGCGCAGCACGGCCAGGCCCTCGCCGCGCGCGTCAATGGCGCAGCCTTCGCCGTGGGTCAGCGCCACCACGCCATCCACTTGCGGGTAGTCGCGCAGCGCCTCGGGGTGGATATCGCGGCGGAAGTGGTCGGCAATGGCGCGGGCCACGGTGGCCGAACAGTTCACCGAGGTGAGCACGCCGATGTAGTTGCGCGTGGCCACGCGCCCGTCGGCCCGCACAATGCCCATGAAGGTGGCAGGCGGGGCCACCGGATCCAGCGCCCGTGCTCCTTGGCTGAAGGCGTAGTCGCGCGTGAAGTCGCCCACCGCCAGGTTGTGTGTGTGCACATGCTGGCCTGCCGCAATGGGCTGCGTGGCAAAGCCAATGACCTGCCCGTAGCGCCGCACCGGCTGACCCGTGGCCAGCGCACGCACCGCCACCTTGTGCCCTGGCGGCACCAGGCCAGCCACCACCACACCTTCGTCTGGCAAGGCGGTGCCACCCATCAACTGGCGGCGGGCGATGACGACATCGTCGTCCGGGTGCAGGCGGATGACGGGGGACAGCGTAGCGTTCATGAACGTGATTCCTGCAAGAAGGCGGCCACGTCGGCGTGGCTGGGCATGCCAGCGATGGCGCCGCTGGCCCGTACCGACAGCGCCGCTGCGGCGTTGGCCCAGCGCACCGCTTGTTCAAGCGGTTCGCCACGTGCCAGGGCAGCGGCCAGCGTGCCGTTGAAGGTATCGCCCGCGCCAATGGTGTCGCGCACGGGCATGTGGTGGCCGGGTTCTATGTGTACCGGCTGGCCGGGGCGGTAGAGCGCCACGCCGTGCGAACCCAGGGTGACCAGCACGGCGCGCACGCCCTGGTCCAGCAGGGCCTGTGCGGCGGCAGCGGGGTTGCCGTGCACCCCGGCCAGCGTGGCCAGTTCGGTTTCGTTGGGGGTGAGCAGGTCCACCAGGCCCGCCAGCTCCGCCGGAAAGGCGCGGGCCGGGGCGGGGTTGAGCACCGTGGTGGCACCTGCCGCGCGCGCCAGCGCAAACGCTTCGCGCGTGGCGGGCAGTGGCACTTCAAATGTGGCCATCACCACCTTGCACGCGGCCAGCGCGCTGGCGGCTGCGCGCACCTGTGCCGCGTCCAACCCGGCATTGGCGCCGGGGCTCACCACAATGCTGTTGTCGCCGTCTGGGTACACCAGAATCAGCGCCACGCCGCTGGCCTCACGCTCGTCTTGCACCACGGCGCGTGTGTCTATGCCTTCGCGCTGCCACAGGTCCAGGCCCATGCGGCCGAAGTCGTCCTGCCCGGTGCGGGCCACAATGGCCACGCGCGCACCCTGGCGCGCTGCCGCCACCGAGGCGTTGCTGCCCTTGCCGCCCGGCCCCACCGAAAAACCGTGCCCTTGCAGCGTTTCGCCGCGCAAGGGCGCGCGTTCGGCGTGCGATGTGAGGTCGGCGTTCCAGCTCGCTATGGACACCACGTCAGGGGCGGCGGTCATCGGCGTCTCCGTGCCTGGCGTCACAGCCCGTAGCCCATGGACTGAGGCAGCCACAGCACGATCTGCGGGAACAGCGACATGGCCAGCACCAGCCCGAGCAGCATCACCAGGAACAGCCAGCCTTCACGCAGCATGTCCTTGATGGGAATGCGCGTGAGCGCGTTGGTGACGAACAGCAGCATGCCGAAGGGCGGGGTGATGAGGCCCACCATCATGTTCACGACGATGAGCACGCCGAAGTGCACCAGGTCCACGCCCACGGCCTTGACGGCGGGCAGCAGCATGGGCACGAAGACCAGCAGCATCACGGCGGTGTCCAGGAAGCAGCCGAGGATGAGGAACACCACGTTCACCATCAGCAGGAAGGCTACCTGGCTCAGGTCGAGCTGGGCCACCCACTGCGCCAGCGCCTGCGGCACGCCTTCGGCGGTGAAGGCGTAGTTCAGCATGAAGGCACCCGCGATGATGAGCGTGATGACCGCGCTGGAGCGGGTGGATTCCAGCACCACGCCGCCCAGC
The DNA here is from genome assembly GCA_041913045.1 of Burkholderiaceae bacterium. Lineage (GTDB taxonomy): Bacteria > Pseudomonadota > Gammaproteobacteria > Burkholderiales > Burkholderiaceae_C > CAMLOF01. The sequence goes on along the minus strand of JAYSGB010000001.1, from coordinate 177,057 downwards.
GAACGCCAGGTGAGCGCGCGGTAGCAGAGGCCTGCCAGCACCAGGGCGTGCAGGGCCGCCACGGCAGCCGCTTCGGTGGGGGTGAAGGCGCCGCTGTAGATGCCGCCAAGCAGCACCACGGGCAGCGACAAGGGAAGCGCGCCGCGCCACAGCACGGCGGGCCATTCCTTGAGCGGCACGGGTTCGTCGCGCGGCATGTTGCGCCGCGAGGCAATGATGTGCACGGCCACCATGAGCACACCTGCCATGAGCAGCCCCGGCACCACGCCGCCCAGGAACAGCGCACCCACCGAGGTGCCCGACACCAGTGCGTAGATGACCAGCGGAATGGACGGCGGAATGATGGGCCCGATGGTGGCGCTGGCCACCACCACGGCACCGGCAAAGCCGGGCGAGTATTCGGGCTTCTTGAGCATCTGTTTGATGGTCACCAGGCCGGGGCCTGCGGCGTCGGCGATGGCGCTGCCGCTCATGCCGGAAAACACCACGCTCACCAGAATGTCCACCTGCGCCAGCCCGCCGCGCAGGCGGCCGACGAGGATGCGGCAGAAGTCGAAGATGCGCTCGCTCACCGTGCCCGCGTTCATGATGTTGGCCGCCAGGATGAACAGCGGCACGGCCAGCAGCACGTAGCTGTTGTACATGCCGTTGAGCACCTGTTCGGCGGCCAGCCCCATGTCTTGCCTGGTGACGGCCAGGTAGGCCACACCGCTGAGCAGCATGGTGAAGCCGATGGGCGCGCGCAGCAGCATGCCTGCGCACAGCACGGCCAGCAGGGTCCAGAGTCCCAGGGTCATTCTTCTTCTCCGTGCCCGCGCAGGGCGCGCCAGGCCATCCAGCCGTAACGGACCACCACGGCCGCCAGCATCACCACAAAGGGCAGGAACACCCACATGAAGGGCAGGCCCAGCACGGGCGTGCCTTCGCGTTGCATGAACTTCACGTAGTCCCAGCTGCCGGGCAGCGCCATGGCGGCCAGCACCGCCAGCAGCAGGCTGCCCAGCAACCGCATGGCGCGCCGCAGGTGCGGCCCCACGCTGTGATAGACCAGGTCGAACACCACATGTTCACGCGGTTTGACCATGAAGGCGCTGGCCCAGAGGATGACCCACACGTACAGGATCACGGCCATCTCGTCCGTCCAGGGCAGGGGGCGCCCAAAGCCGAAGCGGGCCGTGATCTGCACCAGGAACACCAGGAACAGGCACGTGAAGAGCGCGCCGCCGACCCAGTCGGCGGCTTTCTGCAGCCAGCGTTGCATGTGCGTTACTTTTTTGCGTTATTTCGTGTTGTTGATGCGCTCGAGCAGCCCCTTCGGCCACGCCTTGGCAATGTCCGACTGCGCATACGCCGCCTGCACCGACTTGCGGAAGGCGTCCACGTCAGGTGTGGTCACCTGCAGGCCCTGCTGCTTGAAGAAGTCCACGATCTGCGCCTCTTCCTTGATGCGGTTTTCGTTGTTGTACGCGGAGGCGGCGCGCGCGGCGGCCTTCACCTTGTCGCGCTGCGCGGGCGTCATGGCGTTCCAGCTCTTGTTGGAGATGGCGATGAAGATGCCGTCCACCAAGTGGTTGGTCAGCACCAGCTGCTTGGTCACCTCGTAGAACTTGGCGGCGCGCACCGTGGGCAGCGGGTTGTCCTGGCCGTCGATGGTGCCGGTCTTCAGGCCCAGGTACACCTCGCCAAAGGCCAGCGGCGTGGCGGTGGCACCCAGCGCCTCACCCAGGAACAGCCATTCCTTGGAGCCGGGCATGCGCAGCTTCACGCCTTTCAGGTCGGCCGGGGTCTTGACGTTGCGCGCTTCGCGCAGGTTCACCTGGCGCGTTCCCAGGTAAATGGGCGACAGCACGGTCACGTCCATCTTTTCGGAAACGAGCTTGTACAGCTCCTCGCCAATGGGGCCGTTGAAGACCTTCTGCTGGTGGTCCGGGTCGCGGATGATGTAGCCCGCCGTGAAGATGGAGAACTCAGGCACCAGCTTGGCGATGTCGAACGCCGAGATGGACGACAGCTCCAGGTTGCCGCGCGCCATGGCGGCGGGCTCGGTGCCCTGCTTGAACAGCGCGGCGTTCAGGTTGATCTGCACGTCGAACTCGCCGGGCGCGCTCTTGTCCAGCGAGTCCTTGAACACCGTCCACATCTTGCCGTGCCAGTCGTCGGCCACGGCGGGGGTGGAAATGCGCAGCGGGATCTTGCTCTGTGCCTGCGCGGGCAGGGCCACGGCGCCCAGCAGGGCGGTGGCGGCGGTGGCGGCCAGCAGGCCGCGGCGGAAGAGGGAAGTTGTCATTGCTGTCTCCTGTTTGTTGGCGTGGGGGAAAAAATCAAGGCTCAATCATGGGCTGGATCAAGGCCCAGCGCCAGCAGGCGCTGGTGCAGTTCGGCCTGTTCGCTGCCGGTCAGGGCCACCAGCGGCGGGCGCACCCGCAGCCAGCTTGCCTGACCGTCGCGTTCGGCCATCACGCCCTTGAGCGCGGGCATGAGCGAAAAACCTTCAAAGATGGCCAGCAGGTCTTTCACACGTTGCTGGTCGCGTGCGGCGGTGGGGGCGTCGGGCTGGGTGACCAGGCGGTGCACCAACCGGGGCACGAAGTTGGCCAGGCCGCTGATGGCGCCGGTGCTGCCCAGGCGGCCCAGGGTCTGCAGGTCGGGCTCGAAACCCACGTACACCGTCAGCGGCGGCATGAAGGCGTTGGCCAGCCCCACGGAATGGGCCTGGTCGCAGGCGCTGTCCTTGATGCCTGCGATGGTGTCTGGGTAGAGCTTGAGCAGCGTGCCGATGACGTTGTGCGACAGACCCACACCCGCCACCTGGGGGATGTGGTACAGGTACAGGCGCAGACGCGGGTCGGCCACGCGGTCGATGACCCAGCGGTAGGCGTCGATGATGCCCTGGTCGGACACGCCCTTGAAGAAGAAGGGCGGCAGCACCAGGCAGCCGTGCACGCCCAGCTCCACCGCGTGGCGCGTCAGTGCCACCGTTTCCGACGGCGCGGCGCAGCTGGTGGAGACCATCAGTCGGCTGGCGGGCACGCCGCGCGCCACCAGTGCCTCCACGGCGGCCATGCGCTCGGCCATGGAGAAGGAAGGGCCTTCGCCCGTGGTGCCAAAGGCGGTCACGCCGCCGCAGCCTGCGTCCAGCAGCTTCAGCGCGTGGGCGGCAAAGGCATCGTGGTCAATGTCCAGCGACTCGGTCAGGGGGGTCAGCATCGCGGGCCAGATGCCGCGAAACGCGTTTTGGTGGGCAGGGGTCATTCGGATTTTTCCAGTTGCTCTGAAGACCACGGCAGCGGCGGGCGTGGCAGCCCCAGCACGCGGCGGCGGGCGCTTTCGATGTGGTGCGTCAGCCGCTCGGCGACGGCGGCAGTGTCGCGCCGTCGCATGGCTTCGATGAACCACAGGTGCTCCTCCATGGCGGCCAGCAGGATGTCGGCCGACAGGCTGGAGCTTTCGAACTTGATGAGGCGCACTCGCAGGCTGTTGATGCGGTAGGCCTCCGAGATGAGGTCGTTGCCCATCGCGTCGATCATGTGCTCGTGCAGGCCCCAGTCCACCTGTGTGGCTTCGGCCAGCAGGGCTTCGTCGATGGGGCCGCTGCGCGCACGGCGCACGATGGAGAGGTGCTCGGCCTCAATGCTTTCCAGCTCGGCGTCGCTGGCCTGGGTGGTGAAGCGCACCGCGGCCTCGCGTTCCAGCAGCAGGCGCAGCTCAAATGCGTTCTTGATGAGCTTGACGTCCACGTTGGCCACTTGCAGGCCGCGCTGCGGCACGGTGTGCAGCAGGCCTTCGGCTTCCAGGCGCGGAATGAGTTCGCGCACCGCGCCCAGCGGCATGCCCAGCAGCTGCATCAGCTCCCGCTGCGAAATGAACTGCCCCGGGCGAATATGCGCCTGCATGATCTGCTGGCGGAAGTTTTCGTAAGCCTGTGCGCGCAGGCTGGGCGCGCGCTGTGCGGGGGCGGCTGTGCTCATGCCTTTTCCTCCAGCCACACGCCCTTGCGCAGCAGCAGGTTGCCGTAGGGGCGCTGCTCGCCCGAGCGCAGGATCACGAAAGCCTTGGCCGCCGCTTCGTAGAAGGCGTGCCGCTCCACGGGCACCGGGGCGGCCAGCCCGGCGGCCTGCAACTGTTGCGTGAATGCCTGCACCGGCGGGGGCACCGCCTGCGGGTTGCCCACCACCGCCATGCACCGGGCCGGGTCGGGCTCAAAGTCGTCCACCGGCAGCAGGGCCAGCACCGCGCGCAGCACGGCCGGGGCGTCGGCGCCGGGCAGTTCCACCAGGCGCGCGCCGCCCTGGGCTGCCACGCGCGCCGAGGGGAAGTTGGCGTCCACGATGGCCACGTCATCACCATGCCCCATGCTGGCCAGGGCGTGCAGCGCGTCAGGGGTGAGCAGTGGGGGCAGGTGCTTGAGCATGGCTAGGGTTTGTACTGGTTTCAGACTGACATGTTAGCTAGAAAATAACTGACAGTTCACTGGTGGAAACCCTGAGATGTCTTTTTCTTTCATGAGCCAGATGGCTGGCGGCCTGCGCGTGGGCCTGGGCGGTGCCGCGCTGGGAAATCTGTTCGCGCCCGTGGCCGATGCCGACGCCCGCGACCTGCTGCAAGCCGCGTGGGACGACGGATGCCGCAGCTTCGATACGGCACCGCATTACGGCCACGGCCTGTCTGAGCGCCGCCTGGGCGATGCTCTGCGACCGCACCCGCGCGACGGCTGGTGCCTTTCCAGCAAGGTGGGCCGCCTGCTCACCCCGTGCCAGAACGTGCCGCGCGAACAGCACGCCTACGTGGATGGTCTGCCCTTCGTGCAGCACTGGGACTACAGCGCCGCAGGCACGCGCCGCAGCGTGGAAGACAGCCTGCAGCGCCTGGGCCTGGCCCGGCTGGACTTGGCTTATGTGCACGACATGGACGCCGCCACACACGGTGAACGCGCGCCGCAGGTGCTGCGCCAGGTGTTGGAAGAAACCCTGCCCACCTTGCGTGCCTTGCAGCGCGAAGGCTTGGTGGGCGCCATTGGCCTGGGAGTGAACGACCATGCCGTGGTGCTGGAAGTGCTGCGCCACGCCGACCTGGACGCCCTGTTGCTGGCTGGCCGCTATACCCTGCTGGACCACGCTGCCCTGCCCGAGCTGTTGCCTGAGTGCCAGCGCCGGGGCGTGCGGCTGGCGCTGGGCGGGCTGTTCAACTCCGGCCTGTTGGCGCGCGGCACGCGGCAGGGCCTGGCCACCTTCAACTACGCGCCCGCTGCCAGCGCATGGGTAGAGCGCACCGCGCGCATCGAAGCGGTGTGCGACGCCCATGGTGTGCCCCTGCGTGCTGCCGCCCTGCAATTTGCCCAGGCCCACCCCGCCGTGGACCTGCTGGTGCTGGGCGCCCGCCAGGTGGACGAGTGGCGCGACGGCCTGGCCATGCTGCGCCATCCCGTCCCCGCCGCTTTCTGGGAAGACCTCCGCCGCCAAGGTCTGTTGCCCGATGCAGCGCCCACGCCATGACCACCACGCCCGCCCCCGTCATCGACGCCCACTTCCACGCCTGGCAGCTCAGCCGTGGCGACTACGGCTGGCTCACCCCCGCGCTGGCCCCCATCTACCGCGACGTGGCCGTGCCCGACTGGCGCGCTCAAAGCCAGCCGCATGGTGTTAGCGCCGCCGTGCTGGTGCAGGCCGCCCCCACCGAGGCCGAGACCGCCTTCCTGCTGGAACAGGCCGACGCGCACCCCGAAGTCCTGGGTGTGGTGGGCTGGGTGGACTGGCTGGCGCCTGACGCCCCAGACCGCATCCACATCCTGGCCCGCCACCCCAAGCTCAAGGGCCTGCGCCCCATGCTGCAAGACATTGCCGACCCCGACTGGATCCTGCAGCCTGCGCTGGACGCCTGCCTGCACGCCATGGCCGATGCCGGGTTGGTGTTCGACGCCCTGGTCAAGCCGGTACACCTGCCCCGCCTGTTGGAACTTGCGCGGCGCCACCCAGGCCTGAAGGTGGTGATAGACCACGCAGCCAAACCCGACATTGCCCAGGGCCAGTGGCAGCCTTGGGCTGATGGCATGGCACAACTGGCACAGGAGACGCCCTTTGCCTGCAAGCTCTCGGGCCTGCTCACCGAATGTGGCCCTAACCCCGCGCCCCATGCCGCCCGCCGCTGGGCGCAGCACGTGATCGACGTTTTCGGCCCTAGTCGAGTGATATGGGGCAGCGACTGGCCCGTGCTGGAGTTGGCCGCCACCTACGCCGGCTGGTGGCAGGAGACCCAGACCCTTCTGTCGCCACTGGCCCCGGCCGAACGCGACGCCATTCTGGGCGGCAACGCTGCCCGTGTGTACCAACTTTCCATCCCCCGACCCTGAACCCTGCAAGCCATGAGCCAAACCCACCCCAGCGTCAGCGAACGCCTTGCCTATTCCCTGCCCCAAGACCACGAACGCGCCACCCTGCTCGGGCGGCTGTGGCTGCCCGGCACCGGCGCTCTGCCCGTGACCCTGCACCAAGGCCGGTTGCTGGACCTATCGCCCCTGGCCCCCACCAGCAGCCAGTTGCTGGAGCTGGAAGACCCGGCCCGGGCCATTGCACAGGCGGTGGCCAGCGGCGGTTTGCGCGCCGTGGCGCGAATGGATGCCGTGCTGGCCAACAGCGACGAGGACCACCGCAACCCCGCCCTGCCCTGGCTGATGGCTCCGTGCGACCTGCAGGTGGTCAAGGCCAGTGGCGTTACCTTCGTGGCCAGCATGCTGGAGCGTGTGATTGAAGAGCAGGCGCGCGGCGATGCCAGCCGCGCCGATGGCATCCGCCGCGAACTGTTCGCAATCCTGGGTGACAACCTGGGCGCCATCGTGCCCGGCTCCGCCGAGGCGGCCGAGGTCAAGCGTGTGCTGCTGGCGCGCGGCGCCTGGTCGCAGTACCTGGAAGTGGGCATCGGCCCCGACGCCGAGATCTTCACCAAGGCTCCGGTGCTGTCGGCGGTGGGCAGCGGCGCGCACGTGGGTGTGCACCCGGGTTCGGACTGGAACAACCCCGAACCCGAAATCGTGCTGGCCGTGAACAGCCGTGGCCAGACGCTGGGCGCGGCCCTGGGCAACGACGTGAACCTGCGCGACTTTGAAGGCCGCAGCGCGCTTCTGCTGGGCAAGGCCAAGGACAACAACGGCTCCTGCGCCATCGGCCCCTTCATCCGCCTGTTCGACGCGCACTTTGGCATGGACGACGTGCGCCACTGCACCCTGACGCTGGAGGTGGACGGCCCCGAAGGCTTCAACTGGCGCGGCTCGGGCAACATGGGCACCATCAGCCGCGACCCGCTGGATCTGGTGGGCCAGGCCATCAACGCCAACCACCAGTACCCCGACGGCTTCATGCTCTTCCTGGGCACCATGATCGCGCCCACGCAAGACCGGCGCGGCGCGGGCCAGGGCTTCACGCACGAGGTGGGCGACCGCGTGTGCGTGTCCACCCCGCGCCTGGGCACGCTGGTCAACCGTGTGCGCCACTCGTGCGACGTGGCGCCGTGGACTTACGGCATTGCCGCACTGATGCAGCAGTTGCGCGCAGCCGCCTGAACGTTACGCTTGCAGGCGCGTAACCATGTGGCCAAAAGCCGTGGCATCAATGCCGTGGCCCAGGCCGGGCACGCTGTCGTGCGTTACCTGCCCGCCCAGCGCCTTGAGTGCCTGCGCCGCTTCCTGGCTGAAGCGCGGGGCAATCACGTTGTCCTGGTCGCCATGGATGAGGTGCACCGACAAACCCGCAGGCGCCTGGCGAGGCATCGTGGCAAAGCGCCCGGCGAAGGCCACCACCCGGTGGGCTGGCAAGGCGGCCTGCTGGGTGGATTCCAGCGCCATGATGGCGCCCTGCGAAAAACCCACCAGCGTGGTTTGAGCGGGCTCCACACCTGCCTTTTGCTGCCATTCGCCAACGGTGGAAAGGAACAGCGGCATGGCCTGCGCAATGCGGGCGGGCCGTCCCTCTTCCGTCACGCCAATCACCGAGAACCATTGCCTTCCTGCGCCCAGGTCCGACGCATGGGGGCCGTCCACGCTCACCACCATCGCCCCTGGGAACTGCCGGGCAATGCCCTGCCCCACGGGCAGCAGGTCGCGTGCATTGGAGCCCACGCCGTGGAACAACAGAAACAAATGGCTGGCGCCAGCGGCGGGCTGCTGGATGACGATGCTGCTGTTCATGATTGCTCCTCAAAACGCCGGACGGGGCCCTGCGCGGTGTCCACCATTTCGTCGAAAGCGGCGGCAGGGCGCATCCAGGTCAGCGCCGCGCCGTCGCCTTGCAGCGGGCGGTAGAGAATGCCCGTTTCCAGGGTGGCCTCGATCAGGCAGGCGCCCGTCACTTCGTACAGGCCCCCTTTGTAATGGCGCAAGCGGCGGCCGGGCTGCAAATGGGGTGGAACGTGGATACTGGGTGTCATGGGCTGTTGGTTCGATGCCTAAAACAAGGGCCTGGGGCTGTTGTGGAATTACCAGAACGGGTATATTTTCAAGGGTTTACCCTGACCCTTACAGCGTAAGCCTATTTACCCCCACGTCCACCTATGGCCACCTTCTCGCCCGAATGGGTCGGCATGATTGCCGCCGTGTTGACCACCGCCAGCTTTCTGCCGCAGGTGTGGTTGACCTACAAGACCCGCAACGTCTCGGGCATCTCGCTGGGCATGTACAGCGTGTTCACCTCGGGCGTGGCGCTGTGGCTGGTCTATGGGCTGTACCTGGGCTCTTGGCCGGTGATAGTGGCCAACTTCGTCACCCTGGCGCTGGCGCTCCTCATTCTGGGCATGCGCCTGAAGTACGGCAAGCGCCAGCCGGGCTGAATCTCACTTACACCAGGCCGTGCGCCGCCAGTTCGGCGCGGCACTGCGCCGGGTCGCGGAAGTGCACCGCCTGCCAGCCATGGGCGTGTGCGGTGTCGATGTTGGGCCGCGAATCGTCAATGAACAATGTGCTCGGCCCACTCGCGCCAAAGCGCGCGTCGGCGTTCTCGAAGATGGGGCGCTCGGGCTTGATCTGGTTCACGTGCGCCGAGAAGATACCGTCGCGGAAGCGGTCGAAGAAGGCGTTGCCCTGGACCAGGATGTCGGCGTACGGCGCGGGCATGTTCGACAGGAAGTACAGCGGCACACCCTTGCGGTGCAGCGTGTCGATCAGGTCCACCGTTTCGCTCATGGGGGTGAGGTGCGGCGGAATGCCTTCGATGACGGTGTGCACCTCGTCCTCGGTCAGCCCGGTGCGCTGGGCAATGCGGCTGGCCAGCGCTGGCGGCTCGATCTGCCCCAGGTCGAACAGCGCCCAGTCGCTTTCCGGGTGGAAGGTCTGGAAGATTTCGCCTGCCCAGTGGCGGGCTTGTTCCTCGTTCTGAATGCGCTGCGGCAGCAACTGCCCCAGCACCACCAGTGGCTGCCAGTTGAAGACGACGCCGCCCAGGTCGAATACCACGCGTTGAATCATGAGTTTTTCCTTGTTGTTCAGATGCTGACCACGGACACGCCGTGATTCTCCAGGGCCAGGCCCACGGTGTCGCCCACTTGCCAGGAGTGCTGCACGTCGGAGCTGATCACGAAGATGGGGCCAAGCTCGGTGTCCACCGTGAGCTCCTGGTGGCTGCCCAGGTAGGCCTGTTTGGTGAGTGTGCCGTTGAGTGTGCCGTCGGCAGGCGCAGAGGTGTGCCACGCCTCCGGGCGGACGGCCACCTTCACCGGGCCTGCCGCCCTGCTGTGCCTGGGGTTGAGCAGCACCGGGCCCACCTTCACGCGGCCGTCCGGCAGGGACTCACCATCGTAAAGCATGGCTTCGCCCATGAAGCCCGCCACAAAGGTGCTGCAAGGGCGTTCGTACAGGTCCTGCGGGGTGCCTGCCTGGGCAATCGTTCCGCCGTCCATGACGATGATCTGGTCGCTCACGGCCAGGGCCTCGCTCTGGTCGTGCGTCACGTAGGCCACGGTCAGGCCCAGGCGCTGCTGCAGGCTGCGGATTTCCTCGCGCATGCTGCGGCGCAGCCGCGCGTCCAGGTTGGACAGGGGCTCGTCGAACAGCAGCACCGCCGGTTCGATGACCAGCGCGCGGGCCACGGCCACGCGCTGCTGCTGTCCACCCGAAAGCTCGCTGGGGTAGCGCTTGTCCATCCCCGTCAGGCCCACTGTGGCCAGGGCGGCACGGGCCCGCTCTTCGGTTTCGCGCGCCGGTACGCGGCTCACGCTCAGGCCGTAGCAGACGTTTTGCAGCACCGTCATGTGCGGGAACAGCGCGTAACTCTGGAACACCATGCTGACGTTGCGGTCAGCCGGGCCCAGCGTGGTCACGTCGCGCCCCTCGATCAGGATCTGGCCGCTGGTGGGCGTTTCCAGGCCCGCGATCATGCGCAGCGTGGTGGTCTTGCCGCAGCCCGAGGGGCCGAGGATGGTGGTGAGCGTGCCGCGCGGTACGCAGAAGTCAATGCCGCGCACCACCAGGGGGGTGTTGGCGTCGCCATAGCGCTTGGTCACCTGGCGGAATTCAATGCCGTTAGTGGTCATGGTGCAAGGTCTCCGGGAAGGGTGTGAGGGGTGGAGGCAGGTTCAGTGCGGGCTTTGACGGCGGCCCAGCTGGCGGTCGCCCACCAGGCGCTGCACCACCAGTGTGATCAGCGACATGAGGACGATGAGCACCGTGCAATACGCCAGGGCGACGCCATAGTCGCCGTTGCCGACGCGGCCGATGATGTAGGTGGTGGACAGTTCGTACTTGGCCGACACCAGGAAGATCACCGCCGAGACGGTGGTCATGGAACGCACGAAGCCATAGATGAGCGCGGCGGTGAGGGCGGGCTTGAGCAGCGGCAGCACCACCCGGCGCAGCGTGGTGAGGGTGCTGGCGCGCAGCATCATGGAGGCTTCGTCCAGCGAGCGGTCCAACTGCTTGAAGGCAGCGGTGCCCGCCCGCACGCCCACCGGCAGATTGCGGAACACGAAGCACAGCACGATGATGAGCCCGGTGCCCGTCAACTCGAACGGCGGCACGTTGAAGGCCAGGATGTAGCTCACGCCCAGCACCGTGCCGGGGATGGCGAAGGTCAGCAGTGCCGAGAATTCGAACACCGACTTGCCCCGGAACTCGGTGCGCGCCAGCAGCCAGGCAATGAGCAGGCCCAGCGCTGCACACAGCGGTGCGGCAATGCCCGCCAGCGTCACCGTGGTGAACAGCGAATTCCACGCCGTGCCTGCCCAGACCAGGCCGAACTCGCTCCACTGCACGTCAAAAGCCGCGCGGAAGTGGTTGAGCGTGATGGTGTAGTCACGCCCCCAGGTCTGCACAAAGCCCCCTGCGAAGGCGAACAGGTACAGCGTCACGGTGAACAGCAGCCAGGGCCCGGCCACGCCAATGGACACCCAGCGCACACCGCTTGGCAGCGGCATGGGCAGGCTGGCGTCGCCCTTGCCGGTAACGGTGGTGAACTGCGAGCGGCCCAGCACCCAGCGCTGCACGAAGAACACCGTCAGCGCGAACAGCGTGAGCACCATAGCCAGGGCAGCGGCCATGCCGGGGTCGATGGCGGCGCCCACGATGGCAAAGAAGATCTCGGTGGACAGCACCGCGTACTGGCCGCCCAGGATGATGGGGTTGCCGAAGTCGGCCATGCTTTCAATGAAGCCCACCAGGAAGGCGTTGGCCAGGCCCGGCTTGAGCAGCGGCAGCGTCACGCTCGCAAAGGTGCGCCAGCGGCTGGCGCGCAGCGTCTGAGCGGCTTCTTCCAGCGAAGGGCTCACGCCCTGCACCACGCCACGCATGATCATGAAGGCAATGGGGGTGAACGCGAACATCTGCGCCAGCCACACACCAAACACGCCATAGAACCAGCGCGAGGGCTCGACGCCGAAGGCCCATTCCATGAACTGGTTGTAGAGCCCCGCACGCCCAAAGATGAGGATGAGCCCCAGGCCCACCACGAAGGGCGGCGTGATGATGGGCAGCATGGCCAGCGCGTTGAGCGGCTTCTTCAGGCGGGTGCCGCCGCGCTCGGCCCACAGTGCCATGAGCGTGCCCATGATGGTGGTGCCAGCGGCGGTGAGCAGCGCCAGGTACAGCGTGTTCCAGGCCACGCCACACTGGCGGCCTTCGGCCACGCAGCCCAGGCCCCAGATGCGCTCTGTGGCCAGACGCTCGATCAGCGAGGCGGGGTGGAACACGCCCATGTCGTCGTGGAAGGCCGACACCATGGAGCGGGCCACCGGATACACCACGAACAGCGCCAGCAAGGCCACACAGCCAACCACCGATGCGGCCACGAACAGGTCGGAACGGAAGTACCCCAGCCGCGCCAGCGCGGCGCCCAGCACCACCACCAGGCTGAGCAGCACCACGAAGGCGCCCCAGCCCATGCCGTACTGGCCGTGGGCAAGCGGTCCCCAGGCAGCCTCCAGACTGGGGAACACCCAACCCGGCACGCCAATGGTGAAGCCGCTGCCCAGCAAGCCGAGCAGCCCAAGCAATGCGCCGCCGAGCAACACCCAGCCTTGGCGGCGGTCCGCAGGCAGTGTCAGTGCCAGGCCTGCCAGCAGCAGACCCACCACGCCGCTCCACAGCCAGGGCCGGTCGTGGGCGGTGGCCTGCAACAGGCCGCTGCCAAAGTCTTCACCGCCCCACACCTGGGGCAGGGCCGACAGCAACGACGCATCTTGCAGGAAGTACCAGGGCAGTAGCGCATAGGCCGCCAGACCGATCAGAACCCAGGTTCCGATCGCTCTGTTGGAGCGCAGGGACAAAACTCGCATCATGGCGATCACTCTTGTTGGTGCTGAAGGAGGGGGCGGCCACGCGTGCCGCACCCCATCGGCGGGGCAGGGTTCAGCGCGGCAGGCTGTTGACCTCGCGCTCCCAGCGCTGGATCAGCCGGCGACGTTCGGCCACTTGGCCGTATTTGGCGTAGTCGTAGTCGATCAGCTTGATGCGGCGGAAGTCGGGCACGCGCGGGTCCACCTTGGTGGCCTTGTTGGACGGCAGCTGGAACTGCAGCGTGGCGGCACCCAGCGCCTGGGCGGAAGGCGTCAGCGCCCACTCGTAGAACTTCTTGGCAGCGTCCAGGTTGCGGGCACCCTTGATGATGGACATGGAGCCGATTTCGGCGCCCGTGCCATCCGACGGTGTGACGGTCTCCAGCGGGAAGCCCTGGGCCTTTTCGCCGGGGCCGTCGTGCACGAAGCTGATGGAGATCGTGGCTTCACCGCGCGCCACGGCCTTGATGGGGCCGGTGCCCGAACGGGTGTAGGTGGCGATGTTGCCGTGCAGCTTCTTCAGGTAGTCGAAGGCCTTGTCTTCGCCCATGAGCTGCACCAGCGTGGCGATCATGGTGTAGGCCGTGCCGCTGGACGCCGGGTTGGCCGACTGGATCTCGCCCTTGTATTCGGGCTTGAGCAGGTCGCTCCACAGCGTGGGCACGGGCAGATTCTTCTTCTTGAGCAGTTCGACGTTGTAGCCAAAGCCCAGTGGCCCGGAGTAGATGCCCACCGTCTTGTAGCCCGACTGCTCGGCCTGTTTCTGCGCCCACTCGTGCAACTGCGGCAGCGATGGCGAGCGGTATTCCTGCGAGAGGTTCTGCTCGGCAGCCTGCAGGTGCGGGTCGCCGGTGCCGCCAAACCACACGTCCGTCTTGGGGTTGGCCCGTTCGGCCAGGATCTGCGCCAGGGCCTCGCCAGAGCCCTTGAGCGTCATGTTGACCTTGACGCCCTGGCTTTTCTCGAACGTCACGGCGATCATGCTGCACCAGGCGGCCTGGGCGGAACAGATCAGGTTGAGTTCCTTGTTCTGGGCATGTGCAGGAGCGATGGCGGCGATGGCCAGCAGCGGGGTGAGCAGCAGGGATTTTTTCATGGTGTCTCTCTCTTTGGGATGGAAATGGTTGGGTGGGCAAACGTTGGGGGAAGGGTGGCGTCAGGGGCCTGCGGGCATGGAGGTGTTGGACGGTGGCAGCACGCTCACGTCGCGCGCGCGCAGAAACAGGCTCACCGGGGAGCCGGGGCACCAGCCCGTTCGCTCGCCAGAGCGCAGGATGAACAGCATGCCCAGGGTGGTGCTTACTTGGTATTCGGTCTGGCGGCCCACGTAGGCACGGCTGATGACCTTGCCCGCCAGCCCTTCGCCGCAGGCCGCTTCCATGTGCCAGGCTTGCGGGCGCACCACCAGCCTCAGGGGACCGTGCCGGGTGCCCGGGTGAGGGCCCAGGTCCAGCGGGCCGAGCCACAGGTGGCCATCCGCGCCAGTGTGAGCATCGAAAATGGCCGCGTCTCCTATCATCGACGCCACCGTTTCGCTGGCCGGTGTTTCGTAAATGTCGCGCGGCGTGCCAACTTGAAGAATGCGCCCTTCGTGCATCAGCGCGATCTGGTCGCTCACGGCCATGGCTTCTTCCTGGTCGTGGGTCACGTAGAGAACGGTCAAGCCGTGGCTGCGTTGCAGTTCGCGGATGTCTTCGCGTATCTGGCGGCGCAGCGCCACGTCCAGGTTGGACAGGGGTTCGTCCAGCAGCAGCACCTTGGGCTGCAGGGCCAGTGCCCGCGCCAGGGCCACCCGCTGCTGCTGCCCGCCCGACAGTTCCGTGCTGAAGCGGCGGGCCATGCTCCCCATGCCCACCATGTCCAGCGCCTGCTGGGCGCGAGCCTTCTGCTCCTGCGGAGCCAAGCCGCTGGCGCGCAGGCCGAAGAGCACGTTGTCCCACACGCTCAGGTGCGGAAACAGCGCGTAGTTCTGGAACACCATGCTGACGGGGCGCTGGGCGGGCCCGAGGGTGGTCATGTCCAGTTCGTCCAGCCACAGACGGCCGGCGCTGGGGAGTTCCAGCCCCGCCACCAGGCGCAGCAGCGTGCTCTTGCCGCAGCCCGAAGGGCCCAGCAGCGTGGTGAGCTGCCGCCGGTGCAGGCGCAGGTGTATGCCGCGCAGCGCCCGGGTGCCGTCGGGGAATGCTTTTTCCATGCCGTCCATGACCACCTCCGCGCTCACGGTGAGTCCTTGGCCGCGGGTGCGCCGCTTTCCGCCACTGGCAGGGGCCAGCGCACCACGGCGTCCACGCCGATCACCTTTTGATCTTGCAGGCGGTTGTAAAGCGCCACGGTGGCGTCCATGGACTGCGCGATCTGCTGGCAGATCGACAGCCCCAGGCCAATGCCCGTGCCGCCCGATGCCGACTCAAAGGGCTTGAAGAGTTTGTCGCGCACGGCCTCGTCCACGCCGCCCGCGTTGTCCCAGACGATCAGTTCCGCTTCGCCGGGCAGCACTCGCACGACCATGCCCAGCGCCGAGCCCTTGGCCGCGTGGTGAATGGCGTTGGACAGCAGGTTGCGCACCATTTCGCCCAGCATCCAGGGGTCGGTCTGCAGGCTCAGTGGCACGGCCTGCAGGTTGAAGTCGAGCCGCTTGCGGGCCAGCAGCGGGGCGAATTCCATGGCAATGTCGCGCGCCACCTGGGCCAGGTCCACGGCTTGCCATTCAGCACGCTGCTGCAACTGCTCCACCTTGGCCAGCGCGAGCAGCTGGCGTGTGAGGTGGCTGGAGCGGTCCACCGTGGCCAGCATGCGGGGCAGGGCGTCGTGCGCGTCCAGCTGGCCAGACATGAGGCCCTGCAGCTGCGTGCGCAGCACCGCGAAGGGGGTGCGCAGCTGGTGCGACGCGTCGGCCAGGAAGCGGCGCTGCTGCGCCAGCGATTCGCGTTGCCGCAGCAGCAACTGGTCGATGGCCTCGACCAGGCCGCGCAGTTCGGTGGGGTGGTCTTGCACGGGCAGCGCATGGTCTTCACGGATGGCACGGCGCAGGGGTGCCTCCAGTTGCGTGACCTGGCGCATGGCGCGGCGCAGCACCCACGCAAAGGGCAGGGCCGTTGCCGTCAGCAGGTAAACGGTGTCTTGCAAGGCCCCTTCTGCAACGGGCAACACCCCCCACGCGGTGAGCCCGGCCAGCAGCAGCCGTGCCAGGGCCAACAGCGCCAGCAGTTGCAGCAGCAGCCTGCCCTGCAGGCTTTGGCACCAGGCGGTCAGGCGCTTCATTGCCGTTCGCCCAGGGCCTCGTCGGCCAGGAAGTAGCCCACACCGCGCAGGGTGATGAGGCTGGTGCCCGTGCCCGCCAGGCGCTTGCGCAGGCGGTGCACCAGTACATCAATCGCGTCTGGGCCCACCGCTTCGTTGCCAAACACGGTGTCTATCAGGTGTTCGCGGGCCACTGCCTGGTGGTTGCGTTCCATCAGCGCCTTGAGCAGCGCCAGCTCGCGTGCAGGCAGCTCCATGGGCACCGGGCCACGGTACACCAGCCCGCTGGCGCGGTCCACCCGAAGCAGGCCGCAGCGGATTTCCTCAATACCCAGGCTGCGCCGCACCAGCGCCTTCAGGCGTGCCGTCAGTTCGTCAACGTCGAATGGTTTGGTCAGGTAGTCGTCGGCACCGGTGTTCAGGCCCAGTACCCGCTCCTCCACGGCACCGCGCGCCGTCATGATCAGCACCGGCACCGCCGAACCGCTGCCGCGCAGGTGCTCCAGCACCTCCAGCCCGTCCATGCCCGGCAGGCTCAGGTCCAGCAGCACCGCGTCGAACCGGGCGCGGCGCAACATCGACAGGGCTTCTTCGCCATCTGCGCAGCAGGTCACCTCGAAGCCCTGGGTGCTCAGCACCCGGCTCAAGGCGTGGACCAGGTCCAGATCGTCTTCGACCAGCAGCAGTTTCATGTTGCCGATCATGGCAGTTCAACCCCACCCGTGCGATAGAGGAAACCTTGGGAAAGCTTGAAAGCTGGGTGAAATGTTCAGCGCCCCAATGGCTGCCTACAATCGCCCGATGAACGAACGCCCTACCCTCATTGCCACCCACAACGGTACTTTTCATGCAGACGACGTGTTCGGCGTGGGGGTGCTGATGGGTGCTTTTCCCCGCCACGAACTGCTGCGCACCCGCCAACAGGCCGCCATTGACGCAGCCGATTTTGCGGTGGACGTGGGCGGTGAATGGGTGCCCGAGCGGGGCCGCTTTGACCACCACCAGCGGGGCTTTGACGGCGCCCGCCCCGCCCAGACGGTGAACGGCCTGGAACAGCCGGGCGTGGGCTACGCCAGTGCCGGGCTGGTTTGGTCGGCGCACGGTGCGGCCTATGCGCGTGCGCTGGCCCAGGCCCGTGGCTTTGCGTTGGACGATGACGCCATCGCCAGCATCGTCCATTCCATCGACCACTCACTGGTGCAGTACCTGGACATGGTGGACACCGGCCAGGGCGAAGTGGCACCGGGCATCTTCGGTTTGTCGTCGCTCATTGCGCAGCTCAACACCAACTGGCTGGAGGAGCGGGGATTGGGCGTGCAGGCCAAGGCGCAGTTGCAAGACGCGCGCTTTGTGGAGGCCGTGGCCATCACCCGCAAGTTTCTGGATCAGGCCATCGTCAAGAAGATCGGGCAGATTCTGGCCGTGGACACCGTGCGCCAGTCGCCCCGTTTGCTCAACGGGCGCGTGCTGCACCTGCGAGAAGGCGGCATGCCGTGGACGCGTGTGGTGGTCGACGAAATGCCCGACGTTCGCCTGGTCATCTACCCCGACTCGGACGGCAGCCAGTTCCAGGTCAAGACCGTGCCTGTTGAAGTGGGGTCTTTCGATTCCCGCATGGACCTGCCCGCCGCCTGGGCGGGCCTGCGTGACGCGGAGCTGGCCGCTGTGACGGGCGTGGCCGACAGCGTGTTCTGCCACCTCAACCTGTTCATTGCAGGGGCGCGCAGCTTTGAAGGGGCGGTGCGGCTGGCAGCGCTGGCCCTTGGGGATTCAGCAGAGCAGTGAGACGAGCAGGGCACACACTGATGCGCCCTGCTTCGGCAACGACTATGTCTTGAATGGGGCCATCAGCGGTCGCGCCGCTCCATGCGCCGGTTCAGGCTCAAGGCACCCAGCGTGCAGGCCACGCCCGACAGCAGGTACACGGTCACGGCCAACAACCCAAACTGGGCAGACAGATACAGGGCCACCAAAGGCGCAAAGGCCGCGCCAATGATCCACGCCAGATCGGCCGACAGGGCAGCGCCGGTGTAGCGGTACTGGGGCGAAAAATTGGCCGTGACCGTGCCCG
Organism: Burkholderiaceae bacterium; assembly: GCA_041913045.1. GTDB lineage: Bacteria > Pseudomonadota > Gammaproteobacteria > Burkholderiales > Burkholderiaceae_C > CAMLOF01. The sequence goes on along the minus strand of JAYSGB010000001.1, from coordinate 158,999 downwards.
ACGCCTGGCCGTAAGACAGTCCCAGCAGCACAAAACCCAGCAAAAGGAACATGGTGCTGCCAACCTCGCCGGTGTTCAGCAGCACGGGCGCCATGAAGCTGAACACGCCGATCAGCACCGCCATGCCGCCCAGCAGCTTGCGGCGGCCGAGGTGGTCAGACAGCCAGCCCGACACCATGATGGCGCCTGCGGCCAGGAAAGCGCCGACGATCTGCACACCCAGGATCTGGGTGACAGACTGGTCTGAGTACAGCGTGATCCACGACAGCGGGAACACCGTGACCAAATGGAACAGCGCGAAGCTGGCCAGCGCGGCAAAGGCACCCAGCAACACGTTGTTGCCCTCGTCGCGCATGACGCGGCTCACGGGCACGGGTTGCAGTTCACGTTCCTTGAGCAATTCCGTGTAGGACTGCCCCACGACCAGGCGCAGCCGGGCAAAAAGGGCCACCACGTTCACGGCAAAGGCCACGAAGAACGGATAACGCCAACCCCAGTCCAGGAACTCTTGCGCGCTCAGGCTGCTGTAGAGGTACGTGAACAGCCCTGCGGCCAGCACAAAGCCCAAGGGTGCGCCCAGCTGGCCGATCATGGCGTACCAGCCCCTGCGCTCTTTGGGGGCTGACATGGCCAGCAACGAGGGCAAGCCGTCCCATGAGCCTCCCAGGGCCAGCCCTTGTCCCACACGCAGGATGAGCAGGGTCACGATGGCGGCGAGCCCCGCCTCTCTGTAGCTGGGAAGGAAAGCCATGCCCACCGTGCACACCCCCAGCACAAACAGTGCGATGGTGAGTTTGGTGCCCCGCCCCCAGCGCCGTTGGACGGCCATGGAAATGGCGGTGCCCACCGGCCGGACCACAAAGGCCACGGCAAGGAGCGCAAACGCCATCAGGGTGCCCTCCAGGGGCGAAAGGAAAGGGAACAGCAGCGACGGGAAGACAAGAACGCAGGCGATCCCGAAAACGAAGAAATCGAAATATTCGGACGACCGTCCGATGATCACGCCTACGGCGATCTCGCTGGGGGTGACATCCTCATGCGTATCCGCCCGGGAGAGGGAGGCTGCACTTTCTTCAAAACCAGCAGCAGGGAAGGTGGCAGTGGCGGGGCTGCTCATGAACAGAACTCCTAGACGTGAAAGTAATCTGACAATCCCGTTCTACACGCAACGGCCACCCGCCACAAGTGAGCTTTCACTAGACACGGCGCAAAAAGTGGCCAGAAACCCCTGGTTTGCACCAATTTGGGGCACAAAAGTTTGACCTTGGACAAAATGTCCAATCGACAAAACGGCTAGCGCCGGTAAATTCGCGGACATCCCGTTATCCGTGTTTACCCTAATCCGGCACCCTGGCCGCGTTTTTCACATGCTCAAACTTCCCCCACTTCGCGGGCCCGCCTGGCTGGCCGCCTTGTTGGCCCTGGGCAGCCTTGCGGGCTGCAGCAAGGCTGTTGTGCTCAACCCCGCTGGTGATGTTGCTGCGCAGCAAGGGCAACTTGTCATCACCGCCACGTTGCTCATGCTGATCATCATCGTCCCGGTGATCGCCCTGACCCTGCTGTTTGCCTGGAAATACCGCCAGGGCAACACCGAAGCCGAGTACGACCCCGAGTGGCACCACTCCACCAAGCTGGAGCTGGTGATCTGGACGGTCCCCCTGCTCATCGTCATCGCCCTGGGTGCCATCACCTGGATCGGCACCCACAAGCTCGACCCCTACCGCCCGCTGGACCGCATTGACGCGCAGCGCCCCGTGCCTGCCGATGTGCAGCCACTGGAGGTGCAGGTCGTCGCCATGGACTGGAAGTGGCTGTTCTTCTACCCGGAGCAGGGCATCGCCACGGTCAATGAACTGGCCGCACCGGTGGACCGCCCCATCCTGTTCAAGCTCACGGCGACTTCGACCATGAACGCCTTCTACGTGCCCGACCTGGCCGGCATGATCTACGCCATGCCCGGCATGCAGACCGAGCTGAACGCCGTGATCAACAAGCCCGGTGTCTACAAGGGCATGTCCTCTCATTACAGCGGCGCGGGCTTTTCGGGCATGACGTTCAAGTTTCACGGCCTGAGCGACAGCGACTTTGCCCAATGGGTGGAAAAAGCCAAGACCGAAGGCCGCCCACTCGACAAGGCCACGTACCTGAACCTTGCCAAGCCTAGCGAGCGCGATCCCGTGCAACGTTTCGCCTCGGTGGAAGAAGGCCTGTACGACAAGGTGCTCAACCGCTGCGTGGAGGACGGAACGCTGTGCATGCACCACATGATGGCCATCGACGCCCGAGGCGGCGAAGCCTTTGTTCGCTCAGCAGGCCTGAACCTGCCCCAAGACGTGTGCACCCTGCAGGACGCTGACCAGGTGATGGCAGCACTTGAACTTCGATGAGCCTCCCCATGACCTCTGAAAACGTAACTTCCGCCCACTGGGCGCTGGGCCGCCTGAGCTGGGACGCCGTACCCATGGCGCACGAGCCGATCGTGCTGTGGACCTTCATTGCCGTACTGCTGGGCGGCGTCGCCGTGATGGCGATGATCACCCGGTTCCGCCTGTGGGGCACGCTCTGGCACGACTGGATTTGCAGCATCGACCACAAGCGCATCGGCATCATGTACATGATCCTGGGCCTGGTGATGCTGCTGCGCGGCTTTGCCGACGCGGTGATGATGCGCCTGCAGCAGGCCATGGCCTTTGGCGACAACATGGGCTACCTGCCGCCGCACCACTACGACCAGATCTTCACCGCTCACGGCGTGATCATGATCTTCTTCGTGGCCATGCCGCTGGTGACGGGCCTGATGAACTACCTCGTGCCGCTGCAGATCGGCGCGCGCGACGTGTCGTTCCCCTTCCTCAACAACTTCAGCTTCTGGATGACCACTGCCGGTGCCGTGCTGGTGATGGTGTCGCTGTTCCTGGGCGAGTTCTCCACCTCCGGGTGGCTGGCGCTGTCCAACCTGGGCGCGCAGAGCGCCAGCACGGGGCTGGACTACTACATCTGGGCGCTGCAGATCGCGGGGGTGGGCACCACGCTTTCAGGTATCAACCTGATCGTCACCATCATCAAGATGCGCGCCCCCGGCATGAGCCTGATGAAGATGCCCGTCTTCACCTGGACGGCACTGTGCACCAACGCGCTGATCGTGGCGTCCTTCCCGGTGCTTACGGCTGCGCTGGTGCTGATGTCGCTGGACCGCTACGTGGGCACCAACTTCTTCACCAACGAGCTGGGTGGCAACCCCATGCTCTACGTGAACCTGATCTGGATCTGGGGCCACCCTGAGGTCTACATCCTGGTGCTGCCCGCGTTCGGCGTGTTCTCCGAAGTGGTGGCCACCTTCAGCAAGAAACGCCTGTTCGGCTACACCTCCATGGTGTACGCCACGGTGTGTATCACCATCCTGTCCTACCTGGTGTGGCTGCACCACTTCTTCACCATGGGCTCGGGCGCCAGTGTGAACACCTTCTTCGGCATCACCACGATGATCATCTCCATCCCTACCGGGGCGAAGATCTTCAACTGGCTGTTCACCATGTACAAGGGGCGCATTCGCTTCGAGCTGCCCATGATGTGGACCGTGGCCTTCATGGTGACCTTCGCCATTGGCGGCATGACCGGCGTGCTGCTGGCCGTGCCCCCGGCGGACTTCGTGCTGCACAACAGCCTGTTCCTGATCGCGCACTTCCACAACGTGATCATCGGGGGCGTGGTGTTCGCCATGTTCGCGGGCATCAACTACTGGTTCCCCAAGGCCTTTGGCTACAAGCTCGACCACACCTGGGGCGTGCGTTCCTTCTGGCTGTGGCTGGTGGGTTTCTGGGTGGCCTTCACGCCGCTGTATGTGCTGGGGCTCATGGGTGTGACGCGCCGTGTGAGCCACTTTGAGGACCCCTCCCTGCAGATCTGGTTCGTGATCGCCGCCGTTGGCGCCGCCATGATCGCGGCAGGCATTGGCTGCTTCCTCATCCAACTGGTGGTCAGCTTCCGCCGCCGCGAACAGCTGCGCGACGTCACTGGCGACCCCTGGGATGGCCGCACGCTGGAGTGGGCCACTTCCTCGCCCCCGCCCAACTACAACTTTGCCTTCACCCCCGTGGTGCACGAGATCGACGCCTGGTGGGACATGAAGAAGCACGGCTACCAGCGTCCGCTGAAGGGCTTCCAGTCCATCCACATGCCCGCCAACACGGGGGCTGGGGTGATCATCTCCGGTCTTGCGCTGGTCGTCGGCTTTGCACTGATCTGGCACATGTGGCTGCTCGCAGGCGTGTCGTTCGCCGCCCTGCTGCTGGCTTCCATCATCCACACCTTCAACTACAAGCGTGACTTCTACATCCCCGCATCCGAAGTGATTGCCACGGAAGAAGCCCGCACACTCCAACTGGCCCGCCATGTCTGACATCCGCATCCAAGCTGGCGCCGCAGCAGGCGCCCTGGCCCCTCGCGAGTACCACCTCGCGCACGAACCCCATCCGCCCAACGGTACGGCGCTGGGCTTCTGGCTCTACCTGATGAGCGACTGCCTCATCTTCGCCGCCCTGTTTGCCACCTACGGCGTGCTGGGCCGCAGCTATGCGGCGGGCCCCACGGGCGCGCAGTTGTTCGACCTCACCCTGGTGGCCATCAACACGGCATTCCTGCTGCTGTCTTCCATCACCTTCGGCTTTGCCATGCTGCGCAAGCAGCTGGGCGACGTGAAGGGCACACTGCTGTGGCTGGCCGTGACCGGACTTTTTGGCCTGTGCTTCCTGGGCCTGGAGCTGTACGAATTCGCACACCTGCTGCACCAGGGCGCAGGCCCGCAGCGCAGTGCCTTCCTGTCGGCTTTCTTCACGCTGGTGGGCACCCACGGTCTGCACGTCACCTTCGGCCTCATCTGGCTGGTGGTGTTGATGGTCCAGATTGGCAAGCATGGGCTGATCCCCGAGAACAACCGGCGCCTGATGTGCCTGTCCATGTTCTGGCACTTCCTGGATGTGGTCTGGATCGGCGTTTTCACCTTTGTGTACCTGATGGGGGTGCTGTAAATGAGCGCACAACACACAACGCATGCATCTGCAAACACTTCTCACGACCATGAACATGAGGGGCCGCACAGCACCTTCTCCGGCTACATGACCGGGTTCGTGCTGTCTGTCATCCTCACCGCCATTCCCTTCTGGCTCGTCATGGCCAAGGTGATTGCCGACCGCAACACCGCCGTGCTGGTGCTGGGCGGGTTCGCGGTGATCCAGATCCTGGTTCACATGGTGTACTTCCTGCACATGAACGGCAAGGTCGAGGGCGGCTGGACCTTGCTGTCTACCATCTTCACCGTGGTGTTCGTGGCCATCACCATCGCAGGCACGTTGTGGGTCATGTTCCACATGAACACGAACATGATGCCCGACCACCCCGTTCCCACTGCCCTGCCGCACGCGGCAACGGGGCACACCACGCCTTGACGCCCCAGGTCGTTCCCGGCAATCCGGCGGCCCAATCAAGCCGCCGCGCACGCCAGGCCATGCTCTGGGTGCTTGGCATCGCCCTGTTCGCTGGCTTCGTGGCGCTGGGGACCTGGCAGGTCCAGCGCCGTGCCTGGAAGCTCGCTCTTATTGAGCGGGTGGAGCAGCGGGTGCACGCAACCCCCGTTGCTCTGCCGCCGCCAGAGCGCTGGCAGGAGGTCAACGCCGCGCAGTACGAGTACCTCCCCGTCACGCTGCAGGGCCGTTGGCTGAGCGACAAAGCCGTGCTCACCCAGGCCGTGACCGAACTGGGCGCGGGCTTCTGGGTGATCACGGCACTGCAGCGCGACGACGGTACCCAGGTCCTGGTCAACCGCGGTTTTGTGCCGCAAGACCAGCGCGCCCAGTGGCTTGCAGCCTCTGGGACCGACGGCGCCATGACCACCGTGCAAGGCCTTTTGCGCATCACCGAGCCGGATGGCGGCTTCCTGCGCACCAACGACCCTGCGCAGCAACGCTGGTACTCGCGCGATGTGGCAGCCATCAGCAAAGCCCTGCATCTGCCGCAGGCCGCTCCCTTTTTCGTGGATGCCGGATTGCCCAGCTCGGCGGGGAAGGGGGCCCAGTCCACCGACTGGCCGCGCCCAGGCTTGACGGTGGTCCGGTTCCACAACAGCCACCTGGTGTACGCCCTCACCTGGTATGGTCTTTCGCTCATGGTGGTGGTGGCAGGCTGGTATGTGGCACGCTACGAACGCCGCCTGGGGGCCATCGCCCGCAGCAGCACAGCCCCTTCCCATGCAAAACCACCCTCTTCCTGAACCACAGACGTTGGCGCCTCAGCGCAGCGAAGGTTCGGCCGACGCGGCGGCAGGCATCAAGAACCTGCAGCAGCTGATTGAGCTGCGCTGGACTGCAGTGGTGGGGCAGGTGTTCACCATCGTGCTGTCGCACCTCGGCCTGGGGCTGCAGCTGCCCATCCGGCAAATGCTGCTGGTTGTGGCTTGCCTGGCGGTCTTCAACGTGATCAGCCTGCTGCGCCTGCGCACAGGCCGTGCCGTGCGCGATGTGGAGCTGTTCCTGGCCCTGCTGACCGATGTGGGGGTACTCACCGTGCAGCTTTACCTGAGCGGCGGTACCAGCAACCCGTTCGTCTACCTGTACCTTTTGCAGGTCACCCTGGGCGCCGTGCTGCTGCGGGGGGCCTACGTCTGGTCCATTGTGATCATCACGGCCCTGTGCTTTGCGGCGCTGGCCGAATACCATCTGCCGCTGGCCTTGCCCCGGGATCTGCATGAAGGCTTGTCCAGCCTTTACGTGCTGGGTCTGCTGGTGTGCTTTGTGCTGAACGCCACGCTGCTGATGGTGTTCATCACGCGCATCAACGACAACCTGCGGGAACGGGACGCCCGCCTGGCCGCAGCACGACAGCGTCGCGTGGAGGAGGAACACATCGTGCGCATGGGCCTGCTGGCCTCGGGTGCCGCGCATGAGCTGGGTACGCCCCTGTCCACATTGGCCGTGATCCTGGGCGACTGGCAACATGACAAGAGTCTGGCCGCCAACGCAGCGCTCAGGGAAGACATTGCAGAAATGCAGACCCAGGTCCAGCGCTGCAAAAGCATTGTCAGCGGCATTCTTCTGTCTGCGGGCGAAACCCGTGGCGAAGCCTCGGTGCAAACCACGGTGCGTACCTTTGTCGACGCTCTGGCTGCCGAGTGGCGCAGCACGCGGTCCATTGCGCAGTTTGACTACAGCAACGAGTTCGGCCTGGACGCGCCCATGGTGTCAGATACCACGCTCAAGCAAATGGTTTTCAATGTTCTGGACAATGCGCGGGACGCATCGCCCGCCTGGGTGGGGCTGTCCGTCACGCGCCATGAGGAAACCTTGCGCCTCACCGTGACCGACGCTGGCCCAGGCTTTGCTGCGGACATGCTGGCCAAGCTGGGTACACCGTACCAGTCCTCCAAGAACCGGATTGGTGGCGGGCTGGGCTTGTACCTGGTGCTCAATGTGGCGCGCACCTTGGGTGGCAGCGTGGCCGCGCGCAACCGCGCTGAAGGCGGGGCCGAGGTCACCATTGAATTGCCACTGTCGGCCATCGTACTTGCATTGCCGCTTAAGGCCCCGAAACACACGCCATGAATACCGAAGAGCCGCAGCGCCAGCTCCTGATCGTCGAGGACGACGAGGCCTTTGCGCGCACGCTCACGCGCTCGTTCGAGCGTCGCGGCTACAGCGTGCTGCTGGCGGCTAGCCTGGCCGAGGTTGAAGCCTTGCTCACCGAGCACCAGCCCGGCTACGCTGTGGTGGACCTCAAGCTCAAGGGCGAGGCTTCCGGCCTGGCCTGCGTGCAGAAGCTGCACGCCGCCAGCGCCGACATGCTGATCGTGGTGCTGACCGGTTTTGCCAGCATTGCGACGGCCGTCGAAGCCGTCAAGCTCGGGGCCTGCCACTACCTGGCCAAGCCGTCCAACACCGACGACATCGAGGCGGCGTTTGGACTGAAAGCGGGCAATACCGAGGTGGAGTTGACCAACCGCTCCAGCTCCATCAAGACGCTGGAATGGGAGCGCATCAACGAGGTGCTGGCGGAAACCGACTTCAACCTGTCGGAGGCTGCCCGGCGCCTGGGCATGCACCGGCGTACCCTGACGCGCAAGCTGGAAAAGAAGCAGGTGCGCTGAACCGGGTGGCGGTATAGGCACACTGAGTGCCGGAGTCGCTACGACACAAAATCCACCCGCGCAGGCAATTGAGGTGCGATCCACTCATATGGTCTGTCGAGTACATCGCGCTCGGGCCGATGTCCCGGCCATTCCACGCCAAGCAGGCGGATCACGGTGTAACCCAGCCAGTCGGTGCGCACTGGTCGCATGAATGTCTGGGCGGGCAGGGCTTGTACCGGGTGTCCCCACACCAAAAGGGGCACCCGGTAGCCGTCGGCTGTGTTCACGCCGTGACCGGCGTGGTTGCTCTGGTGCCCCACTTCCTGGCCGTGATCCGAAAAGTACATCCACACCGCCTTGTCCCCGGCTTTGCGGGTGATCTCCAGGCTGGCCGCCACAACGGAGTCGTGGTAGTGCAGGGCCGAGTCGTATTCGTTGCGCAACTCCCGGACCCAGGCCGATCGTCCCTGTGCTTTCATGTGTTGGTACACGCCGTCTTTGGCGTTGTCGAACAGGGCCTGTTGCTTGGGATAGCGCAGTTCGTAGTGAGGGTGTGCGCCCAGCAGGTGTAACACGATGAACTTGCGGGGTGCTGGGTCCTGCAGTGCCTGCTCCAGGGCTGGTAACGTGGCGTGGTCAAGCGAAGGGCTGGAGCGTCCCGGCGTCTTGTTGAGCATCTGCACACGGTCCGCGAGCAAGGCGTGCTCCTGGTCAATGGCCAAGTCGTCGTGGTTGCTGATCCACCAGGTTTGATAGCCTGCGCTGGAGGCCAATGCCAGCAGGTGTTGGCCGTCGGCGTTGCTGCTGCCGAAATAGAAGAAGTTGCGCAGCGCGGGCACGGTGGAGGCGTCCGTGGACCATGCATGGCGGAACACACCAAGTTTTGATGATTCGAGTTGCTGCAGGGCCTTCAGTTTCGGGGTTGTGTCGCGCGCGTAGCCGTAGAGCGACAAGTGGCCGCGGTTGACGCTTTCGCTGATGACCAGCACCATTGTCTGGGGGCTGCCCGGAGTGGTGGCAGGTGCCTGTTCGCGGGCGCGCATCAGCATGCGGTAGCGCTGTTCACCAAGGTTGGCCCACTGGCTGCGCAGGGCACTCACCTCAGACACCCAGTCTGACCAAAACACCATGGGGTGGTGCTTGCGCCAGGGTTTGTTGACCAGGGCAACCACCACCACGGCCACGATCAGCGCCAGTGCCGCCACACGCCAGCCGGTTGCTTTCAGGGGGGCGGGGGGCTGGCGGCACCAAGACCAGAGACCAGCGATAAGGACCGCCAGCGAAGCCAGCACAAACAGCTTCCAGAGCAGGAGGCTGGGCCAGTACATGGTCAGAAATTCGGAGGTTTCCTCTGCCGTGGTGTTGGCTGCCGCCGTCAAGACGAAGGAGCTGGCTGGGCTGGCTTCGTAGGCGTCCAGCATGAAGCCGCGCACGGCGCCATCCACGATGAATGTGAGGCCCAGCAACCCGGCCGTGGTTGCCTGGAGACCCCGGACCACACGGGATCTGCCGGGCCACCACAGCCACATCCAGGCGGGTACGGCAAGTACAAGCACCTGCAGCACCCGTGCGCCGTCATACCCCAGGATGATGGCCGACAAGACCATTGATAGCGCCAGCAGGGCGAGTGAGGTCCGATGAGAGGTGATGGTCATCGCTGCGGCGCGGGGGGGCTGGTTGATCTGGCTTTTGCGAGGCGCAGCGTATCCGCGATCGCGGAAGCTTCCGCTCCCTTTGCGTCAAGCCCCTGGTCGGACTATGACTATGTAGCGGGTGCTTTGCGTGCTTGCAATGAACCGCGTGTTTCTGTTCGTCGGCATCTCGCAGGGGGCACATCGAGGCATAAATCAACAAAAGTGATGAATGGCAAGAGCCTTTAGACGCTGTGATTGGCCATTCAATTATTTACGCCATTTAATATCAAAAGAATCAAAAAATGATTGACATATGACGTAATTAATATTCAGATAATACTTCGAGTAAACAATAAATCATTTAAATCATTCGAGGTCTTTGTGTCGTTTTTTTACTATCCGAAATGGCTTTATGAAGCGTTGCCCGCTGTCTACTTTGCGGGTGGTGTCAGTGCGGCGGTTTTCAGCGACAGCGTCGTCGGTTTGATCTCGGGTCTGCTGTTGGCGGTTGCGGGTATCCAGATCAGGGCTTTGCGCAAGCGCCATAGGCAAATGCAGCGTGAGCATCGCGCACGCATGGACCAGAGGTTGCGCAACGCTAGACAGTCTCTTTTGTCGTGACCTTGGGGGGTGACCGAGCATGACTGCACGTCGAAAAACGCGCATGAGGCGCCTGATCGACACCACGGTGGACATGGTTCGTGCCGGGGAATTGAGTGTCGACGTAGCCGCCCACAAGTTGCTGGAAAGCGGTGTACCCATGGCGGTGATTGGGCGTGTCCTGGCAAGTGCCAGCACGTCCCAACCGCCGGGTGAGCCGAGCTTGGAGCCCAGGGGCGTTGATCAGGGCCCTGGCACCGGGGCCCTTGACGCAGTCTGAGTGCTCAGGTTTTCACGGTCTGGAGCCGTGCAGGGGCGGCGGAGGTTGTCACCATCCAGATGCCGCTGCACACCAGCACCAGAGCCACGGCGTTGTGCCAGGCCAGAATGCTTTCACCCAGGAACGCGGCCGACAGCAGTGCGCCGAACACCGGGATGAGGAACACGTACACCGACACCGTGCCCACACGGTTGTGCTTGAGCAGCGCCGCCCACAGCGCAAAGGCGGCAGCAGACAGCACCACCATGTAGGCCAGCAAGGCACTGGACGCCCAGGTGAACCCCTGCAGCGTGCCGCCGCTGGCGTAGCCGCCCAGCAGCAGCACGGCGCCGCCCAGGGCCAACTGGTGGCCGGTCATCACCATCGCGTCCATGCGTTGCGACATGTGCTTGCCGTAGATGGTGCCTGCCGACAGCACGAACGCCGCCAGAACGATGAAGCCTTCGCCCAGCAGGGTGAACTCCATGTTCATCTGCCCGCCGCCGCCCAGGTTCACCACCATCACCCCGGCAAAGCCGATGGCACAGCCCAGCGCCTTGCGGTGGGTGAGCCGGTCGTTGTGGTAGATGAAATGGGCCAGCAGCACGCTGAAGAAGGTGCCCGTGGCGTTGAGAATGGAGCCCTTGACCCCGGTGACGTGCGCCAGCCCGACGTAGAAGAACACGTATTGCAGCGAGGTCTGCGTCAGCCCCAGCAAGGTGAGGCGGCCCACGTCGCGCGCGTCCAGCTTCCACAGCGGCTTGCGCATGAGTGCGGCCATTACCAGCAACAGCAGCCCGGCAAAGAGGAAGCGGTAGCCCGCGAAGACGAGCTGAGAGGCCACGTCGTCGCGCGCAATGTTGAACAGCGCATACCCGTTCTTGATGGCGGGGTAGGCGCTGCCCCACAGGGCGCAGCACAGGGTGGCCAGGGCCAGCACGACCCTGGGCCTTTGCAGCAGCGGCAAGCGCTGCGCCGTGCTCAGCACGGCTGGCCCTGCCGGTCCAGCAACCAGCGGGGGGCATCTTGCAGGCAGACGGGGCGCAAAAAGCGCCGCAGCGCAGCGTCACCCACCGAGGTGGTCATGGGTGCGGTGGAGGCGGGCCAAGGGCCGCCGTGTTGCTGCGCAGCGGTAACGGCAACGCCGGTGGGAACGCCTTTGAAGAGCACGCGCCCGGCCACGCTGGCGGCGGTGCGCACCAGTTCGCGGTGGGCGGGGGTGTCTTCGTCCACACCCCACAGCGTCACGGTCAGGCTGCCCTGCACGGCGCGCAGTACCTGCTGCACTTCGTCCAGCGTGCGCGCACGCACGATCAGGCTGGAAGGGCCGAACACCTCTTCGCGCAAGGCGTGCTCGGCAATGAAGCGTTGCGCGTCCACCTGCGCCAGGAAGGGGCGGGGGGCTTGCGGGCCATCAGCCTCTTGCACCAGGGCCTGGGCGCCATGGGCCAGCTGGGCTTGCGTGCCTGCGGCAAAGGCCTTGCGCATGCCTGCCGTCAGCATGGCGTGGGGTTGCTGCTGCGCCAGTGCGGCGGCCAGGGCTTCTACAAAGTGGTCGCTGGTGGGGTCGTCCAGCAGCACGATGAGGCCAGGGTTGGTGCAGAACTGGCCGCAGCCCAGGGCAATGGAGCCTGCCAGTGTGGCGGCCAGGGCCGGGCCTTGTTCGGCCAGCGCAGTGGGCAGGGCCACCACGGGGTTGATGGCGCCCAGTTCACCGTAGAAGGGAATGGGCTGCGGGCGTGCTTGTGCCTCGGCCAGCAGGGCCAGGCCACCACGGGTGGAGCCGGTGAAGGCGGCGGCGGCAATGCCAGGGTGGCGGATGAGTGCCACGCCTACGTCGTTGCCCGCGCCCTGCACCAGGCCGATGAGGCCAGCGGGCAGGCTCTGCGCCTGCAGCACCTGCTGGATAAGGCCGAACACGCGCACCGAAAGGTGCGGGTGGCCCGGGTGGGCCTTGACCACCACCGGACAGCCTGCGGCCAGGGCGCTGGCGGTGTCCCCACCCAGTACCGAGAACGCGAACGGGAAGTTGCTGGCCGCGTACATGGCCACCGGGCCCAGGGGCCAGAGCTGGCGCGTCATGTCGGGGTGGCCCACGGGCGGGGCACCGGCCACGGCGGGGTCGTCCACACGCGCGAAGGGGGCGCCGCTGGCGGCCAGGTCGGCAAAGCGGCGCAGCTGGAAGGTGGTGCGGTCCAGCTCGCCATTCAGGCGCACGGGGCCCAGGGCGGTTTCGGTGTCGGCCAGCTCTACCAAAGCGGTGCGGTCGGCTTCCAGCGCATCGGCCAGGCCGCGCAGCAGTTGTGCGCGCGCTTCGCCGCTGCTGGCCGCCCAGGCGGCAGATGCCTGCGCGGCGGCTTGCACGGCGCGGTCAATGTCGGCGGCGGTGGACGCTTGAAGGGGTTGACCAAAGGCTTGGCCGGTGCGGGCTTCGACGGATTGCAGTTGAGACATGTTGGGTTGAGGGGTCAATGTGTTGCTGGCGGTTCGGTGGGTTGTGAGCGGCGCAGCCGTTCACGGCTGTTGGACAGGTGCGTGCGCATCGCAGCGCGGGCGGCTTCGGCGTCTTGCGCGCGTATGGCCTGGTAGATGTTCTCGTGCTCGCTGTGCACGCGCTGCAGGTAGGCCAAGCGGCCTTCGGGCGCGGCGTCGGCGGTGTTGAGCCGCGTGCGCGGGATGATCATGGTGCCCAGGTAGGTCATCAGGTCGGCAAAGTGGCGGTTGCCGGTGGCGCGTGCCACTTCCATGTGGAACTGGAAGTCCGACGGCACGGCGTCAGACACTGCCTGTATGGACGCCTCGAAGGCTGCCAGCGCGGCTTCCATGTTGCGCAGGTGGGTGTCTTCGCGGCGCTGCGCGGCCAGCCCGGCGGCTTCGGTTTCCAGGCTGATGCGCAACTCCAGCAGCGAGATCACGTCGGCCACGGTGGCAAAGTCTTCTGGGGCAATGCGGAAGTTGGCGGGTTCCTGCGACGCCTTAACGAAGGTGCCGATGCCGTGGCGCGTTTCCACCAGCCCCGACGCCTGCAGGCGCGAAATGGCCTCGCGCACCACGGTGCGGCTCACGTCAAAGCGCTCCATCAACGCGGATTCGGTGGGCAGCTTGTCGCCCGGCTTGAGCTGGCCTTCGCGGATGTCACCGCTGAGGCTTTGCACGATTTCGGGCACCAGGCCGCGCTGGCGCCGCTGGGGGGCGGCCGGTGCGGGCACCGGACTTGGGGTTTTCACTAGGTCCATCACTTTTTCCTTGACACCGTGTGAAAGGCTTGGCTACATTCGCTCACGTTGTCAGACAACGTACAACAGACAACGACATACCGGCAACTGTATCAAACCTTCGCGAACTTGTCCAAAACTGCAGCGGAATACTGAAAATCATGAGTGAAAAGCTGAAAAATCACCGAAAAATACTGCTTACCGGGGCAGCGGGCGGCTTGGGCAAGGCCTTGCGGGATCGGCTGAAAGCCAACTGCGATGTGCTTAGGTTGTCTGACAAGTCAGACCTTGGCCCGGCCCAGCCTGGTGAGGAAATTGTGCTGGCCGACCTGGCCAACGCGGCCGAGGTGGACGCCATGGTGGCCGGTTGCGACGCCATCGTTCACCTGGGCGGCATTTCGGTGGAGGCACCGTTCGAGGCCATCCTGCAGGCCAACATCCTGGGCGTGTATCACCTGTACGAGGCTGCCCGCAAGCACGGCGTCAAGCGCATTGTGTTTGCCAGCTCCAACCACGTTACCGGCTTTTACAAGCAGAGCGAGACGATCAACGCCGACCACCCGGCCCGGCCCGACAGCTATTACGGCGTGAGCAAGGCTTTTGGCGAGGACTTTTCGCGTTTCTACTTCGACCGTTACGGCATTGAGACGGCCTGTGTGCGCATCGGGTCGTCGTTCCCCGAGCCCCGCGACCGCCGCATGCTGGCCACCTGGCTGAGCTACGACGACCTGCACCGCCTGATCGCGGCCTGCCTGAGCACGCCGGTGCTGGGGCACAGCATCATCTTCGGCATGTCGGACAACGCGGTGACGTGGTGGGACAACTCGCGTGCGCGCCATGTGGGCTATGTACCGCAGGACAGCTCTGACGTGTTCCGCGATGCGGTGTACGCCCGCACCAGTGCGCCCGACTTGAACGACCCTGCTGCTGTTTACCAGGGCGGTGCTTTTGTGAAGGCTGGGCCGTTCTGATGGCTACTTCTCGGCTGCGGCAGGCCTGGCCCTCTGGGGGCTCATCCAGGGTGGTCGGCTTTGCCGACTTCGCTGTGTCTGACGCCCTGGGGCTGGCGCGGCGGAACTCGCTGCGCGCTTCCTTGAAGCGCTCTGCTCAAACAGCCGCCGCGAGTCAGTTTACGAAGCGCGCCAAAGGCGCGCCCAGCCCCAGGGCGTCAGACACAGCCACCCCGGAAAATCGCCCCCACAGGGCCAGGCCTGCCGCAGCCGCCCAGCATGGTGGTGCGCAACCAGTGGTGTGCCAACAGTACTTCGGCCAAGACGGGTCAGCCCAGGCTCCGGTGCGCCGTTGCGAGGTGCCGAGAAGCGCAGGTGCCGTGGCCAGCGCGCGCAGCGCGCTTCGTCGTCAATTTTGCGGCGGCTGTTTGAGCGGAGCGCTGCAAGCGCGCAGCGAGTTCCGCCGCGTGGCCACGGCATCGAGCATCGCAGGGAAGCCCCTGCTTTGCAGGGGCCGCCTCGCGTCAAGCGCCGGGGCCTGGGCTGACCCGTCTTGGCTCGCCAACCTTGGAGTCAAGGTATGAGCGCCACAGCCGAACTGCTGCTCGACGCCCGCTGCGGCGTAGGCGAAAGCCCCGTTTGGAGTGCGCGCCACCAGGCCCTGTACTGGGTGGACATACCTGCCCGGCGCCTGTGGTGCTGGCAGGCCGCCAGCGGGCAGTCCCGCTTCTGGGAAGCAAAGGAACAGATCGCTTGCATCGCCCTGCAAGCGGGCAGCAAAAGCAACCCGTATGGTCGCTGGGTAGCAGGCATGGAAGGCGGCGTGGCCCTGTTGACCCCCGCAGACGAAGGCAGCCTGGGCGTGGAGCCTTTGGTGGGCGTGGACCACCCCCACCCCGGCATGCGCTTCAACGACGGCCGCTGCGACCGCCAGGGCCGCTTCTGGGCGGGCACCATGGTGGCTGACATGTCGCTGGCCGCCGCGCAGGGCACGGTGTATCGGCTCGACGGCGGCCCCAGCCGTGAAGGCCTGCAAGCCACCCCCGTCATCCCCGGCTTCATCACCCCCAACGGCATGGCCTTCAGCCCCGACGGGCGCACCATGTACCTCTCGGATTCGCACCCGCTGGTGCAGACCGTGTGGGCCTTCGACTACGACCCTGACACCGGCAAGCCCAGCAACCGCCGTGTGTTCATCGACTTCAAACCCTTGCCCGGCCGCCCCGACGGCGCCGCCGTGGACGCCGACGGCTGCTACTGGATCTGCGGCAACGACGCGGGCCTGGTGCACCGCTTCACACCCAGCGGCAAGCTCGACCGTTCGCTGACCGTGCCCGTGAAAAAGCCTGCGATGTGCGCCTTTGGCGGCCCGGGGCTCGACACCTTGTTCGTCACCTCCATACGGCCCGGCGGCGATGTGTCCGACCAGCCGCTGGCTGGGGGATTGTTTGCACTTCGTCCGGGCGTGAGGGGCCTGGACGAGCCGCAGGGCGTCGTCTGACGCCGGGCGGTCAATTCTTCACCTCGCTTACCCACCACCCAACAGGAGACACCATGAAAACACCCCGCCGACTGATGCTGGCGCTTGCGCTGGCAGGCCTGCTGCCCGTAGCCGCACAGGCACAGAACATCGTGCTCAAGTCGCACGACACGCACCCCGCTGGCTACCCCACCGTGGTGGCCGTGGACAACATGGGCAAAAAGCTGGAAGCCGCCACCAATGGCCGCATCAAGGTTCAGATGTTCCCGGGCGCCGTGCTGGGCCAGGAAAAAGAAGCCGTGGAACAGGTGCAGCTGGGCGCCATCCAGATGGCGCGCATCTCGCTGGGCGTGATCGGCCCAGTGGTGCCCGAGGTGGACGTGTTCAACATGCCCTTCGTGTTCCGTGACATTGCCCACATGCGTGCGGTGATCGACGGCCCCGTGGGCGACGAACTGCTGGCCAAGGTGACCGCTAGCCCGGCACGCCTGGTGGGCCTGGGCTGGATGGACGGCGGCGCACGCAGCCTCTACACCAAGAAGCCGGTGCGCACCCCCGCCGACCTGAAGGGGCAGAAGGTGCGCATGATGGGCAACCCGCTGTTCGTGGACACCATGAACGCCATGGGCGGCAACGGTATTGCCATGGCCTACGGTGAGGTGTTCACCTCGCTGCAGACCGGCGTGATCGACGGTGCCGAGAACAACCCGCCGAGCTACTTCACCGCCAACCACTACAACACACCGGCCAAGTACTACAGCCAGACCAACCACCTCATCATCCCCGAGATTCTGGTGATGTCCAAGGTGACCTGGGACAAGCTGACCCCCGCCGACCAGGCGCTGGTGAAGAAGCTGGCCCGCGAAGCCCAGCTGGAACAGCGCGCCCTGTGGGACAAGAGCGTGGAGGAATACACCGCCAAGCTCAAGGCCGCTGGCGTCGAGTTCATCAACATCGACAACAAGCCCTTCTATGACGCCACCGAGCCTGTGCGCCAGAAGTACGGCGCCAAGCATGCTGACCTGATGAAGCGCATTGCCGCAGTGAAGTAAGTACTCCCATTAACTTTTCGCGGCTTTCCCCCTGAGTCGCCGCCGGGCCGCCCCAAGGCAACGAACGCCCCCTTGGGGGGCAGCGAAGCGTGGGGGCTCTGCCTGAGGGCATGCACACCTGCGGTCCGGCACAGCCGGTTCCGCGGTGTGTGCCGGATGTGGGTTGCTGCGTCTTCACTTCTCCTGTGAGCTTTTTATGAGTCACCACTCGTCTGGCGGACATCCTGTCTCGCGCTTACTCGACCTGGTTTACCTGACCTGCATCTGGGTGGCTGGGGCCTGCATCTTCCTGATGTCGCTCTTCATTCCCTGGGGCATTTTTTCGCGCTACGTGCTGGGCACCGGCTCGCAGTGGCCCGAGCCGATTTCCATCCTGCTGATGGTGGTTTTCACCTTTCTTGGGGCTGCGTGTAGCTACCGCGCGGGGGCACACATTGCAGTGGAGATGCTCACGCAGCGCCTGTCTTCGCAGGTCCGGCGTCTGTTGCGTGTCGTGGTGCACGTGCTGATGCTGCTGGTCTCGCTGTTCATGCTCTGGTATGGCGTGCAGCTGTGCATGGGCACCTGGGGCCAGTCCATCCCCGAACTGCCTTGGATGCCCGTGGGCTTCACCTACCTGCCCGTGCCCATTGGCGGCGCAGTCACCGCCCTGTTCGTGCTCGAACACATCTTTCTGGGTGACCAGAGTCGCCGCGCGGTCGTCACCTTCGACCACGAACCTGCCCACCACAAAACAAACGCTGAAGGAGCTGCATGATGGAAACCTGGGTCCTGCTTGGCAGTTTCTTCGTGCTGATCCTGATCGGCACCCCCGTGGCCTACGCCATGGGCATTTCGGCGCTGATCGGCGCCTGGTGGATCGACATCCCGCTCGATGCGGTGATGATCGCCATCGCCAACGGCGTCAACAAGTTCTCGCTGCTGGCCATTCCGTTCTTCGTGCTGGCTGGCGCCATCATGGCTGAAGGCGGCATGGCGCGGCGCCTGGTGGCCTTCGCCAACGTGCTGGTGGGCTTCATTCGCGGCGGCCTGTCGCTGGTGAACATCCTGGCCTCCACCTTCTTCGGCGCCATCTCGGGTTCCTCCATGGCCGACACGGCGTCGGTGGGCACCGTGCTGATCCCTGAGATGGAAAAGAAGGGCTACCCGCGCGACTTCGCCACGGCGGTCACGGTATCGGGCTCGGTGCAGGCCATCCTCATTCCGCCCAGCCACAACGCGGTCATCTATTCGCTGGCGGCTGGCGGCACGGTGTCCATTGCGGCGCTGTTCATTGCCGGTGTGCTGCCCGGTCTGCTGCTGGGCCTCACGCTGTCGGTCATGTGCCTTTACATGGCCCGCAAGCGCAACTACCCCAAGGGTGAAGTGATCCCGATGAAGCAGGCGTTGAAGATCTGCGCCGATGCGCTCTGGGGGCTGGCCACCATGATCATCATCCTGGGCGGCATCCTCAGCGGTGTGTTCACTGCCACCGAGTCCGCCTCCATTGCGGTGTTGTGGGCCTTCTTCGTCACGATGTTCATCTACCGCGACTACAAGTGGCGCGAGATGCCCAAGCTGGTGCACCGCACGGTCAAGACGCTGTCGATCGTGATGATCCTGATCGCCTTTGCCGCGAGCTTCGGCTACATCATGACGCTGATGCAGATCCCGATGAAGATCACCGCGGCGCTGACGGCACTGTCCGACAACCGCTACGTGATCCTCGCGCTGATCAACGGTCTGCTGTTGGTGCTGGGCACGCTGATGGACATGGCGCCGCTGATCCTGATCCTCACGCCCATCCTGATGCCGGTCATCACCAGCATTGGTGTGGACCCGGTGCACTTCGGGATGATCATGATGGTGAACCTGGGCATTGGCCTGCTGACGCCCCCCGTGGGTGGTGTGCTCTTCGTCGGTGCGGCAGTGGCCAAGCTCCCGATGGAGCAGGTGGTCAAGGCGCTGCTGCCATTCTTCGGCGCCTTGCTGCTGGTGCTGATCGCGGTGACTTACGTCCCTGCACTGTCGCTGTGGCTGCCCGCCGTGCTGGATGTGAAGTGATGACCTCGCACGCCATCCGCCACGTCCGCGTCACGCCCATCGCGTTCCGCGACCCGCCGCTGCTCAACGCGGCGGGCATCCACGAGCCGTGGGCGCTGCGCTCGATCATCGAGATCGAGACCGACTCGGGCCTGGTCGGCATCAACGAAAGCTACGGCGACCTGCCCATGCTGGAGGCGCTGGCCAAGGCCGCGCCTGCGCTCAACGGTCTGTCGCCCTGGGCGCTCAACGAGATGGAGACGCGCGTCGCTGCGCTGGTGGCGCCGCCGCAGGCAGCGTCTTCCGAGTTCCTGGGCACGCAAATCTCACTGGCGCCGGGCACGCACGTGTCCAAGACGGTGGCCAAGGTGATCAGCGCGTTTGAAGTTGCCATGATGGACTTGCAGGGCCAGCTGGCCAACGCGCCCGTGGTGGACCTGCTGGGCGGCGCCGCGCGCGAGGCAGTGCCCTTCAGCGCCTACCTGTTCTACAAGTACGCCGAGCACATTGAAAAGCCCTACGCCCCCGACCCCTGGGGCGAAGCCATCACCCCAGAACAGCTGGTGGCGCAGGCGCGCCGCATGATCGGCCTGTACGGCTTCAAGAGCATCAAGCTGAAAGCCGGTGCGCTGCCGCCCGAGCAAGAGGCCGCAGGCATTCTGGCGTTGGCGCAGGCCTTTCCTGGCGCACCGTTGCGCATCGACCCCAACGCCAACTGGAGCGTGGCCACCAGCCTGCGCATTCTGGAACAGCTGCGTGGCGTGCTGGAGTATTACGAAGACCCCGCCCCCGGCCTGGACGGCATGGCCGCCGTGGCCAAGGCGTGCGACGTGCCGCTGGCCACCAACATGGTTGTCACAGACCTGAGGGAATTCCGCCGCAACGCCGAGATGGGCTGCCCGGTGAAGATCGTGCTCAGCGACCACCACTACTGGGGCGGCCTGCGTGCCACCCAGCGTCTGGCGCTGATGTGCGAGACCTTCGGCCTGGGCCTGTCGATGCACTCCAACTCCCATCTGGGCATCAGCCTGATGGCCATGACCCACCTGGCCGCGTCGGTGCCGTTGCTGTCTTACGCCTGCGACACGCACTACCCCTGGCAGGACGACGAGGTGGTGCAGGGCGGGCGCCTGAAGTTCGAGGACGGCAGCTTGCGCGTGACGACCACCCCCGGCCTGGGCGTGACGCTGGACCGCGAGGCCCTGGCACGCCTGCACGACAACTACCTGAACACCACCATCCGCAACCGCGACGACCTGGCGCAGATGCGCAAGTACGACCCGTCCTTCACCGGACAACAGCCGCGTTTCTGAAACGTCTCTTCAAGCATTTACCTATTTCCTCAGACGAAAGCGAGCCCCGCACCATGAACCCTCAAGACCTCAAGAACATCATGTCCTCCGGCCTGCTGTCGTTCCCGCTGACGGACTTCGACGCGCAGGGCAACTTCAACGCGCGCGGCTACGTCGAGCGCCTGGAATGGTTGGCCCCCTACGGTGCCAGCGCGCTGTTTGCCGCGGGCGGCACGGGCGAGTTCTTCTCGCTGACCGCACAGGAATACCCCGACATCATCCGCACCGCCGTGCAGACCTGCCGTGGCAAGGTGCCCATCATCGCGGGCGCGGGCGGCCCCACGCGCTTTGCCATTGAATGCGCGCAAGAAGCCGAGCGCCAGGGTGCCCACGGCATCCTGCTGCTGCCGCACTACCTGACCGAAGCGGGCCAGGAAGGCCTGATCGCCCATGTGGAGGCGGTGTGCAAGAGCGTCAAGTTCGGCGTCATCGTCTACAACCGCAACGTCTGCAAGCTCACCCCCGAATCGCTGGCCATCCTGGCCGAGCGTTGCCCCAACCTGGTGGGCTTCAAGGACGGCATCGGCGACATCGAGCTGATGTCCTCCATCTACATGCACATGGGCGACCGCTTTGCCTACCTGGGCGGCCTGCCCACGGCCGAGGTCTACGCCGCCGCCTACAAGGCGCTGGGCACACCGGTGTATTCGTCGGCGGTGTTCAACTTCATTCCCAAGACGGCGATGGCCTTCTACGAAGCCGTGCGTACCGACGACATGGCGACGCAGCACAAGTTGCTCAAAGAGTTCTTCATGCCCTACCTGAAGATCCGCAACCGCGTGCCGGGCTATGCGGTCAGCATCGTCAAGGCCGGTGCTACGCTGGTGGGCCATTCGGCCGGCCCGGTGCGTGCGCCGCTCACCGACCTCAAGCCTGCAGAGATGGAAGAGCTGCAGGCGCTGATCGCCAAGCTTGGGCCCCAGTAACTGGCCACTACTGATTCCCCCTGAGACCGACCGAAGGAGACAACATGACCCCCATGAAGAAGCTGCTCTGCGGCGTGGCCGCCGCCCTGGCGATGACCTCTGCCATGGCCTGGCCCGAGAAGCCCATCACCCTGCTGGTGCCCTTCCCGCCCGGCGGCTCCACCGACTTGATCGCGCGCACCTTGTCCGTGAAGATGGGCGAGAAGCTTGGCGGCGCCACGGTGATCGTGGAGAACAAGGCCGGGGCCACCGGCACCATTGGCGCCACGCAGGTGGCCCGCGCACCGGCCGACGGGTACACCCTGTTCGTGTCGTCGCTGGGACCGTTCGTCATTGCGCCGCACCTCATCAAGGTGCAGTACGACGCACTCAAGGACTTGGACCCCATCACCGTGGTGGTGCAGGCCCCCAACGTGCTGGTGGTGCCTGCGGCGTCCGCGCACAAGTCGCTGGCCGACGTGATTGCCTGGCAGAAGGCCAACCCCGGCAAGATGAGTTTTGCGTCTTCGGGCAACGGCAGCAGCGACCACCTGACCGCCGAACTCTTCTGGCAGCAGACCGGCACCATGGGCGTGCACATTCCCTACAAAGGCGGCGGCCCGGTGATGAACGACCTGCTGGGCAACGTGGTGGACGCATCCTTCATGAACATCAACACCGCCATGCCGCAGATCAAGGCGGGCAAGTTGCGCGCGCTGACCATCACCAGCGCCAAGCGTTCGCCGCTGCTGCCCGACGTGCCCACGCTGGAGGAAGGCGGCGTGAAGGAGGCCAACGTGCAGTCCTGGCAGGCGGTGGCCGCGCCCAAGGGCCTGCCCGCCGATGTGAAAAAGCGCGTGCACGACGCCATCACCAGCACCTTCAAGGACCCGCAAGTCAACGGCAAGCTGCTGGATCTGGGCTTTGAGCTGGTGCTCAATACGCCCGAGCAGTTCGCGGCCTTCCAGGCCGCCGAGTTCAACCGTTGGCAAAAACTCATCACCAGCCGCAACATCAAAGCCGATTGATTTTTATGAGCGCTTCTTCCGCCCCTGTTGTTTCGTCGATGCGCGTGATCCCGGTTGCCGGGCGCGACGGCATGCTGCTCAACCTGTCGGGCGCGCACGCGCCGTTCTTTACGCGCAATCTGGTCATCGTTACCGATAACGCCGGGCACACTGGCGTGGGCGAGGTGCCCGGGGGCGAGAAGATCCGCCAGACGCTGGAAGACGCCCGCCCGCTGGTGGAAGGCCAGTCCGTTGGCAACCTGCAGGCCATTTTGAACGCCATGCGCGTGAAGTTCGCCGACCGCGATAGCGGCGGGCGCGGCCTGCAGACCTTTGACCTGCGCACCACCATCCACGCCGTGACCGCCGTGGAGTCGGCCCTGCTGGACCTGCAAGGCCAGCACCTGGGCGTACCTGTGGCGGCATTGCTGGGCGAAGGCCAGCAGCGTGATGCCGTGCAGATGCTGGGTTACCTGTTCTTTGTGGGCGACCGGCTGAAGACCGACTTGCCCTACGTGAGCGAACCCGACAACGCCGACGATTGGTGCCGCCTGCGCCACGAGGCGGCCATGACGCCCGAGGCCGTGGTGCGCCTGGCCGAAGCTGCGCAGAAGCGCTACGGCTTCCAGGACTTCAAGCTCAAGGGTGGTGTGCTGAGCGGCGACGCCGAAGTGGAGGCCGTGACGGCGCTGCACGAACGCTTCCCCGAGGCGCGCGTGACGCTGGACCCCAACGGCGGCTGGCTGCTGAAGGACGCCATACGCCTGGGCCACAAGATGCGCGGTGTGGTGGCCTACGCTGAAGACCCGTGCGGAGCAGAAGAAGGTTTCAGCGGCCGCGAGGTGATGGCCGAGTTCCGCCGCGCCACCGGCCTGCCCACCGCCACCAACATGGTGGCCACCGACTGGCGCCAGATGGCCCATTCGCTGGCGCTGCAGAGCGTGGACATTCCGCTGGCTGACCCGCACTTCTGGACCATGGCGGGCAGCGTGCGCGTGGCGCAGACCTGCCGCGACTGGGGCCTGACCTGGGGTTCGCACTCCAACAACCATTTCGACGTGTCCCTGGCCATGTTCACCCACGTGGGTGCGGCCGCGCCGGGCAAGGTCACGGCCATCGACACGCACTGGATCTGGCAGGACGGCCAGCGCCTGACCAAGGAGCCGCTGAAGATCGAAGGCGGCTACGTGCAGGTGCCCAAGAAGCCGGGCCTGGGCGTGGAACTGGACATGGCCGAGGTGGAAAAGGCCCACCAGCTTTACATGCAGCATGGCCTGGGTGCGCGTGACGATGCCATCGCCATGCAGTACCTGATACCCGGCTGGAAGTTCGACCCCAAGCGGCCCTGCCTGGTGCGTTGACGCGAGAGGACACCATGTCAGAGCCCATCGCTCCCCGCGCCATCCGCATGCACCCGGCGGACAACGTGGCCATCGTCGTGAACGACGGCGGCCTGCCGCGCGGTGCCACGCTGCCCGGCGGCCCCACGCTGGTGGACGCCGTGCCCCAGGGCCACAAGGTGGCGCTGCAAGACCTGCCCGCTGGCAGCGAAGTGCGCCGCTACAACGTGGTCATCGGCCACACGGCGGTGGACATTGCCGCTGGTGGCTGGGTGAACGAGCAGCGGCTGCGCATGCCCGCCGCCCGTTCGCTGGAGGGCCTGCCCGCGCCGCAGCCGCCCGCCGAACTGCCGCCGCTGCAGGGCCACACCTTCCAGGGCTACCGCAACGCCGACGGCAGCGTGGGCACGCGCAACCTGCTGGCCATCACCACCACCGTGCAATGCGTGGCCGGGGTGCTGGACGTGGCGGTGGAACGCATCAAGAAAGAACTGCTGCCGCACTACCCCAACGTGGATGGCGTGGTGGGCCTGGAACACACCTACGGCTGTGGCGTGGCCATTGACGCGCCCGACGCCATCATCCCCATCCGCACGCTGCGCAACCTGGCCAGCAACCCCAATTTTGGCGGCGAGGTGATGGTGGTGAGCCTGGGCTGCGAAAAGCTGCAGCCCGAACGCCTGCTGCCGCCCGGCAGCATTCCCATTGCCGACGAGCGTGACGAAGGGCTGGACGTGGTCTGCCTGCAGGACGACAAGCACGTGGGCTTCATGTCGATGATCAACAGCATCCTGGCCCAGGCGCGTGTGCACCTGGAGCGGCTCAACCGCCGCCAGCGCGAGACCTGCCCCGTGTCGGACCTGGTGGTGGGTGTGCAGTGCGGCGGGAGCGATGCGTTTTCAGGCGTGACGGCCAACCCGGCGGTGGGTTTTGCCACCGACCTGCTGGTGCGCGCGGGTGCCACGGTGATGTTCAGCGAGAACACCGAGGTGCGCGACGCGGTGGACCAGCTCACGCGCCGCGCCGCCACGCCCGAGGTGGCGCAGGCGATTGTGCGCGAGCTGGGCTGGTACGACGCCTATCTGGAGCGCGGCCAGGTGGACCGCAGCGCCAACACCACGCCGGGCAACAAGAAGGGCGGTTTGTCCAACATTGTGGAAAAGGCGATGGGCTCCATCGTCAAGAGCGGCACGGGGCCTATTCACGGGGTGATTGCGCCGGGTGAGAAGGTGCGCCAGAAGGGGCTGATCTTTGCTGCCACGCCCGCGAGCGATTTCATTTGCGGCACGCTGCAGCTGGCTGCGGGCATGAACCTGCATGTGTTCACCACGGGGCGGGGCACGCCGTATGGGCTGGCCGAGTGCCCGGTGATCAAGGTGGCTACGCGTGATGATCTGGCGCGGCGCTGGCACGACCTGATGGACCTGAACGCGGGGCGCATTGCCAGCGGCGGCGCGAGCATTGAGGAGCTGGGTTGGGAGCTGTTCCATCTGATGCTGGACGTGGCGAGCGGCAAGCGCACCTGGGCGGAGCAGTGGAAGCTGCACAACGCGCTGGTGCTGTTCAATCCTGCGCCGGTGACTTGATCTGCTTGGGGTGGGGCTCGCTGGCTGCGCGCTTTAGCGCGCTTCGTGACTGACTTGCGGCAGATGTCCGACCGGAGCGTTTCGCAGAAACGCGTAGTGAGTTTCTGCCGCGTGGCCACGGCATCGAGCATCGCAGGGGAGCCGGTGCACAGCACCGGCCGCCTCGTTGAAGCGCCAGCCCCTGGGCGCACACGCCTTGGCCACCAATGACCTGAGCACGCAAATCGTGGAGCGCCAGCCATCACCCCACCGTCAGCAGCCTCTGCCCAGCGGGCAAGGCGAAGCGCTTGACCAGCCCTTCCATCAATGTGACCTGCTCGTGCAGCGACGCCGTGGCCGCCGCGCTCTGCTCCACCAGGGCCGCGTTCTGCTGCGTCATCCCGTCCAGCTCCGCAACGCTCGCATACACCTGCTGCATGTCATGCATCTGGCTGCTCGTGGCGTGCGACACCTGCGTCACGATGTCACTCACCTGCTGCACGGCAATCACCAGCTGCTGCATGGCCTGCCCCGCGCCGTCCACCAAACCCGCAGCCCGGTTCACGCCATCCACCGAATTGCCGATGAGCGCCTTGATCTCCTTGGCTGCCTCGGCGCTGCGCCCGGCCAGTGCGCGCACTTCCGCCGCCACCACGGCAAAGCCTCGGCCCGCCTCGCCCGCGCGCGCAGCCTCCACAGCCGCGTTCAGCGCCAGGATGTTCGTCTGGAAGGCAATGCCGTCGATCACGCCGATGATCTCCACCACCTTGCTGGACGACGCGTGGATCTCGTGCATGGTGCTCACCACGTTGCCCACCGTCTGCCCGTTGGTCTGCGCCACCTGGTAGGCCGACTGCGCCAGTTCGCTGGCGTGCCGGCTGGCCTCGGCCGCTTCGCGCAGGCTGGTGTTCAGGTGGTTCATCACCCCCGTGGTCTGCTGCAGGTTGCTGGCAGTGTGTTCCGTGCGGTCCGACAGGTTCTGGTTGCCGCTGGCGATCTCGGCGCTGGCCAGGCTGATGTTGCTGGCCGAGCCATGCACCTGCTCCAGCAGCGTGGCCAGCGACGCCACCATGCCCTGCAGCGCACGCAGCACGTCGCCCATCTCGTCGCGCCGCGTGGTGTCCATGCGCACGGCCAGGTTGCCCTGGCCGATGGCCTTGGCCGTGTCCACGATGCGCTGCAACGGCTCGCACACGTTGCGTTGCAACAGCCGTGTGCCCAGCGAAATGGCCACGGCAATGAAGGCCATGATGGCCGCCACCACCCACACCGTGCGCATGCGTTCCTGCCCCACTTTGTCGCGCAGGGCCGTGGCGCCTGTTTCGGTGAGCGCCACCAGCTGGTGCAGTGCCGTGGTAAAGGCCTGCAGCCGAGGCTGCACCTGTTGCTGAACGTGGGCCTGCACGGCGGCCATGTCGCCCGTGGCGCGCAGGGTGCGGGCCTGTTCCAGTGCCTGGGCCAGAGCGGCTTCACGTGCCAGCACGTTGGCCAGTTCGCGTTGCTCGTCTGGGTGCTGCAGCAGACGGCCCAGTTCGGCCTTGAGCTGGCCTATGGCATTGGCCGTGGGGGTGGCGTCGGTCAGCAAAAGCTGTGCGGCGGAGTCGTCAGCGGCCAGCGCCGCGCCCACCTGCCGCATGGCGTTCGCCTGGGCCAGGCCGCTCCAGCGCGCCGCGCCTTCCAGCTTGGCCTGCTGCTCACTTTGCTGGCGGGTGGTTTCGGCTTGCGAGCGCACCGTCCGCACGGCCGAACCCACCGACATGGCGATCAGCGCCACCGTCACCACCAGCGTAGGCAACCACAGTTTGACGGCAATACTCAAGCGCATTCAGCGACTCCTGATGAAAAAACGAACGATCGTTCGATATCTTGCAACAGGCGTGCACCGCGCAAACATCCGGCAGGCGACAAATGGTGCCGTTTACCCCCTCATGTGCGGGAAAATCCCTAGCTCATCAACCCCGACTCAGCGCTCCATGCCCACCGTTCTGGACCCCCAACGCTTCGCTGGCCAAGTGGACGGCCGCTCCACCGGCCTGTACTTCCTGCGCAATGGCAGCGGCATGACTGTTGCCATCACCAACGTGGGTGCCAAGATCATGCAGATACAGGTGCCCGACCACCACGGCCAGCCGGGCGACGTGGCCCTGGGGTACAGCGGCTTGCAGGAGGTGCTGGCCGGGTCGCCGTCGCTGGGGGCCTTTGTGGCGCCTTATGCCGGGCGCATTGCGGGCGCGCAGTTCACCCTTGGCGGGCAAACCTACCGCCTGGGCGCCAACGAAGGCCCGCACTGCCTGCACGGCGGCCCGCGCGGCTCACGCCATCAGGTGTTCAACGTGGTCAGCCACGACGAGTCTGCGCTGGTGCTGCAGTTGCGCATGCCCGCGCAGGAAACGGGCTTTCCTGGCACGCTGGACCTGCGCCTGAGCTACCGTCTGGGCCAGGGCGACGAACTGCTCATAGAACACGAGGCCACGTGTGAAGGCGCCCCCACCCCCGCCAGCTTCACCAGCCACGGCTACTTCAACCTGGGTCTGCCCGGGCAGCGCACCATCGACGGCCACTGGCTGCAGGTGCTGGCCAACGAAACACTGGCCACCGCACCAGACAACGTGCCCACGGGCGAACGCCGCGCCGTGGCCGCCACCGCACTGGACCTGCGCCAGCCCCGCGCGCTGGCCGAAGCGGGGGCCTTTGACCACGCCTATGTGCTGCAACCGCCAGCGGTGCAAGGGCAGCCCCGCCTGTGCGCCCGCCTGGGTTGCGACGCTACCGGCCGCGTGATGGAGACCTGGTCCACCGAGCCGGTGATGCAGCTCTACACCGGCGACAAGCTGGGCGCCCCGCACGGCCCGCGCATGGGCGTGTGCCTGGAGCCGCAGCAGTACCCCAACGCGCCGCACTGCCCAGCGTTCCCGCTGAACCTTGTGGCGCCGGGGCGGCCTTACCGGGCCGTTACGGGCTACCGTTTCCTGGTGGCCTAGGGAAAACGCCTAGGTGAATTTGCCAAAGGCAGCGGGCGGCTCCGGCGGTATCGTTGCAACATTCCTTTTGTTGCAATCCGTACAGGAGTCTTGCTCATGATCGCTCGCCGTCATCTGGTGTCTCTTGGCGTGGCCGCTGCCACGCTTGGTGTTTCTCCGCTGGTCTGGTCGCAGGCCTACCCCAGCAAGGTCATCCGCCTGCAAGTGCCATTCGCGGCTGGCGGCACCACCGACATCATTGCCCGCGTCATTGCCGACCCCCTGAGCAAGTCGCTGGGGCAGTCGGTCATTGTGGAAAACCGCCCGGGCGGAGGCGGCGTGGTGGGGGCTGCCGAACTGGCACGCAGCGCGCCAGACGGACACACCCTGGGCATTGCCACCGTGTCCACCACGGCTGCCAATCCGGCCATTAACGCCAAGATTCCCTACAACACCCTCACCGACTTCACACCGGTCATCAACATCGCGGCCACACCCAACGTGATTGCCGTGCACCCCAGCTTCCCGGCCAAGGACTACGCCGCCTTCCTGGCTGATCTGAAGAAAAACCCCGGCAAATACAGCTACGCCAGCTCCGGCACGGGCGGCATCGGCCACCTGCAGACTGAGCTGTTCAAGAGCCTCACGGGCACCTTCATCACCCACATTCCCTACCGTGGCGCAGGCCCGGCGCTCAACGACGCGGTGGCGGGCCAGGTGCCCATCATCTTTGACAACCTGCCCTCGGCGCTGCCGCACATCAAGGCCGGCAAGTTGGTGGCCATCGTCGTGGCCGCACCCAACCGCCTGGCAACCCTGCCCGAGGTGCCCACCTTCAAGGAAGTGGGGCTGGAGCCTGTGAACCGCATGGCCTACTACGGCATCATCGGCCCCAAGGGCCTGCCCAAGGAGGTGACGGACAAGGTCTACAACGCCACCCGCCAGGCGCTGGCCGACCCGGCCGTGAGAAAGCGCATCGAGGACACCGGCTCCCTCATCGTGGGCAACACACCTTCCGAGTTCACCGCGCAGATCAAGGCCGAGTACGAGGTCTACAAAACCGTGGTGGACCGCCAGAAGCTGAAGCTGGACTGAACCTCTCGAACGCACCAGCCCCATTGCGCTGGTGCCGTTCAAAGCCAGCCGGGCCCACCGGCTGCGCTCCGCAGCCGCGCGCAAGGCATTTGCGCACACGCCAGCCAGCATGGTTGGTAATATAGGCTTCGTTCGGCAAGTTTGTTCAACCATCTTCCTGCATGGTTGGCAAAGCAATGGATGCCAAGAATCCAACATCCTCTTGCTGAACGAGGTCGTCGTGCAGACGACGGGCGTCGGTCAAACCCGACATGTCACTCAACCCGCCACTGAACACGATAGATGATGCTCGCATCCCTCGTTCTCGTCCCCTTCATCGGCAGCGTTCTGGCGGCACTGATGCCGCAGGATGCGCGCAACCGCGAATCGTGGCTGGCGATCGGGGTGACGGTGTATGGGCTGCTCGCCGGATGCCTGTTGTTCCCGCAGGTCGCCAGCGGCGAGGTACTGCGTGCGGAATTCGCCTGGTTGCCCGCCATCGGGTTGAACTTTGTGCTGCGCGTCGATGGGCTGGCATGGGTTTTTGCCATGCTCGTATTGGCCATCGGTCTGCTGGTGGTGCTGTATGCGCGCTACTACATGTCCGCCGAAGACCCGGTGCCGCGGTTCTTTTCCTTCCTGCTGGCTTTCATGGGCTCCATGCTCGGGGTGGTGTTGTCGGGCAACCTGGTTCAGCTCGTGGTGTTTTGGGAGCTGACAAGTCTCACCTCCTTCCTGCTCATCGGGTATTGGCATCACCGTGCTGACGCGCGCCGTGGCGCCCGGATGGCCTTTACCGTCACAGCCACGGGCGGTTTGTGCCTGCTTGTCGGGGTGCTGGTGCTGGGGCATGTGGTTGGCAGCTATGACCTGGATGTGGTGCTCGCGGCTGGCGAAAAAATCCGGGGCCATGACCTTTACCTGCCCGCACTGGTGCTGATTGCCCTGGGGGCGCTGACCAAGAGCGCGCAGTTCCCTTTCCACTTCTGGCTGCCCCATGCGATGGCCGCTCCCACACCCGTGTCCTCGTATCTGCATTCGGCCACCATGGTGAAGGCCGGCGTGTTCCTGCTGGTGCGCCTGTGGCCCGCGCTGGCAGGTACCCCGGAATGGACCTGGCTGATCGGTGGTGCCGGTGTCTGTACCCTGCTCATAGGCGCGTTCATCGCCATATTCCAGCACGACCTCAAAGGATTGCTCGCGTACTCCACCATCAGTCACTTGGGCCTCATAACGGTGCTGATCGGCATTGGCACACCCATGGCAATTGTTGCGGCGGTCTTCCATATCCTGAACCATGCCGTCTTCAAGGCATCGCTGTTCATGGCTGCAGGCATCATCGATCATGAATCCGGCACGCGCGACCTGCGCCTGCTTCGCGGCCTGCGCCACAAGTTGCCAATCACTGCCACATTGGCCATTGTTGCCAGCGGTGCCATGGCGGGGGTGCCTTTGCTCAACGGCTTCCTGTCCAAAGAAATGTTCTTTGCCGAGACCATCCATGTGGGTGGCGACAGCAACTGGTGGATGTCCGTTGCTGCGGTGGCCATGGGCATGTTCAGTGTCGCCTACTCGCTGCGCTTCATCTCCGTGTTCTTTGGCACGCCCTCGCAAGAGCTGCCGCGAGACCCGCACGAGCCCCCTCACTGGATGCGCTTGCCTGTCGAACTCCTTGTGCTGGCTTGCCTGGTCGTGGGCATTGCACCCGGCGTCAGCATCGAACCCGTGTTGAACCTTGCCGTGCGTGCCACGCTGGGCGAGGCCGCGCCCGCCTACGACCTGGCGGTCTGGCACGGCGTCAACCTGCCTTTGCTGATGAGTGTGCTGGCGCTTCTTGGCGGGGTGTTGTTGTACGTCGTGCTCCGCCGCCATTTCAACCTGCAGCAGCGTGAGCGGGTTCCGCTCGTTCACCGGTTCAACGGTGCCCAGGCCTACGAAACCGTGATGCTGCAGATCACCCATGGGGCAGGGTGGTTGCTGCGGCATGTCGGCACCCAGCGTCTGCAACCCCAGCTTCTGTTGATGATGCTCGGCTTGCTCGTCGTTCCCATGTTGCTGGCAGGTTCGCCGCCAGCATGGGCCATCACACTCAAGCAGGAGTTCGACCCACTGTTTGCCATGATGTGGTTGGTTGGCGCAGGTTGCGCGGTGGCGGGGGCCTGGATGGCAAAGTACCACCGTCTGGCTGCCCTGGCCTTGGTCGGCGGCACGGGCATCGTCACCGCGGCGACCTTCATGTGGCTTTCTGCCCCCGACCTTGCGCTGACCCAGCTGATGGTTGAGACAGTGACCACCGTGCTCATTCTGCTGGGCCTGCGCTGGCTGCCGCCCAGACTGGAATCGATTGATGGCTCACCTCAGCCCTTGTGGCGTGTCTGGGGGCGGCGCACCCGAGATCTCTCGATCGCCGTAGGCGGTGGTGCTGCGCTGGCTGCGCTGACGTTCGCCGTCATGGTGCATCCCGCGCCGGACACCATTGCCGACTTCTTCCTGCTCAATGCGCTCGGCGGCGGTGGCGGCAGCAATGTGGTCAACGTGTTGCTCGTGGACTTCCGCAGTTTCGACACGCTTGGCGAAATCACGGTGCTTGCCATCGTCGCGCTCACGGTCTATGCGCTGTTGCGCCGCTTCAGACCGGCGCCAGAAACCACAGGCGTGCCGCCTCAACAAGACTTCCAGGGCGATCCGGCCAGTCGTCAGACACCCGCGGAACAGGCCAACAGCGGTTACCTGCTGGTTCCGGGCATCTACCTGCGCCTGCTGTTGCCCTTCATGGGCGTGATCGCCGTGTACTTCTTCATGCGCGGTCACAACCTGCCCGGAGGCGGTTTTGTCGCGGGGCTGATCTTCGCGGTCGCGATACTTGTGCAATACATGCTCGCCGGTGCAGTTTGGGTCGAGAGCCACATTCACTTGCGGCCTCACCGCTGGCTAGGCGCGGGCTTGCTGATTGCCTGTGCCACGGGGCTGGGCGCCTGGTGGTTTGGCCATCCCTTCCTGACCACGCACACCGCGCATGTCAATTTGCCACTCGTGGGCGAACTGCATCTGCCTAGCGCATTTGTGTTCGACCTGGGGGTGTTCGCCGTGGTGGTTGGCACCACCATGCTCATGCTGGTCGCGCTGGCGCACCAGTCGCTGCGCGGGCATCGCCACGCGGCGGACGGATTGACGCCCGACACCCCGACCTCTGACGCAAGGAGAGAGCCCTGATGGAACTCGTACTGGCCATATCCGTTGGTGTGGTCTTCGGCTCAGGCATCTGGCTGATCCTGCGGCCTCGCACCTTTCAGTTGATCACCGGCTTGTTGCTCATGTCCTACGCCGTCAACCTGTTCATATTCGCCATGGGCAGGTTGTCGGTGAACCAGCCGCCCATCACCACCACGCCAGCCGTTGACCCCGCGCAGTTCGCCGATCCTCTGCCCCAGGGGCTGGTGCTGACGGCCATTGTGATCGGTTTTGCAACCACGGCGCTGTATCTGGTGATGATGATCGGCGCGCGCGGACTCTCCGGCAGTGACCATGTCGACGGCGAGGAGCCCCAGCCATGAACCCACTGCCCTGGATGCAGCACCTTGTCATCGTGCCAGTGCTGCTGCCGCTGCTGGCCGGTGCCGTGCTGATTCCCGTCAACCAGCGACGGCACACCCTGAAGTTCGCTTTGGGCCTGGGCAGTGGCGTGCTACTGTGGCTGGTGGCCCTGGCGCTGTTGCTCATGGCCGATGCAGACCACTGGCCCGCAGGCATTGGTGTGTACCTCGCCTCGAACTGGGCCGCGCCTTTTGGCATTGCTTTGGTGGTGGACCGGCTGACTGCGCTTATGCTGCTGCTGACCGCCACCATCGCGCTGGCCGTATTGGTGTTCTCGGCAAGGCGATGGGACCGTGTCGGCGTGAGCTTTCACTCGCTCTTTCAGTTCATGCTGATGGGGCTCAACGGCGCATTCCTGACCAACGACCTCTTCAACCTCTTCGTGTTCTTTGAGGTCATGCTGGCAGCGTCCTATGGGCTGGTGCTGCACGGCTACAACTTGCGCCGCATTCAGGCCGGCATGCAATACGTAGCGGTCAACCTGGTGGCGTCGCTGCTGTTCCTCATCGGTGTGTCGCTCATCTACGCGGCATCGGGCACCCTCAACATCGCCGATCTTGCGGGGCGTGTGCCCATGCTCGCCGGGCAGGACGCCTGGCTGCTGCAGATTGGCGTGACGGTGCTTGCACTCGCCTTCCTCACCAAGGGTGCCATGTGGCCGCTCGGGTTCTGGCTGCCTACCACCTATGCGTCAGCATCTGCGCCCGTCGGGGCCATGCTGGTGCTCATGACCAAGGTCGGCGTTTATGCGGTGTTGCGGGTGTGGGTCACGGTGTTTGGCGATCAGGCCGGTGAGCTGACCAACTTCGGGTTGGCCGCACTCACCGCCGCAGGCATGGCGACGCTGCTCTTCGGCGCTATCGGGATGCTGGCCAGCCAGGACGGCGGGCGCATGGCGGGCTTTGGCGCCATCATCTCCTCCGGAACCCTTCTGGCCGTCATCGGCCACTCGGGCAGTGCTGTGCTGGCGTCTGGCCTTTATTACCTGATCGGTTCAACCCTGGCCATGGCGGCCTTCATGCTGCTGATCGAACTCACCGAGCGGATGCGGCCGCCGGGTTCTGCCTTGCTGACCCTGACGATGGAAGCCTTTGCGGTGGAAGACAAACCCGAAGACCCAGTGGGCGTGGGCATTCCAGGCACTTTTGCATTCCTGGGACTGAGCTTTGCCGCGTGCGCTCTGGTCATCACTGGCATGCCACCCTTGGCGGGGTTCGTCGCCAAGTTCAGCCTTTTCCACGCTTTGCTTGCCGCCGCGCCCGACGAGGTGCCCGTGTCAACGTGGCTCCTCATCGCCTTGATCGTTGCCGCAGGTCTCGCGGCCATCATCGCGCTGATGCGCCTGGGGGTGCGCATCTTCTGGGCATCCGGGGTGACCACACCGCCACGGCTGCAGGCTACCGAGGTGGCGTCCATCGGTGGATTGGTGGTGCTTTGTGTAACGTTGACCCTGCAGGCTGGCACGGTGTTCGACTTCCTTGCCCGTACCAGCGAAGGCCTGCTGCGCAGCACCGATTACAGCCAGCACATCTTGGGTGAACCGCCCGTGCAACGGCCCCCTGCATTGGAGATGGCGAAGTGAAACGATGGTTACCGTCCCCCTTGTTGTCCGTCAGCTTGCTGCTGATGTGGCTGCTGCTGAGCCAGAGCATTGAACTGGGGGCGTGGCTCCTGGGCGGTGCACTTGGCATTGCGGCACCGCTTTTGGCCAGGCCTTTGCTGCCGCACGGCCATGCGCGCGTTCGGCGTCCGCTGTCGCTGCTGCGGCTGCTGGGTTTCTCCGCCATTGAAATTGTTCGCTCTTGCTTCAACGTCAGCCAGATCATCCTGCTGCGCCGCTCGGCAGACGTGAACTCGCAGTTCATCCGTGTGCCGCTGGATCTGCGCAGCCCCCACGGCCTGGCGCTGCTTTCCTGCCTGATCAACACCACACCCGGAACCGTGTGGGTAGACCTGCTGCCCGAAAAGCATGAACTGCTGCTGCATGTTTTCGACCTGCACGACGAGGCATGGTGGATCGACACCATCAAGACACGGTACGAGCGGCCCATCATCGAAGTATTCGAGTCGGCGCCCCCTCCAGGAGATCGCACATGACGACCGCGACACTGCTCTCTGCCGCCGCATTCTTTGCCCTTGCCTGCGTCATGCTGTCCATGCTGTTGTGTGCGTTCCGGCTGCTGGTCGGCCCTTCTGCACAGGACCGTGTGCTGGCACTCGACACTCTGTGGATGTGCGCCATGTTGCTGGCGCTGATGCTGGGCATCAACCACGACAGCCAGATCTACTTCGAGGCGGCGTTGATCATCGCCTTGCTCGGCTTCGTGTCAACGATTGCCTTGGCCAAATTCCTGATGCGCGGTGAGGTGATTGAATGAACGGCATTGAAACCTTGCCCTGGTGGGCAGCGATCCCGGTAGCCTTCTTTCTGGTGTTGGGCGGCTTGATCACCCTGATCGGCGCCACAGGCCTGGCGCGCCTGAAAACCTTCTACCAGCGGATGCACGGCCCGGCCATCACCATCACGCTGGGGGCGGGCTGCATCCTCGTGGCTTCCATGCTGTACTTCACCGTGTTGCAGTCACGTCTGGTCATCCACGAACTGCTCATCAGCGTTTTTGTGCTGATGACGGCGCCTGTCGTTTCCATGCTGATCATGCGAGCCGGTGTTTACAGGGAGCTGCGGGAGCGTGCAGAGGCTTGCGCGAACGGTTCGGAACACCCGTCGGCAGTAGTCGATCCGAAGGAGTGAAACACATCCACCATGCACATCGCCATCCTCACCTTTGACGGCTACAACGAGCTCGATTCCCTCATCGCCTACGGCATTCTCAACCGCGTGAAAAGGCCGGGCTGGCGCGTGTCCATTGCCAGCCCCACGGCGCAGGTGCAGTCCATGAACGGGCTGGTGCTGCAGGCCCAGGCCACGCTGGCCGACGCCTGCGCGGCAGACGCGGTGATTGTGGGCAGCGGCATGAAGACCCGCGACGTGGTGGCCGACCCGGCCCTGATGGCCCAGCTGCAGTTGGACCCCGCGCGGCAACTGTTGGGCGCGCAGTGTTCAGGCACGCTGGTGCTGGCCAAGCTCGGTCTGCTGGGCGCCGTGCCCGCGTGCACCGACCTCATCACCAAACCCTGGGTGCAGGAGGCGGGCGTTGAAGTGCTGGACCAGCCGCTCTTTGCCAGCGGCAACGTGGCCACGGCAGGCGGCTGCCTGGCATCCACCTACCTGGCCGCCTGGGTACTGGCGCGGCTGGAAGGCGTGGACGCCGCGCAAAGCGCCCTGCACTACGTGGCCCCGGTGGGCGAGAAGGAAGCCTACGTGCAACGGGCTATGGGGCATTTGATGCCGTGGTGTTGACCTTTCATTGATTCACTGGCTGGCAGTACCGTGAGCAGAAGGCGACGTCTTCGACAGCCGCAGGGCGTTGCCAATGACCGAGGCTGAACTCAGGCTCATGGCCAGCGCGGCGATCAATGGCGAGAGCAGCCAGCCCGTGAACGGGAACAGAACGCCTGCCGCCACCGGTATGCCCAGCGCGTTGTACAGGAACGCAA
Organism: Burkholderiaceae bacterium; assembly: GCA_041913045.1. Classification (GTDB taxonomy): domain Bacteria; phylum Pseudomonadota; class Gammaproteobacteria; order Burkholderiales; family Burkholderiaceae_C; genus CAMLOF01. Next base: position 122,316 of record JAYSGB010000001.1, on the reverse strand, counting down.
ACAACAGGTTCTGCTTCATGTTACGAACCGTGGACACCGACAGCCCCCGTGCCACGGCGATGCCGCGCAAGTCGCCCTTCACGAGCGTCACCTGGGCGCTGTTCATGGCCACGTCGGTGCCTGTGCCCATGGCCACGCCAACATCGGCCTTGGCCAAGGCCGGTGCGTCGTTGATGCCGTCGCCCGCCATGGCGACGACCTTTCCCTCGGCTTGAAGGCGTTCTACAAGGTAGAGCTTGTCGGCTGGTTTCACCTCGGCATGCACCTCGTCCAGGCTCAGGCGCGCGCCCACCGCGCGCGCGGTGGTCCAGCCGTCACCCGTGGCCATGATGACGCGGATGCCCGCTTGGTGCAGGGTTTCCAACGCCTCGGGCGTGCTGGCCTTGACCGGATCAGACACCGCCAACAAGCCCGCCAGGCGCCCATCTACGGCCAAGTGCATCACGCTGGCGCCCGTTTGCCGCAGCGCCTCCGCTTGCTCATGCAGACCCGAGACGTCCACGCCTTCCCGCTCCATCAGGGCGGTGTTGCCCAGGGCCAGCCGTTTGCTATCGACAACGCCCGTCACGCCAATGCCAGACGCCGATTCAAACTGGCCTGCGGAATAAAGACTCAATCCCCGCTCCCGGGCTGTGCGCACAATTGCCTCCGCCAGCGGGTGCTCGCTGCCTTGGTCCAGGCTGGCTGCCAGTTGCAGAACGTCGCTTTCGGTGTGGCCCAGTGCCGCCACGGCCCGCTCGAATGCGGGCTTGCCTTCTGTCAACGTGCCGGTCTTGTCAACGATCAGGGTGTCCACCTTGCGCATGTTCTCAATGGCGGCGGCGTCACGGAACAGCACGCCCTGCGTGGCGCCCCTGCCGGTGGCAACCATGATGGACATGGGCGTGGCAAGACCCAGGGCACATGGGCAGGCGATGATGAGCACCGCTACGGCATTGATGAGGCCAAACACCCAGCTTGGTTCAGGGCCAAAGAACCCCCAGGCCAGCAGGGTGGCCACCGCGACAGCCACGACCGCGAGCACAAACTTGCCTGCCACCTGGTCGGCCATGCGCTGCATGGGGGCCTTGGAGCGCTGCGCCTGGGCCACCATCTGCACGATTTGCGACAGCACCGTGGCCGAGCCGACCTTTTCCGTCCGCATCACCAGGGCGCCGCTGGTGTTGAGGGTTGCGCCAATCAGCTGGTCGCCCGGCTGTTTGCTCACGGGCAGGGGTTCACCCGTGAGCATCGATTCGTTCACGGCGCTCGCGCCCTCTACGACGGCACCGTCCACGGGGACCTTCTCTCCGGGGCGCACACGCAGCAAGTCTCCAATGTGAACGTGCGCCAGTGGCACGTCTTCTTCCCCGCCGTCAGGCCGGATGCGCCGTGCCGTCTTGGGCGCCAGGCCCAGCAGCGAGCGGATCGCGGCCGACGTCTGCGAGCGTGCCTTCAACTCCAGCACCTGCCCCAGCAATGTCAGCGAGATGATCACGGCCGCCGCCTCGTAGTACACCCCCACGCGCCCCATCGACAGGAACGACGCGGGGAACACCCCGGGCGCCAGTGTGGCCACCACGCTGTAGACGAAAGCTGCACCCGTGCCCAGGCCGATCAGCGTCCACATGTTGGGGCTGCGGTTCACCACCGATTGCCAGCCCCGTTTGAAGAAGGGCATGCCCGCCCACAGCACGATGGGCAGCGACAGCGCCAGTTCCAGCCAGGTTTGCACGCCGATGTCCAAGCCCGGCACGCGGTGCCCCGCCATGGCCAAAAAGGTGACCAACACGGTCAGGGGCAAGGTCCACCAGAAGCGCCGCTGGAAGTCGCGCAGTTCGGGGTCTTCCTCGTCGTCCAGGGAAGGCATCACCGGTTCCAGCGTCATGCCGCACTTGGGGCAGGTGCCAGGGTGGTCCTGGCGAATCTCCGGATGCATGGGGCAGGTGTACACGGTGCCCGCAGCCGACGGCGGCGATGCCAGCGAAGGCTCGGCGCCCTCTGCTGTGTGAGGGTGATGGCCGGCGTGATGGTGGTGGGTGTGGTCCATGGTTCAGGCGCCGTCGTTCTTGTGGCCGTGGCGGGAGTGGTGTCCTCCATGCCCATGAAGCAAGTGCATCAGCGGGCAAAGCATCAGCACCAGGTAAGGCCACCAGCCCAGCACATGCCCCCAATGTTCCCGCAGCAGGTAAAACACCGCAATCACCGCCGCCGCTGCCCAGGCCAGGGCAAGCGGCCTGCGCCAAAGCGGGGTGTGCCCTTCGTTGGTTTTTTCTGGTGAGTTCATGGGGTCCTCCTGCGCCATCGGCGCTCAACGCTTTTCGGCGTCTCGGTCCATCCACATCTGCATCATGGCTTGCATCATGTCCATGCGCTTTTCCATCAGGGCGTGGCGCTGCATCATCTGGCCTCCCATCATGCCCATATCCCCCATGGGCATGCCTTGCATCTGGTTCATCAGCATCATGCTGTCTTGCATGGTCTTCTGGTGTTCGGCCATCACGGCCTGACGTTCCTGCGGGGTCTTGGCGTCGGCCAGTTTGCGGCTCATGTCACGCATCAGCTGCAACTGCTTGTCCATGGCAGACATCTGTTGCTCGGGCGTGGCGGGCGCGGCTTGGGCAGGTGCGGCCGCTCCGTCGGGGTGGTGTTGGGCATGCTCGGCAGCCGTTTGGGCCGAGGCAGAGAACGTCGCCATGCCGATGAGTATGGCCAAGGCCAGGGGTTTGGAGGCATTCATGGTGCAGTCCTTTCCAGACAAATTCCACCGGCCATGGCCAATGTGTGTCGTACGCCAGCGACTTCACTTTATGCCTGCAAGGGTCACTTGAACATGACCGCCGGATTACAAATGTGTCATGTTCGCCCGTGGCTGCTTGACCCCAGGCACACTAGAGGGACAGGAAGACTTGCCGTGAAGATTCTCATCGTTGAAGACGAACCCAAGACGGGTGACTACCTGCGCCAGGGGCTGCGCGAGGCAGGGTTCACCGTGGACCTGGCGACCAACGGCGTGGACGGCCTGCACCATGCGCTGGACGGCGACCACGACCTGGTGATCCTGGACGTGATGCTGCCGGGGCTGGACGGCTGGCAGGTGCTGCAGAACTTGCGCAGCCGAGGGCGGCAGATGCCGGTGCTGTTCCTTACGGCGCGCGACCAGGTGGAAGACCGGGTCAAGGGCTTGGAACTGGGGGCGGACGACTACCTGGTCAAACCCTTTTCGTTTGCCGAGTTGCTGGCGCGGGTGCGGACCATCCTGCGCCGGGGCCGCAACGGCGCCGAGAGCACGACCCTGAGGGTGGATGACCTGGAGCTGGACCTGTTGCGCCGCCGGGTCAGCCGCGCGGGCAAGCGCATCGACCTCACGGCCAAGGAATTCGGTTTGCTCGAGTTGCTGATGCGCCGCCAGGGCGAAGTGCTGCCGCGCTCGTTGATCGCATCGCAAGTGTGGGACATGAATTTCGACAGCGACACCAACGTCATCGAAGTCGCGGTGCGGCGCCTGCGAGCCAAGGTGGACGACGGCTTTGATGTGAAGCTGATCCAGACCGTGCGCGGCATGGGTTACGTGCTGGAGAGTCCTGAAACCCGATGAGGTCCATGCGCCTGACCCTGACCGCAAGGCTGACCGTGCTGTTCACACTGGTGGCGGCCTCGGTTCTGCTGGGCCTGGGCGTGTTGGTGGCCTGGGCCACCGCCCGCCACTTCGTCGAACTCGACAGGATATTCCTCGACGACAAGGTGCATCTGGTAGAAAAGCTCGTCGCTGAAGCCGCCAGCCCTGCCGCCTTGACGGGGGCGCTTGATGACATGCTGGACAGCCACAAGGGACTGTTTGTGCAGGTCTGGCTGGGGGGCGATCTGATTTATGGCCAACAGGCGCTGACGCAGAACCTTCCTGCTGATTCTCTGGCACCTGGCAGGCTGATGGAGTGGAGCCACGCCGGGCAGGCGCTGCGCGGCGTCATGGAAAACCTGCCACTCCCCGCAGCGTCGCCATTGGCATCCACTGCCGATCGGCGAACCTTGCGGGTGCTGGTGGCCTTGGACACCGCGCACCACACCCATTTTCTGGCTGACCTGCGCAAGACGCTGGCCGCCTATCTCCTGGTGGCCACACTGGTCAGCGGTGTGTTGGGCTGGTGGGCTGCCCGCAGGGGGCTGGCGCCCCTGAAGGCGATGCGCGACAGGGCAACCTCCGTCACCTCTCACACCTTGCAGGAGCGCATGCCCGTGGCGTCGGTGCCGGTGGAGTTTGCCGAATTGGCCGCCAGTCTCAATGGCATGCTCGACCGGCTGCAGCAAGACTTTCAACGGTTGATGGACTTTTCCAGCGACCTGGCGCACGAACTGCGCACCCCTTTGAGCAACCTGCTCACCCAGACCCAGGTGGCGCTTGCACAGCGGCGCAGTGCCGACGAGTACCGCGACATTCTGGCCTCGAACGCCGAGGAGTTTGAGCGCCTGGCCAGGATGGTGTCGGACATGCTCTTTCTGGCCAAGACGGAAAACGGCATTGACCTGCCCCATCGCGAACGCATCCAGCTGCACCAGGAGGTGCTTGCGCTGTTCGATTTCTACGAAGCCGTGGCCGACGAAAAGCACATCCGGCTGGTGCTGGAGGGGCAGGCCGAAATGGAAGGCGACCGCCTGATGATGCGCCGTGCCATCAGCAACCTGCTGTCCAACGCGCTGCGGCATGCGGATGCCGGGTCAGATGTGGCGGTGCAGGTGGCGTCGAATGGAGGCGCCGTGACTTTGGCGGTCAGCAACCAAGGGCTGCCGATAGCACCGGAGGACATCCCGCGGCTCTTCGACCGTTTCTACCGCGCCGACCGGTCCAGGGCCCATCCTGCTTCCGAAGGGGCGGGGCTTGGGCTGGCCATCACCAAGGCGATCGTCGAGTCGCATGGGGGCGGGATCGTGGTGGTGTCCAGCGGTGGCCGCACGGTCTTCCGCACCGAATTCCCGGCTACTTTGGGGAGCAAATTCAGTCGTGCAACGCACGCTTGTTCAGCCGACTGAAGCCAAAGAGGGGGGTGATTGGCTGTTCTCTGCAAACAACTCGACCACCCGAGTTGCCGCTGGAGACAAGGCGTTGTTCGCCCGGTATGTCACCACCAGCCGGCGGTGCATCACCACATCGGCCACTGGGACCTCTTTCAGTCCCAGCCGCGCGAAATCCCCTGAGAGGTGGTGACGCGAAATGAAGCTCAGCAAACCGGTTTGCGCAATCAGGTTCGGCAGGATGATCAGCATCGACGCCTCGACTTGCACCTGCGGTCTGGGCAGATGGCGGGCGTCGAACGCGTGATCGAGCCAGTCCCGCGTTGGTGCTCCGGGCGGTTGCAGCGCCCAGCGGTAGCGGGTCAGGTCCTCCATGGTGGGCTTGGCGTTGAACAGTTCGTGGTCGGCGCTGGTCGCCACCACGATCGGGTCTTCGGACAACACCTGGGTTTCAAACCCTTTGTCCAGGGCTGACTCGGTGGCGATCATCAGGTCCAGTTCGCCCGTCTCCAGCATGGGCTTCATTTTGTCCACCAAGCCCACCACCGTGCTCAGCGTCACGGCTGGAGCCTCGCTCAGGAGCTGCTTGGCCACCGCAGGCAGCAAGAACTGGGCGGGTGTGGGGGCAATGCCAATGCGCACATGGCCAGCCAGGCCTTGACCCAAGGCGGACATCTCCCGCTTGGCGTCTTCCACGTCGAAGCGCAAGCGCTGTGCCCATTTCAGCAGGACTTTGCCAGCTGCGGTCAACCGTATGCCGCGCCCCGCCCGTTCGAACAGTGGGGCGCCGCATTCTTCCTCCAGCCGGCGAACGCTGCTGGTCAAAGCCGGTTGCGTCCGGTGGAGTTTGGCGGCGGCCTGTCCCAGGTGTTCCAGCCGGGCGATGGTTTCGAAATAGCGCAGATCTCGGAGGTCCATTGCAAAAGCCTAATTTATGAATTTAAAGGAATTATGAATTGGACTCCAGGAATGCTTGTTTTCACAATCGGCCTGCACTCGGTCCTGGGTCATCAGGGCGCAGTACACATTAGGAGACATTGATGAAAACTTCTCGGCGTATCTTGTTCGCGCTGGCGTCCAGCGTTCTTGTCTGCTCTGCTTTCGCGCAGGGCGCCTACCCCGAAAAACCCATCAAGCTGCTGGTGCCTTTCCCACCGGGCGGCGGCACCGACATCATCAGCCGTGTGATCAGCGACAAGCTGTCGTCCACGCTCGGTTGGCGTATCGTGGTGGAGAACAAGGCCGGGGCCGGTGGCACCTTGGGCCTGGACGCCGCAGCCAAGGCAAAACCGGACGGCTACACCCTGGTCATGGGGCAGACCAGCAACATGTCGATTGCGCCGTCCTTGATGCAGGGTCTTCCATACGACCCGGTCAAAGACCTGGCGCCGGTGACGCTGGTCAGCGAAGTGCCTCTGGCAATTGTGTTGGGTGCCGATTCGCCCATCAAGTCTTTTGCCGATCTGGTCAAGGCGGCCAAGGCAGAACCTGGCAAGTTGCTGATGGCGTCTCCCGGCAACGCCACGGTAGCTCACCTGACCGGTGAGTACATGCAAAAGGCGGTTGGCATCAAATACAAGCACGTGCCCTACAAAGGCACGGCGCAGGCCCTGCCCGACGTCATCAGCGGGCGGGCCACTTTCTTCGTGGCCTCGGTCGAGTCCGTCAGCGGTCCGGTGAAGGCCGGGCAACTGCGCCCGATCGCGGTGACCTCGGCCAAGCGCGTGGCGGAATGGGCCAACGTGCCCACGGTGGCCGAATCGGGCTTCCCCGGGTTTACTGCCGTGACTTGGTTCGGCATTGCGGTGCCGACGGGCACCCCGGAGCCGATCGTTCAACGCTTGAACACTGAAATCACGAAGGTGCTGAAGTCGCCCGATGTGAAGGCGAAGATCGATGGCGACGTCGATACCGGTCCTGCAGCGTTCGCAACAGCGGTCAAGACCGACCACGACAAGTGGGCCGGCGTCATCAAGGACGCTGGGATTCAGGGTCAGTGAGCCTCATGGTGGTCGATGAACGAGGGCCAGTATGAAGCTCGAATTTCAAAATAACCGCGACGTCCTGGCCGGTCTGCTCTTCATCGCTCTAGGTGCGATGGGCTTTGTGGTCGCGCTGTCTTACCCCTTTGGCAGTCTGCAGGAAATGGGCCCCGGCTTTTTTCCTCGGGTACTGGGGGTGGTCTTGATCGGCTTTGGTCTGGTCACCCTTTTTCGGGGCATACGCTCCGGTGAGCGTGTCGAAGGGGTCTGGACCTTTTGGCCGCTGCTGCTGCTGGTGGTGGCTTTGGTGGCCTTCGGCTGGTTGATTGAGCGGCTGGGGCTCATTCCCGCCGTGGTGGCGCTGGTGGTGATCAGCGCGCTGGCTGGCAAAGAGTTTCACTGGGGTGAGACCCTGGTCCTCACCGTGGTGCTGTGCCTGTTGGCCTTGGCGATTTTCGTCTGGGGTCTGGGCTTGCCGTATGCGCTGTTCCTGTTCGACTTGGGGCTGTAAATGATGGACGTCATTTCAAACCTGGCGCTGGGGTTCAGCGTTGCGCTCTCGTTGCAGAACCTGGCCTACTGCTTTCTGGGTGTGTTGCTGGGAACGCTCATCGGGGTGCTGCCAGGCGTGGGCCCTTTGGTGACCATCGCCATGCTGCTGCCGATCACATTCGGGCTCGATCCGGTGAGTTCGCTGATCATGCTGGCAGGCATTTTTTACGGAGCGCAGTACGGTGGGTCCACCACTGCGATCCTGGTGAACATGCCGGGCGAGGCTTCTTCTGCGGTCACCGCGATCGATGGTTACCAGATGGCCCGTCAAGGGCGGGCAGGGCCGGCGTTGGCCACGGCTGCCGTCGCATCTTTTGTCGCAGGCACCATCTCGACGTTGGTGGTGGCCTTCTTCGGGCCGCTGATCGGATTGTGGGCACTGGAGTTCGGCGCGGCCGAGTACTTTGCGCTGATGCTGATGGGGCTGGTGTTCTCGGCGGTGCTGGCCCATGGCGACCTCATCAAGTCGTTGGCCATGGTCGCAGCGGGCTTGATGCTGGGCATTGTCGGCACGGATGTGACTTCGGGCTTGCCACGGTTCACTTTCGGCTTGTCCGAACTTCTGGACGGCATCGGGTTCACCGTGATCGCAGTGGGGCTGTTTGCGGTGGCCGAGATCGTGCAGAACGTCTCCAAGACGGAGAAGGTGGAAATCTTCTCCAAGGACGTGAAAAACCTCATGCCCACCTGGAGCGACATGAAGGTGGCGGCCAAGCCCACCCTGCGTGGCACGGTCCTGGGCTCGTTCTTTGGCGCGCTGCCGGGAATCACGGCATCGGTCGCGTCGTTCTCGGCGTACATGCTCGAGAAGAAGCTGGCCAAGGACCCATCCCGTTTTGGCCAGGGTGCCATCGAGGGGGTGGCCGCACCGGAAGCGGCCAACAACGCTGCAGCTCAGACTCACTTCATCCCGACGCTGACCTTGGGCATACCCGCCACGGCGGTGATGGCCTTGATGTTGGGCGCGCTGACGATGCAGGGCATTCAGCCGGGCCCAGAGGTGATGACGTCCAGACCGGAACTGTTCTGGGGTCTGGTGGCGAGCATGTTCGTCGGGAACCTGCTGTTGCTGGTGCTCAACCTGCCGCTGGTAGGGGTGTGGGCGCGCTTGACGCAGGTGCCTTACCGTTGGCTGTTCCCCGCCATCATGATGTTTGCCGCCTTGGGCAACTACAGCCTCAACAACAGCGCCATGGAGGTCTACCTGTGTGCCGCTGCTGGTGTGCTGGGCTACGTGATGGCCAAGTTGGAATGCCATCCCGCACCGTTGATCCTGGGCTTCGTGCTGGGGCCGATGCTGGAAGAAAACCTCCGTCGCGCCTTGTTGATGTCTGACGGCAGTTTTGCAGTGTTCGTCACACGTCCCATCAGCTTGACATTTCTCATCGTCACCGCGTTGCTGTTTGTGGCGATGGTGATGCCCGCGATTCGCCAACGCCGCAACCTAGCGACAGCGGACGGTGGCGTGGATTGACGGTCAACGCTCGGTCCATCCCTTCCCTCACATTTGTTCAAGGAATCTCCCATGTCTCTCCCAGACGTTGTAAAAGACATTTCCCGTGTTGACGCTGCCGTGGTCGCTCAGGCTGCCCAATACCCTTCCTCCATCCTTGCCGACGTGGCCGGACGCCGAGGCGCGCTCAGCGGCCGCATTGCACCGCTGGCCCCCAGCATGCGCTTTGCTGGTCCGGCCCTGACAGTCGAGGTGCGGCCCGGCGACAACCTGATGATCCACGCGGCCATGGCACTGGCCCAGCCAGGCGATGTGATCGTCGTGGACGGCAAGGGTGACCTGACCAGCGCCCTGATGGGCGAGATCATGTGCCAGCAGTGTGTGGCCCTGGGCGTGACCGCCGTGGTGATCGACGGCGCGGTGCGCGATAGCGAGGCCATCCGTGAACTCGGCTTCCCCATGTACGCTGCGGGGCTCAACCCCAACGGCCCCACCAAGTACGTGCCGGGCCGGGTGAACCACCCGGTGTCGGTTGGCGGCGTGACGGTGAACCCCGGCGATCTGGTGGTGGGAGATGCCGATGGCGTGACCGTGATCGAGCGCGAAAAGGCCGCATCGCTGCTGCCTCTGGCCGAAGAGAAGGTGGCGGCCGAGACCCAGCGAATTGCCGATATCCGCAGCCGCAAGGCCTTGCGTCCTAAGTGGCTGGAGGGCGCTTTGCGCGCCGCTGGCGTGATCGGTGAAGGAGAAACCCTGTGAGCAAACCCGTGTTTTTGGTCACGGCGGCCGACCTGGCCCCCCAGGCTTTGGCCCTGCTGGGTGATTTCGAGGTCGTTTTCGCTGGCAAGACCCCCACCGACGATGACATCGTGGCGCTGTGCCAGCGGCACGATCCGTTGGCCATCATCGTGCGCTATGGCAAGGTCGGGGCCGCCGCCATGGACGCGGCGCCCAGCCTGAAAGTGATTTCCAAGCATGGCAGCGGTACCGACACCATTGACAAGGACGCCGCTGCGCAGCGCGGCATCCAGGTGGTGGCGGCAGCCGGGGCCAACGCGGCGGCAGTGGCGGAGCAGGCCATGGCACTGCTGCTGGCCTGCGCCAAGTCGGTCGTTCACCTGAACGAGCGCATGCACGCCGGTCATTGGGACAAGGCCACCCACAAGAGCGTGGAGCTGGAGGGGCGGACCGTGGGCCTGATCGGTCTGGGCGCCATCGGCTTGCGTTTTGCCCGCATGGCAGATGCCATGGGCATGCGCGTGCTCGGGTTCGACCCGTACGCGCAAAACGTGCCTGCCTATGTGCAGCGCGTCGAACTGGACGCCATCTGGCGCGAGTCCGACGCCATTTCCCTGCACTGCCCGCTGACCAAGGACAACGCCAAGTTGCTCAACGCGCAGACCCTGGCGCAGTGCAAGCGCGGGGTGATGTTGGTGAACACCGCGCGCGGCGGCCTGATCGACGAGCCAGCCCTGCTGGATGCCGTGCGCAGCGGCCAGGTCGCCAGCGTGGGGCTGGACAGCTTTGCCGTCGAACCCATGACCGCGCCGCACCCCTTCCACGGCGAGCCGCGTTTCACGCTGAGCCCGCACATCGGTGGTGTCACCGCCGATGCCTACGTGAAGATGGGCGTCGGCTCGGTGAAGAACGCGCTGGGCGTGTTGGCCACCCAAGGGCTGGTGGCCGCATGAGCCAGCCGCGCTGGAAGCAACAACCCCCCGGCAGCGCCTGGGGCGAGTTTGGCCCTGATGACCAGCGCGGCCGCATGAACCTGGTCACACCGGCCAAGGTGTTGCAGGGTTTGGCCGAGGTGCGCGAAGGCCGAACCTTTTGCCTGAGCTTGCCGCTGGACGTGCCGGGCGGCCACAGCATGAACCCCCGGCGCATTCCGCCGCGCCGCTATGCCGTCATTCGCGACGGAAAGAGCGCCGGTCAACAGGGCTTTTGCTGGTCCTACCAAGACGAAGACCCCGAACTCACCGACGTGGTCAACGACGACGTCGTCCTCATGAGCCTGCAGTACTCCACCCAGTGGGATGGTCTGTCGCATGTGGGCAGCCGCTTTGACGCCGATGGCGACGGCATCGCGGAGATGGTGTTCTACAACGGATTTCGCGGTGGCGAGGACATCACCGCCGCGCCCGAGGACGCAGGCCCCGAGGCCGGCCCAGCCCGCTACCCCGGCCCTCAGGCTACAGCGTTGGGCATAGAGCGGCTGGCCGAACATGGCGTGCAGGGGCGGGCCGTGATGATCGACCTGGAGCATCACCTGGGGCGTCAGCGCCAAGCCGTGGGGTACGACGCCCTCATGCGAATTCTGGACGCCGACCGCATTCAGGTGGAGCCTGGCGACATGGTGTGCGTGCACACCGGCTTTGCCGACACCTTGCTGGCCATGAACCGCCAGCCCGACCTGGCCCGGTTGCACGAAACGGGTTCCGGTCTGGACGGCTGGGACGGCCGCCTGTTGAACTGGATCGTCGATGTAAAGCTGGCCTGTCTGGTGGCCGACAACCCGGCGGTCGAGTTGGTGGTACCGAAGTTGAACGGGCACACCGGCCTGCGCCGTCCCCGCCTGCCGCTGCACGAGCACTGCCTGTTCAAGAACGGCATTCACCTGGGCGAGTTGTGGTACCTGACCGAACTCGCTGGCTGGCTCCGAAGCCACGGCCGCAGCCGCTTTCTGTTGACAGCCCCCCCTTTGCGGCTGCCTGGTGCCGTGGGGTCGCCGGTCACACCCATCGCCACCGTTTGAGCCCCTCAACTATAAAACTCGGAGACTTACCATGAAACAACGTTGGATTCGACATGCCCTGGCCTTGGTCGTTGGCGCGATAGCGATGGGCGCCCAAGCCGCATGGCCGGAAAAGCCCATCAAACTGGTGGTTCCCTATGCCGCAGGAGGTGCTGCGGACGCACTGGCGCGGGTGGTGGCGACCGAACTCGCCAGCCGCCTCAAACAACCGGTGGTGGTGGATAACCGAGGGGGCGCGGGCGGCACGATCGGTGCCCAGGCGGTGGCCCAAGCCGCGCCAGACGGATACACGTTTCTGTACGACGCGACGGCTTTCACTGTCAATCCCAGCCTTTACCCAAAGTTGAGCTTCAGCTATGCGCGCGATTTTGCACCGGTGGGCATGGTGGCTCGCATCCCCACGCTGCTGGTCGTTCCTGCCGCATCACCTGTGAACTCCATGGCTGATTTGCTGCAGCGCGCGCGGGTCAAGCCCGGCAATGTCAACTATGCTTCTGCAGGTAATGGTGGAGCGGCCCACTTGAGCGGTGAACTGTTCGCGCAAGGTCACCAGCTCAAACTCACTCACGTAGCGTACCGTGGCGGCGCTCCGGCCTTGGCCGATCTGGCTGGTGGCCATGTGGACATGATGTTCAGTGCCATCACCGCGTCGGGCCCCCTGGTCAAGGCCGGTAAGCTCAAAGCAATTGCGACGGCTTTTGACAAACGCATTGACTCCATGCCCGATGTGCCGACCGTGGCAGAGAGCGGACTGGGGGGCTTCAGTGCCTATGAGTGGAACGGCATCTGGGCGCCCGCTGCGACGCCGCCGGATGTACTCAAGCGCATGGAGTCTGAGCTCAAGGCGGTGTTGGCTGATCCGGCCATTCGTCAGCGCCTGTTTGACATGGGCGCGATACCCGCGGAGGGTGGTTCCCAAGCTTTGGCGAAATTCGTCAGCGCAGAAACCGCCAAATGGGCCGATGTCATCAAAACCGCCCGCATCACCCTCGACTAAAGTTTGTCCAAACAATCAGGAGACTGCATCATGAAATCCCTGCACAAAATTATCTTCGCTGGCCTGGCTCTCGCAGGCTCCATGGCTGTACATGCCCAAGCCTGGCCCAGCAAGCCGGTCCGCATCGTCGTGCCTTACGCCCCAGGTGGTGCTGTCGACGTGGTAACCCGCAAAATGGCCGCGCGGTTGCAACAACAGACGGGTCAGGCGTTCGTCGTGGAAAACCGGGCGGGGGCAACTGGCACGATCGGCTTGAATGCCGTGGCGAACGCACCTGCTGATGGTTACACCCTGGTGGCCAACGACACCACTTACGCCTTGCTGCCCCACATATTCAAGAAACTGCCGTTTGACCACGAAAAGGACCTGATACCCGTGGGGGCCTTTGTGTTTGCCCCCATGGCGGTCGCGGTGCGGGCCGAGTCCCCTTACAAGTCGCTGGGTGAGTTGATGGCTGCCGCCAAAGCCCAGCCGCAAAAGGTCACCTACGGCACTGGTGGTGCGGGTACGATGCCTCACTTTGCGAGCGAAGCGCTGGGCATTGCGGGTGGCGCCAATTTCATGCACATTCCGTTCAAGGGCGCAGGAGAGGCGTCAACCGCCTTGCTCTCGGGCACCATTGATTTCCAGATCGCATCCACGCCGGGATTGATGGGCAACGTCAAAGGGGGGCGCATGCGCATGTTGGCGGTCAGCGGCTCGAAGCGCCTCGTCGCGTTGCCTGACGTGCCCACCTTTGCTGAGGCAGGTTTGAAGAACTTTGGGGTCATCAACTTCACCGGGCTGTGGGCACCCAAAGGTACTCCGGCTGCCGTGGTGGACCGTCTGCAAAATGAAATTGCCGCCGCCATGGCATCGGCTGACATGAAAACCTACGCCGACAGCATTGCCGCAGAGGCAGGACACTGGGACGCCAGCACGTTTGCCAAAGAGCTGGCCGAACGCAACAGCGTCTGGGGCAAAGTGGCGGCCAACACCGCGTTTGAACGCCAGTAACACCATGTTTTTTCTCACGCCCCCTGAAGTCCGGGACACCGAGGTCTTCACCCGGATGCCCGAGCATTACCGCCGTACCGGCGAGCGGTCGGCCTGGGCAGATGCCAACCGGGGGGGCTTGCCGACGGATTCGTTCCTCGAAGGCCCGGTGTTCGACCGGGCTGGCAACCTCTTCGTCACCGACATTCCGTTCGGCCGCATCTTTCGCATCGACTCGCAGGGCCGCTGGGACGCAGTGGCCGAGTGGGACGGCGAGCCCAACGGCATGAAGTTCCTGAACGAGCGGGAACTGCTGATCACCGACTACCGCAACGGCCTGATGGTCTGCGATATCCAGAGCGGTGCGGTGCGCCCGTACCTGGAGCGGCGCAACAGCGAGCGCTTCAAGGGCGTGAACGATCTGGTGTTTGATCAACAAGGCAACCTGTACTTCACCGACCAGGGCCAAACCGGTCTGCACGACCCGACCGGGCGCCTGTACCGCCTGCGCCCCAACGGCATGCTGGACGCCTTGCTGACCAATGTGCCCAGCCCGAACGGGGTGGCGCTGTCGCCCGATGAGAAGGTTCTCTATTTGGGTGTAACGCGAGGCAACCAGGTCTGGCGCGTGCCGCTGTTGGAGGACGGGAGCGTGTCAAAGGTCAGCGCGTTCTTCACGTCCTACGGCCCCAGCGGCCCAGACGGTCTGGCTGTGGACACCAAGGGCCGGGTGCTGGTGGCCAACCCGGGGCTGGGGTTGGTCTGGGTGTTGAGCCCCCGTGGCGAGCCGGAACTGGTGTTGCGTAGCTGCGCCGGCACCTCACTGACCAACCTGGCTTTCGGCGGTGAGGGGCGGACCACCTTGTACTGCACCGAATCTGTCACTGGCTCGATATTGCGAGCCGAACTGCCGGATCCGGGCCTGCCGCTATCAGCCCCGCCCATCGCCCAGAATTCCCCCAAACCCCCCGCCCAGGCGTAGCATTCCCCTGCAAGGAGGGCCACGCCATGCCAGCCACCCGTGAAGAACGCGACACCCTGGGCGCCATCAAGGTGGACGCCCGCCGCCTGTGGGGTGCGCAAACCCAGCGCTCGCTGGAGCACTTCGCCATCTCCACCGAACGCCTGCCCACTGCCTTCATCCGCGCGCTCGCCGTGGTGAAGGGCGCGTGCGCCACCGTCAACCAAGCGCTGGGCCTGCTGCCGCCAGACAAGGCGCTGGCCATTGCCCAGGCCGCGCGCGAGGTGGCCGAAGGCCACCTGGACGCCGAATTCCCCCTCTCCGTCTGGCAGACCGGCTCGGGCACGCAGACCAACATGAACATGAACGAGGTGCTGGCCAACCGGGGCTCCGAGCTGCTGGGCGGCGGCCGGGGCGCACAGCGCCTGCTGCACCCCAATGACGACGTCAACCTCGGCCAGTCGTCCAACGACGTGTTCCCCACCGCCATGCACGTGTCTGCCGCCCAGGCCATCACCGGCGACCTGCTGCCCGCGCTGGACGGCCTGCGCGACACGCTGCATGGCAAGGCACAGGCGTTTGCGGGCATCGTCAAGATGGGCCGCACGCACCTGCAAGACGCGGTGCCGCTCACGCTGGGGCAAGAGTTTTCGGGCTACGTGGCGCAACTGGACCAGGCGCGTGCGGCCATCCAGGCCAGCCTGCCGCAGCTGTGTCAGCTGGCCATAGGAGGTACGGCGGTGGGCACGGGGCTCAACACCCACCCCGCGTTTGGCGAGCGGGTGGCCGCAGAGCTGGCGGGCATCTACGGCCTGCCCTTCACCCGCGCACCCAACGCCTTTGCCGCCCTGGGCGCGCACGACGCGCTGGTGCTGGCGCACGGTGCGCTCAAGGCTCTGGCGGTGGCGTTGGTCAAGATCGCCAACGACGTGCGCTGGCTGGCCTCTGGCCCCCGGGGCGGACTGGGCGAAATCACCCTCCCCGAAAACGAGCCTGGCAGCTCCATCATGCCCGGCAAGGTCAACCCCACGCAGTCCGAGGCACTGGTCATGCTGTGCGTCCAGGTCATGGGCAACGACGCGGCCATCACCTTCGGCGCGGCCTCAGGCAACTTCGAACTGAACGTGTGCAAACCCCTCATCGCCCACAACCTGCTGCAGAGCATCCGTCTGCTGGCCGACGGCATGCGCAGCTTCAATGTGCACTGCGCACGCGGCATCGAGGCCGACCGCGAGCGCATCGCGCAAACGCTGTCGCGCTCGCTCATGCTCGTCACGGCGCTGGTGCCGCACATCGGGTACGACCGCGCCGCCCAGGTGGCCAAGCTGGCCCACCGTGAAGGGCTCACGCTCACCGAAGCCGCGCTCGCTCTGGAATACGCCACGCCAGAAGAACTGGCCCGCTGGCTCGACCCGCGTGCCATGCTGGGGCAGGGCTAGGCTCCGGCGGCGGTGCCCTGCACGTAGGCCAGAAAGTCTGGCCACGGCATGGGCCTGGCGTAGAAGTACCCCTGGGCAAAGTCGCACCCGGCGGCCTGCAGCAACGCGCGTTGCTCGGCGGTTTCCACGCCCTCGGCCACCACCCGCATGCCCAGCTTGTGGGCCATCACGATCACCGCCTCGGCAATCGCCAGGTCGCTCGGGTCGGTGGTGATGTCGCGGATGAACGACCGGTCGATCTTCAGGTAGTCCACGTCGAACTTCTTGAGGTAGGACATGGCCGAATACCCGGTGCCAAAGTCGTCGATGCCCACCTGCACGCCCGCGTCGCGGAAGGCCAGCAGCGCGTCGGCCACGGCCGGGCGGTCGTCCAGCAGCAGGCCTTCGGTGATCTCCACCACCAGCGCCTGGGGTGGTAACTGTTGCTCGTGCAGGTAGTCGATCCAGCTGAAGCCCTTGGACGCCGACAGGAACTGCCTCGGCGATTTGTTGACGGACACCTGAACGTCCTCGCCCGCCAGGGCGCGCCATTCCTGCACGGCCCGCACCGCGCTCATGAAGACCCAGTTGCCGATGTCGCCGATCAGCCCGATTTCCTCTGCCACGGGGATGAACTCGGCTGGCGCGATCAGGCCGCGCTGCGGATGGCGCCAGCGCACCAGCGCTTCGGCCTTGGTGACGCGGCCGTTGCGCAGGTCCACGATGGGTTGGTAGTGCACCTCGAAGTGCGCATCGATCTGTGCGCGGCGCAGCTCGTGGGCAATAGACAGGCGCTGCTGCGCCCGCTCCTGCATGGCCCACGTGAAGTGGCAATAGCAGTTGCGGCCCTGGGTCTTGGCCGCGTACATGGCCTGGTCGGCATGGCTCACCAGAAAGTCGATGTTCTCGCTGTCCTGCGGGTACGACGCAATGCCTATGCTGGCAGATACGTAGGCCAGTTGCCCCTCCAGCACGAAAGGCTGCGAGACGGTGTCCAGAATCGCCTGCGCGACGCGCCCGGACTGCAGTTCGTCGCTCAGGTCGGGCAGGGCGATGATGAATTCGTCGCCGCTTTGCCGGCCCAGCATGTCAGACGCCCGCAGTACCTTGCGGATGCGTTGCGCCACCTCACAGAGGAGGTGGTCACCCAGGTGGTGGCCGAGGATGTCGTTGACTTCCTTGAAGCCGTCCAGGTCCACGTACAGCAGCGCCAGCGTGCTCCCGTTGCGGTGGGCCCGGGCTAACTCGTCTGTCAGGCGTTCACGCAGCAAACGCCGGTTGGGCAAGCTGGTGAGCGCGTCGTAGTTGGCCTCGCGCCAGATGGCCTCTTCCATGCGCTTGCGGTCGCTGATGTCGTGCATCACCCCAACCAGCCCGCCCAGCCCGCCGTCAGCCTTGTTGAAGGTGGCCTTGTGGATGATGACCTCGTGGCGCGTGCCGTCGGCGTACTGGGCCACCGTCTCGTAGGTTTGCGTTCCCGGTTTGTTGAACAGATCCTCGTCGTCTTCGGTGTACTGGGTGGCCAGTTCCTGGGGCACGATGTCGTACACCGATCGCCCGATCAATTCGTCGCGCGGCACGCCCGTGTAGCGCTCGAACGCCGTGTTGCAGCCCAGGTAAAGGCCGCGTTCGTCTTTGTAGTAGATGGGGCTGGGGATGGTGTCAATCAGCTGTTCGATGAACCGGAGCTGATCGGCGGCGGCGCGTTCGGCACGGTAACGGTCGCTCACGTCCAGCAGTATGCCGATGATGGCTGGCCGACCCGAGAAAGACGTGCTCACGCCAAACACCTCGGCGTCGAGCTGGCGGCCGTACTTGGTGATGCCGTGGAAGTGGTAGAAGCTTTCCTGCGTCTTGCCGGTCACACGGCGCTCAATTTCCTTCTGCGCCAGCGCCCGGTGCTCGGGGGCCGTCAGATCCATCGGCCCCAGGCCTGCACACAGCTCGTCCTGGGTGTAGCCAAACAGGTCTGCCAGGCGTTGGTTGGCGTAGATGAAGCGGTTGTCCTGGATCACGTAAATGCCGATCAGGGCATTGCTGAACATGCCTTGCAGCAGCGTGTCTGCCTCGCTCAGTAGATCTGCAATGGCGATGGGGGCCTTCATGTGAATCCGATGGGCATCAAGCCGGAGGGGCTGGGTGGCGTGCTGTGATCGGACAATGGTATCAACAGATACGTCTTGAGCGCCGCACCGCAGGTCACCGGTTTGCTGCAATCTTGCGCCGCCGCAGGGCCTGTGACAAGTGGTCGTGGAACATGGCCGCAGCAGGCCGCAAGGTGGCGCCCTGCTTGCTCAACAGCCCCAGGCTGCGGGATATGGTGGGTTTGCGCAGCATCAACCCCACCACGGAAGGGTGGTTCGCTGGCAGCGCCATGCGGGGCACGGCGGCCACGCCCAGGCCCGCTTCAACCATGCCCAGCAAGGTGCCAATGTGGCTCACCTCGAACGCGAAGTTGGGGTTCAGGCCTGCCTTGCTCAATATGTCGTCCAGCAGTTGGCGGTTGCCGCTGCTGCGCGCAACGGAAATCAGCCGCTCCCCCGCAATCTCCTGCCAGCCCACTGCCTTGCGGTTTGCCAGCGGGTGGTCGCGCCGCATGGCCACCACAAAGGGGTCAACGTGAATGCTCTCGAACTTGATTTCAGGCATCAGCGTGTTCATGAAGCCGATGCCAAAGTCCGACTCCCCGCTCAGCACGCTCTGCAAGGTCTGGTTCATCGATTCGTCGATGACGCGTATGCGTATGGCCGGGTACTTGGCCGAGAAGCTGCTGATGACCTGCGGCAGAAAGTAGATCGCCGCTGAAGGCACGCAAGCCACGGTGACGCGCCCGCTGCGCGACGTGGCAATGTCTGAAATGCCCAGCATTGCAGACTCCAGGTCGTCGATGGCCGCACGCGCGCGTTCCAGGAACACGCGGCCCACGCTGGTCAGCTCCACTTCGCGGGTGGTGCGGTTGAGCAGCCGTGTGCCGATGATCGACTCCAGTTTCTCGATGCGCCTGCTCATGGCCGGGGGAGACAGGTGTATCTCTTCAGCAGCGGCGCGGAAGCTGCCGCGCTCTGCCACGGCAATGAAGGCCTGCAGTTGCTGAAGATCGAAATTGATGTGTCTCATGCACTAATCATATTAAAAGTTGCACTTCATTTGAATCCCGGTTTGCGTCAATATTCAGTCACCTATAGGCCAAACCGCTTTCAAACCCGTATTCACAGAGTTCCTGGAGACATATGAAAACCTCTCGCCAATTCCAACTGTTCGCCTGCGCGATGACGTTCGCCGTCTCGTGTCTGGCGCAGGCCGACAAGCCCATCACCATCGTGGTTCCCACGGCAGCCGGTGGCGGCAACGACGCCATGGCCCGCGTCATTGCGCAGAAGATCGCCCCTTTGCTTAACCGCACTGTCATCGTGGACAACAAGGCTGGCGCCAATGGCGCCATTGCCTCGGAACTGGTGGCCAAGGCCCAGCCCGATGGCAACACCCTGATATTCGGCTACGTTGCCACGCACGCCATGAACCCTGCGCTGCAGCGTCTGCGCTACGACCCCGTCAAGGACTTTGCCCCTGTGGGCCTGGTCGGTTATTCGCCCACGCTCATGGTGGTCAACCCCACGGTGCCCGCCAAGGACGTGAAGACGCTGGTGCGCCTGCTCAAGGAAAAACCAGATGGCTTCAGCGTTGCGTCGGCAGGCAACGGCACGGCGCCGCATTTCGCGGCCGAACTGTTCAAGCTCTCCACGCAAACCGCGCTGTTGCATGTTCCGTACAAGGGTTCCGCACCAGCAGTCACCGACACCATCGGCGGCCAGACGCAGGTGATGTTCCCCAGCCTCTTCACGGCGATGCCCTTCGTCAAGTCCGGCAAGCTCAATGCATTGGCGGTGGCAGGCCCCAAGCGCTCTGCCTTGTTGCCTGACGTTCCCACCCTGAAAGAGCAGGGCGTGGAAGGCGTGGACGTGCAGCAGTGGTATGCGATTTTTGCGCCTGCAAACACGCCGAAAGACGTGGTGCAGAAGCTGAACCAGGCCCTCAACAAGGTGTTGAACGACAAGGACACCATCAAGCGCCTGGAAGACCACGGCGCCGATGTGGAAACCTCCACCCCCGAGCAGCTTGCCGAACTGGTGAAGTCTGACCTTGCCAAATGGCAGGGCGTGGTCCAGAAGGCCAAACTCAAGGCAGACTGACATGACCACCCCGAACCGGCGCATTCCCTGTGTGTTGATGCGTGCTGGAACGTCCAGGGGGCCATTCTTTTTGAAGGAATGGCTGCCCGAGGACCCGGCCACGCGAGATCAGGCGCTAATCGGTGCCATCGGCGCTTCCGACCCGCTCCAACTGGACGGTCTGGGCGGCAACAGCACGCTCAACAGCAAGGTGGCCATCGTTTCCCGCTCGGCCCTGCCGGGCTGCGATCTGGACTACCTGTTTGCCCAGGTCGGGGTCGGTCACCAGTCGGTGGATACACGCCCCAACTGCGGCAACATGCTGGCAGGTGTCGCGCCTTTCGCCATCGAACAAGGGTTGATCCAGGCGCAGGACGGTGTCACCACGGTGCGCATCCACAACGTCAACACCGGCGCCAAGATTGACGCCACGGTGCAGACACCGGGCGGGCAAGTGACCTATGAGGGGCAGGCCCGCATTGATGGCGTTGCTGGTACAGCAGCGCCCATCCTGCTCAACTTTCTGGATGCCTGGGGCGCCGTCACGGGCAGCCTGTTTCCCACCGGCAAGCGCATCGATCGCATCGACGGGGTGGACGTCACCTGCATCGACGCCGCCATGCCGCTCATGATCGTCCGCGCCACCGACCTGGGGCTGAGCGGGCGGGAGCGCCCGGCCGAGCTGGACGCCAACACCGATCTGCTGGCCAAGCTGGAGCGCATGCGCCTGGAGGCCGGTACGCGCATGGGTTTGGGCGACGTGAAGAACAGCGTCGTTCCCAAACCTGTCATCGTCAGCCCAGGGGACGCTGCAGAAAGCATCGTCTCGCGCTACTTCACACCCCACCGCTGCCACGCTTCCCATGCGGTCACGGGGGCCATCGGCGTGAGCACCGCGTTCGCGTTGCCTGGCACCGTTGCGTCCGGCCAGGTGCTGGCGCCTGGGCGCCACCCCATATCCGTTCTCCATCCGCAGGGGCAGATCGATCTTGAAGTGGAGATCAGCGGCGAGGGCCTGGAGGCCGCCGTGCAGAAGGCCGCGCTGGTGCGAACCGCGCGCAAGATACTGGAGGGCGAACTGCACCTGCCCGATTACGTGTTCCCGCCCACGCCTGCTGAAGCGGTTGAGGGCGCGGATGCGAAGGTCTTTCCGCTGCGGGACTTGGGCATCATCGTGCCCACCAGCGCAGGCGGCGGCAACGACACGATTGCGCGCCTGCTCGCAAGGCACCTGGGGCCCGTGCTGGACCAGTCCGTCATGGTTGACAACCGCACCGGCGCCAACGGCAGCGTTGCGGCCGAATACGTCGCCGCCGCCGTGCCCGACGGTCACACGCTCATGTTCGGGTACATCGCCACCCACGGCATCAACCCCGCCATGCAGACGCTGCGCTACGACCCGGTTGCCGACTTCAAGCCGGTGGGCATGGTCGGGTATTCGCCCAGCGTGCTGGTGGTCAGCGCCCAGTCATCCATCCGTTCATTGGGTCAACTGGTCGATGCGCTGCAGGCGTCGTCGCAGAACATGGTCTATGCATCTGCGGGTGAAGGCACGGTGCCGCACCTGGCCGCCGAGATCATGTTGCAGCACTATGGTTGCAAGGCCGAAGGCCTGACCTACGCTGGCGCTGCGCCAGCCATCAATGCACTGATGAAAGGACAGGCGCAATGGATGGTGCCCAGCCTGTTCACGGCTATGCCTTACCTGCGCACGGGCAAGGTGCGGCCACTGGCGGTTGCGGGAACCGAGCGGTTGCCGTTGCTGCCTGACGTGCCCACCTTTGAAGAGCTGGGCCTGGGCATGCTCGACATTCACCAGTGGTACGCCTTGTTTGCCCCGGTTGAAACCCCAGAGTGGATTGTTGAACGGCTGAACCAGGCCCTGAACCGGGCGTTGGGCGCTGCGGGCTTGGTGGAGCACATGCAGCAAGAAGGCGCGTACGTGAAAACCAGTTCACCCGCCGAGCTTCAGCAGCATGTGGCGTCCCAGCTGGCGCACTGGACCGCAGTCATGTCTCAATTCAACCAGACTGTGCTGGAGGAGTCGGTGGCTTGATTCACCGCACCCACCACCTCAGCAGCATCGCCGCCGCCGTGGCGCATGCTGCTGAAAACCAGAACGCCGCGCTGCCCGACACGCTCTGGTAAATCCACCCGAACACCACTGACGCGGGCAACAGCATGGCGCCCGCCGTCATGTTGAACCAGCCGAACGCGGTGCCGCGCAGGCCTTCGGGGGCCAGGTCGGCTACCAGGGCTTTTTCCACGCCCTCGGTGGCTGCCAGGAACAGCCCGTAAAACGCAAACAACCCG
The DNA here is from genome assembly GCA_041913045.1 of Burkholderiaceae bacterium. Taxonomy (GTDB): domain Bacteria; phylum Pseudomonadota; class Gammaproteobacteria; order Burkholderiales; family Burkholderiaceae_C; genus CAMLOF01. Next base: position 99,752 of record JAYSGB010000001.1, on the reverse strand, counting down.
TACAGCGCAGCGCCGTGCAGTTGCCACGTGCCCATGGCCAGGTAGAACAGGGCGTAGGCCAGGTAGCCCGCCAGCAGCAGGCTGCGCCGCCCCAGTTTGTCTGACAGGGCCGAAAGCGGCGCCGAAAACAGCATGGCAATGGCCGACACCGCTGCCCACAGCAAAGGCACCTGTGCCTGCGGCACCCCCAGCTCGCTGGCCCGCAACAGCAAAAACATGTTCGACGAGTTGCCCAGCGTGAACAGCGCCACCACCACCAGGTAACGCCGGTAGGTGGCAGGCATGGCCGCCAGTCCGCCTGCCCACCCGTTTGCCAGCGGTGAGCGTGGCGGCACGGGCTGCGTGGTCTGTGGCTCCCGCAGCATGCCCGCCAGTGCCAGGCACACCAAGGCGGGCACCAGGGTCCAAAGGAACACGTCGCGCAGCGCCACGCCGCTGGCCAGCAACAGGGCTGCCAGCAGCGGGCCAATCACCGCGCCCGCGTTGTCCATGGCGCGGTGCACGCCAAAGGCCAGGCCACGGCGGCTGGCGTCCACACTGCCCGCCAGCAGGGCGTCGCGCGGCGACGTGCGCAAACCCTTGCCCACCCGGTCCGCAAAGCGGATGGCCAGCAGCCCCGGCCAGCTGGTGACGAAGGCCGTGAGCGGGCGCCCCAGTGCTGCCAGACCATAGCCCACCACGATCCAGGGCTTGCTGCGGCGTGTGCGGTCCACCACCAGGCCAGAGAACAGCTTGAGCAGGCTGGCCGTGGCCTCAGCTATGCCTTCGATGATGCCCAGCGCCCGGGGGCCAGCCATCAACACCGAGGTCAGGTACAGCGGCACCAGCGGGTACACCAGTTCAGAGGCCGAATCGTTCACCAGGCTGATGAGCCCGATGAGCCAGACGGTGCGCGGCAGCGAGGCAATGGCCTTGAACATGGTGGGTTCCCCTTGCCGCCCATGGTACCGTCGGACCGCCTGCGGCACGGGGTGTGGCGGCTGCACTGGCCGCCCGAAACGTCAATCCAGAGAGATCTTCTGGTCCTTGATCAGCTTGTGCCAGCGCTGCACTTCCGACTTGAGCAGGTCGGCGTATTGCTGCGGCGTGTTGCCCACCGGCTCAATGCCAAAGTCCACCAGCTTCTGGCGCACGCCGGGCTCCTGGATGGCTGCCGCCACCTGCTTTTGCATGCTGGCCACCACCGTGCTGGGGGTGTTCGCCGGGGCCACCATGCCCACCAAAGCTGCAGCTTCCACGCTCTTGTAGCCCAGCTCGGCAAACGTGGGCACGTCTGGCAGTTGCGGCAGGCGCGTGGGGTTGGCCACCGCCAGCGGGCGAATCTTGCCACCCTTGAAGAAGCCTGCCCCTGCGGCCAGGTCCACCATCATCGCGTCAACCTGGCCGCCAACCAGGTCGGTCAATGCGGGCGCAGCGCCACGGTAGGGAATGTGCACCATGTGCAGTCCAGCGCCCACCTTCAGCAGTTCCATGGCCAGGTGGTGCGGGCTGCCCGCCCCGGCAGAACCGTAGCTGATGCGCCCGGGCGCCGCCTTGGCCTTGGCGATCAGCTGCTTGGCGTCCTTGTACTCGGAGTTTTCACCCACGGCCAGGATCATGGGGAACTTGCCCATCAGCGTCACGGGCGTCAGGTCTTTTTCGGGGTTGTACGTGAGCTTGGCGTACAGCGCGCTATTGAACACCATGGTGCCGTTGTCGGCAGAGAGCACGGTGTAGCCATCGGCGGGCGCGCGTGCCACGTCTGACGCGGCAATGGCGGTGTTGCCGCCGGGCTTGTTGTCCACGGTGACCGGCTGCCCCACCTGTTTGGACAGCTGCTGCCCAATGGTGCGGGCCAGGAAGTCGGAGCCGCCACCTGCCGGGTAGGGCACCACCCAGCGCACGGGTTTCGATGGGAAGGCTTGTGCAAAAGCCAGCCCAGTGCTGGCCACCAGGGTCAGGGCGGCCAGCAGCTGGGTGGTCAGACGGCGGTTCATCAAAGGGTTCCTTTCAGTTGATGCATGTCAATGACGACAGAAGGCCGTGATGATATTACGCAATGCGTAATCAATGAGCCGTATTTACCCTGATACTTCACGCATGGAAAACGCCACACCTTCCGCACAAGCCGGCGACCGGCGCCAGCGTGTCCAGTCCGCCGAAACGGGCATGGTCATACTCAAAGCGCTGGCCAGCCTGGGCGGCTCGTCCAGTCTCACCGCCATAGCCAATGAGGTTGGCGAAAGCGCTGCCAAGGTGCACCGCTACCTGTCCAGCTTCATGCAGGAAGGGTTTGTGGCGCAAAACCCCGCCACCCACCATTACTACCTTGGGCCCGAAGCCATTCGCCTGGGGCTGGCAGCGCTTCGCCAGTGCGACCCGGTGCGCCTGGGCGATGGGGCGTTGCTGCGCCTGCGCGAAAGCCTTGAAGTCACATGCTTCATCGCCGTCATGGGCAACCTGGGGCCCACGGTGCTGCGCATTGAAGAGCCTTTTCTGCCGGTGACGGTGAACATCCGCGCGGGCTCGGTTCTGCCCTTGCTGTGGTCTGCCACGGGGCAGGTGTTCCTGGCTTTTACCGACAACGCAGACATGCACCGCAAGGCCGAGGCGGAATTCGACGCCGCCTCCGCCGAGCAGCGTTCCCTGTTTGGTGGGCCGCAGCCTGTGACCCGGTTGCGGCGGCAGGTGCGCGAGCAGGGATGTGCCATCGTGCAAGACACGCTGCTGCGGGGCATCAGCGCGGTCTCTGCTCCCATATTCGACGCTGCGGGGCGCGTCTGCGCCGTCTTGACGGCCCTGGGCGCCAGCAATGGTTTCGACGCCCGGCCGGGCGGCGCCATCTGCCCGCTAGTGGTGCGCGAAGCGGCCGACATCAGCGCCGCCATGGGTTACCAGCCCGCCTGAACCTGCTCTGGCGGGAGTGCAGGGCCCGCCCACGTCGCGGGTAAACCCCAGGCTTTCAAATTACTTATTGCGTAATACACTTACGCATAATGTGATGTCTTGGAGCCAGCCATGCAATCTGTCATGCCCCCTTCCGCAGGCCGCTGCCCGGTGGATCACCAGGCCCTGATGGGCCCCGCTGTGGCACCCAACGGGTGCCCGGTGAGTGACAAGGCTGCCGCCTTCAACCCCTTCGAGCCTGCCTACATGCAGGCACCGGCCGACTACCTGCGCTGGGCGCGGGAGCAAGAGCCTGTCTTCTGGAGCCCCCAGCTGGGCTACTGGGTGGTTACCCGGTATGAAGACGTCAAGGCCGTGTTCCGCGACAACATCCTGTTCTCGCCTTCTGTGGCGCTGGAAAAAATCACCCCCGCCACACCAGAAGTGATGCAGATCCTGCAGGGCTACGGCTACGCTATGAACCGCACCATGGTCAACGAGGACGAGCCCGACCACATGGAGCGCCGCCGCCTGCTGATGGATGCCTTCCTGCCCGAGCGCCTGGTTACGTACGAGCCCACGGTGCGTGCGCTGGCGCGCCAGTACATGGACCGCTTCGTGGACAAGGGCCGTGCCGACCTGGTGCGCGAGATGTTCTACGAAATACCGCTGAACATTGCGCTGAAGTTCCTCGGCGTGCCCGACGACGGCGCCGAACAGCTGCGCCAGTTTGCCGTGGCGCACACGCTCAACACCTGGGGCCGCCCCACGGCACAGGAACAACTGCAAATCGCCGAGAACGTGGGCCGCTTCTGGCAAACCGCGCAGCAGATCCTTGACGGCATGATGGCCCACCCTGATGGCGAGGGCTGGATGTATGAAACCATCCGCGAACACCTCAAGCACCCGGACAACGTCACGCTGTCCTATCTGCGCTCCATGATGATGGCGATCCTGGCGGCCGCGCACGAAACCACCTCCAACGCCACGGCCAACGCCTTCATGACGCTGCTGACGCACCGCCAGGCCTGGGACGCGATCTGCAAGAACCCCGCGTTGATTCCCAATGCCGTGGAGGAGTGCCTGCGGGTCGCGGGTTCCATCATTGCCTGGCGCCGCGTGGCCACGGCAGACGCCACGGTGGGTGGTGTGTCCATACCCAAGGGCGGCAAACTGTTGATCGTGCAGGCGTCGGCCAATTTCGACCCACGCCACTTTGAAAACCCCGACGAAGTGGACCTGTACCGCGAGAACGCGGTGGAACACCTCACCTTTGGCTATGGCGCGCACCAGTGCATGGGCAAGAACATCGGGCGCATGCAGATGCGTGTGTTCCTGGAAGAATTCGCCCGCCGCCTGCCGCACATTCGCCTGGTGGAGGGGCAGCGCTTCGACTTCCTGCCCAACACATCCTTCCGTGGCCCTGGCGAACTCTGGGTGGAGTGGGACCCGGCACAAAACCCCGAGCGAACCGACCCCACCATAGTCTCTCGCCAGAGCGAGGACTTCTACATCGGGCCTCCCGCCAAGGACAACATTGCCAGAACGGTGGTGGTGTGCCAGAAGCACGCCGAAGGCGAAGGCCTTTACCGCTTTGTGTTGGCCGACCCTGAAGGTGCCGACATGCCCGCCTGGACTGCGGGCGCGCACGTGGACCTGATGGCTGGCGGCTTCCGGCGCAAATACTCGCTGTGCGGTCGTGCCGCCGACCGCAAGACCCTGGAAGTGGTGGTGCAGCGCGAGGCCGAAGGCCGGGGCGGCTCACGCCACTTCTGCGACGAACTGGCCGTGGGCAGCACGCTGCAACTCTCGGGCCCCAAGAACCTGTTCCGGCTGGACGAGTCTGCCGACCGTTTCGTGCTCATTGCCGGGGGCATAGGCATCACCCCCATGGTGGCCATGGCCGACCGCCTGAAGCAGCTGGGCAAGCCGTACGAACTGCACTACGCCGGGCGCACACGCCAGCACATGGCCATGCTGCCCCGGCTGGAGCAAGACCACGCGGGCAATCTGAAGCTGCACATCAAGGCCGAAGGCCTACGCATGGACTTGCCGCGCCTGCTGGCCACGGTGGACGCGGGCACACGTGTGTACGCCTGCGGCCCGGTTCGGCTGATAGACCAACTGGAGACCATGGCCGAGAAATGGCCCGAAGGCGTGCTGCACTTCGAACACTTCCACGCCGAAGGTGGCGCGCTGGACCCGAGCAAAGAACATGCGTTCGTCGCGCAACTCAAGGATTCAGGCCTGGAAGTGCTGGTGCCTGCCGACCGCACCCTGCTGCAGGCGCTGCAATCCGCAGGCATTGACGTGCCGTGCGACTGTGGCGAAGGCTTGTGCGGCACCTGTGAGGTGGCCGTGGTGGACGGCGACGTTGACCACCGCGACAAGGTCTTGACCAAGACCGAACGCGCGGCCAACAAGCGTATGCTGGCCTGCTGCTCCAGGGCCGCCACGCAAAAAATTGTGTTGGCGCTCTGAGGCGCCAGCCACGCGCCCGCTCAGGCCGTGGTGTCGTTTACCGATGCCTCGGGCGCGTTCTTCTTCACGGACTCTATGCCGTTGTCGCGGGAGGCCACGCTCTCGTAGAGTTCACTCGTCCCGATCACCTGCCCATTGGTGGCCTTGAGGTTGAACATGTGCTTGCCAGACGCCGTCTGCTTGCGCTCGTACAGCGAGTCATTGGTGGCGTTCTTCTTTACCGACTCCACCCCGCTCAAGCACGAGGGCTTGGTCTTGTAGCCTTCGCTCGCCAGAATCGCTTGTCCGTTGCTGGCTTTCAGGCTGAACCTGAACTCACCACCCTTGTCCTTGTAAACCTCGAATTTGCCGGCCATGGGCTCGCTCCTTTCAATGTACATGGACACCTCCATAGTTGGGGGTGCGGAGCGAGATTAGCATTTATTCGTGAGGTATGCCAGCGCATTTCGGGGTGTGCTTGGTCGGCTACAAGATACCCTGCACTGTTTCCGGTTATCTTTCAGAAATGCATGATTGAAGATACATTTAAATGCTATAAAAAGAAAATTCGCAAGTCGACATCTAAGCAAAAAGCATGGTTGCCACGCAGTTTGACAAACGCCCCTTGCTCAGGCGCTTCGCGTGGGAATGGCTTGCACTTGCCCTGATACTGGCCGCATTCGGCGGCCTGCTGGCCTGGGACTGGCAAGCAGACCGCCACGCGTTGGAGAAGCGCGAAACCGAGCGCCTGCATGCCCAGGCCACGGTGATCGAGCGCAACGCGGTGCGTCAACTCGAAGGGGTGAACCAGGCTCTTGAGGGCTTCATGGCCCGCCTGCCAGGCTGGCAGCAGCGCCCGGGCGGCATGGCTGAAGCAGGCGGCTACCTCGACGCGCTGAACAACGCCATGCCCGACGTCAATACGCTCTTTTACCTCGACGAAAACGGCATAGGGCGGGCCTTCAGCAGCAATGCTGCTGAATTCGTGGGGCGCGACTATTCCCAGCGCCCGTATTTCGTGCCGGTCCGGCAGAACCCCAAGCAAGACCAGCTCTACATCAGCGAGCCCTTCACCACCTTGCAGGGGGACTACCTGATCAACATCATGCGGGTCATTGCAGGGCCGAACGGTGAGTTCAAGGGCATGGTTGCTGCCGGCCTGCAGCCTGCCTATTACCGCGTGTTGCTCAATTCGGTGCTGTACGCGCCAGACATGTGGGTATCCATTGCCCATGGCGGCGGTGTGCAGTTCATGATGGAGCCCGACCGGGCCGGGCAGTCGGGTCTGCAGCTGAACCGGCCAGGGTCGCTGTTCGCCAAACACATGCAGAGCGGGCAGGTTGAAACCGTTCATCAAGCTGTGTCTCTGGGTACCGGTCAACGCCGGTTCATGGTCATCAGAACCGTCGATGTGCCGGACCTGAACCTGAGCGTGCCGCTCGTTCTGGGTATTGGCCGGGGTTTGGACGAGGTGTATCAGCCATCGGACGCGCTGCGGATCAACTACACGCTTATCTTCGCCGCCGTGCTCATCAGCGCAGCCAGCGGGCTGCTGATCAACCAGAAACTGCGTCTTCATGCCAAGCGGTCATCCTGGGAGGCGCGAAGGGAGATTCGCGAGCGCGAGGAGGTGCTGAGCCGCTTCTTCAGTGTGAACCTCGACCTGTTCGCGGTGCTGGACAGACAGGGCCGCTTCAAGCGGGTCAATGAAGCCTGGCAGCGCATGCTGGGCTACCCCGAGCAGCAACTCATCGGCACGGACGTGCGCGAGTTGATCCATCCTGACGATCTGCACAAGATCGAAGCGAAGCGCGAGAAGCTGCTGGCGGACATAGCCACTCTCGGGTTCATCATGCGAATGAGGCATGCCTCGGGGCATTACCTGGAGGTTGAATGGCGAGCGCTGTTCTCGGAGGACCAGTTCTTCCTCAGCGGACGCGACGTGACGGCGGACCAGGCGGCCAGGCGCGAGATTGAACAGCTCAACGTACGCCTGGAAGCGCAAAAAGCACAGCTCCACGACATGGCCTTTCACGACGGCCTGACAGGTGTGTTCAACCGCCGCCGCTTTGATGATGGTCTGTCCACGGAATGGCGAGCCTGCATGCGCGAGGGCCAGAGCCTGGCCATCCTGCTGCTGGATATCGATCACTTCAAGCGCTACAACGACAACTATGGTCACTTGCAGGGAGACGAGTGCCTGAAGCAGGTGGCTTCGGCCTTTCAAACCCTGTGCAGGCGCCCGCGTGACATCGTTGCGCGCTATGGTGGGGAGGAATTCGTTGCTGTGCTGCCCGATACCGACATGGACGGCGCACTCCAGAAGGCGCGGGAAATCGTAGAGGCTGTGGCTGCGTTGCAGATACCGCATGCAGCGTCCCCCGTGGCGCGAGTGGTTACTGTCAGCGTCGGAGTCGCTGCGCTGGCTCCCCACCCCGAAGCAGACTCAGAAACCCTGCTCAGGTACGCAGACGACGCCCTCTACAGCGCCAAGATGATGGGACGAAACCGCGCTGTTCAATACGTCGAGCGGTCTTCCAGCTCGGCCAGTGGCATGGGCTTGCCAAACAGGTAGCCTTGAAAGAAGCGGCAGCCCGCGTTGGCCAGAAAGCTGCGTTGCTCCTCGGTCTCCACACCTTCGGCAATCACCATCAGTTCAAGCCCCGCGCCCAGGCTGATGATGGTTCGTGCAATCGCTGCATCGTTGGCGTTGGATGTCACGTCCTTCACGAAGGACTGATCGATCTTGAGTTGCGTCAACGGCATTTTCTGGAGGTACGCCAGCGACGAAAATCCGGTGCCAAAGTCGTCCAGCGAGAACCGCACGCCTCTTGCCCTGAGCACGTTCATTTTCTCGATGGTTTCTGGAATGTCCGTGGCCAGAATGCTCTCGGTGAGCTCAAGTTTCAGGCGGGAAGGGTCTATGCCGGTGTCGTTCAGCAGGCGCAAGACTTCGTTGACATAAGCCGGGCTCTCAAACTCCTTTGCACTCACGTTCACCGCCAGCACCAGGTGCGCCATCTGTTCAATGTCTTGCCAACGCCGCAAGGTTTCACAGGCCTTGCGCAAGACCCACAGCCCGATGGGAATGATCAGCCCTGACGCCTCGGCCACCGGTATGAAGCGGGAAGGGGGAACCATGCCCTTGCCGGGTTTTTCCCAGCGAACAAGTGCTTCGGCGCCGACTAAGAATCTATCCGTAAATTATGTTGACGCTCAGCGGTACCTTGCGAAACGCAATGATTGCCGCGGCAAGGTGGTTGAGCGCGAGGAAGCTGCGCTCGAGCTTCTCATAACGCACGAGCAGTTTTCGGAAACGGTTGAACCAACTGTGGCACACCTCGACCACCCAGCGCCTGGCCTTGTTCTTCGGGTTGCGGCGCTTGGCCTCGGCCTCTGTGCGACGACCGACAACATGAGGGATATACCCGTGACGCTCGATGGTGCGCAGATGTTCCGCGCCACGGTAGCCGGCGTCGGCACACAGATGTTTGTGCCGTCTTTGGGGTGGACGCTTGCGCTTGATGACAATGGCATCGAGCACCGCATCAAGTCTCTTGCAATCGTGGACGTTGGCCCCGCTCACGACGAGCGACAACGGGACGCCACGGCCGTCCACCAGCAGGTGTCGTTTGCTTCCCTTTTTTCCCCCGGTCCGTGGGGTTCGCCCCGACGGCCTCTTGAGCCAATGGCGCCTTCATCATCGCGCCATCGATGCTTTGCCAGCGCCACGCGATGCCTTGCATGTCATCGTATTCCGCTAATCCGGCTTTCCAGACTGCCTCAAAGAAGCCTGCGCGCTCCCATTCGAGAAAGCGTTTGTGGATGGCGCTGGCGCTGCCAAATCGCTCAGCGGGAAGCGCCTTCCACTGGCAGCCTGTGCGCAGGACAAACACAATGGCCTCAAACACCTGGCGGGCCGGCTTGGCCGGTCTACCGGCACCAGGCTTGCGAACATACTGCTTGCCCGGCACCAGCACACGCTGAGGAATCAGTGGTTCCACGCGCTGCCAGAACTCATCTGTTACAACCCAGGAATCAACTCGTTTGCTCACCGCATCACCCCGACACCGCGTCCACTGCGGCTCGGATTGATATTCTAACTATTTACGGATAAGTTCTAACCGTTCGTTGATGTCCACCTGGGGCTGGTAGACGAGTACCAGCTCAGCGGGAATGGCCCTGGCCAGTTCTTCCTCCAGGGCTACCTGCGCTGCAAAGCGGTCCTGCATGGACTGGTCGAACATCACCGCGTTCACGTAGTGGCTGGCCTTGGCCTGGGTCAGCGCCAGATCGACCTGCTTGAGCAACTCGGAGGCCGACTTCTGTTCCACACCATCGAAGACCCTGTAACCTGCCGATGCCCTGCATGAGAGCTCAACACCTTCTATGACGATAGGGGCGTCCAGTGTTGCGAGCATCTGTTCGGCGTACACCCTGGCGATCACGCTGGCGCGCTCACTGCTGGTGCCCAGATCGGGCACCAAGAGAGCAAATTCGTCGGCCCCCAGGCGGGCCAGGCAGCCCGGCTCGCCAACCGACTCCCTCAAGCGGCGTGTCACCTCCAGCAACACATGGTCGCCAGCGTCGTGCCCTTGCGCGTCGTTGAGCTTGCGGAAGCCGTCCAGGTTCATCACGATCAGAGCGCCATAACGCCCCTTGCTTGCCATGGCTGCCACTGTGGTGCTCACCTCCTCCAGTAGCCGCTTGCGGTTGAAGAGCCCCGTCAGTGCGTCCAGGCTGGAAAGGTCCTTGATGACGTCTGAGACAAAGTGTGTTTCGTCACCGCTCCTGCGGCAGTTTGGCAGAAGGGCGCAGCGTGCGAGCCATGTCTGCAAGTGCCAGCAGAGGCCTGGCCATCCAGCCGGCCACAACCCACGCGAGCGCGGCGAATGCCATGGCCGCTGCCACCGCGAGCAGCAACACCTCGCGCCTATCGTCCAGCACGGCCGCCAGCGCGTGAACCCGGGGTTCGCGAACCAGCACGCTCCAGTGGACAAGGTTGTCGTTGCCATCGCTGGGTGCCATGTGGACCACAGCCTGCAGATACTGCTTGTTTGCCGCGCTGTCTTGCAGGTATTCCGGCAGGCTCCTGCTGGTCACGTCTGGTGGCGTCACCAGCCAATTGCCTTCGGCATCGGCAACCAGCACGTCCACGTCGTCAAGTCCCAACCCTGCCGTGGCCGACCTGATGGCTTTTTCGGCCCAATCCCAATAGAGGTGGCCGCCCAGCACCCAGTCTTCTGTGCCCGACTTGCTCGACACCGGTAGGGCAATGTCCACAAAGCGGGGTAGATCGCCGTTTGCCCCACGTGGCAGGAATTTGGCCAGCAGCACGGCTTCGTGAGGGTCCCCAAAGTAGACACCTTGCCGTCCTTGCTGGAACCACAGACGTTGAGTAACGGACTCGCCTTCCAGCATTTCATCAGAAGCGATGATGACTTTGCCTGTCCAGTCTGCCAGCCCAATCAACGCATAGGCAGGGGTAGACGCCTTTACCTTGTTGAGCAGGGCTTTCAGCTCGTCAATTTCTTCGGGGTGTTCGTTGCCGATCGCCAGCGCCAGCAAGGCCAGTTCGTCGCGCCGGGTGCGTATGTCTTGCGCGATGAGGTGGGCAATGGTGAGGGCCGATGAGTGCAACGCCTGTTGCAGGGTTTGGCGTTCACGGTGCTCCGCGCGGTAGCCCATGAGCAGCACGAGCAAGATGCAGAAAAAGAAGCCGGATACCCCCATGAGCGCTGACAAGCGCGCGCGCACGCTGCGCTGAGGGTCCAGTCTGGCAAGAACGCTCCCAAGCATGCACGATGCTCCTAGCCGACCTACAAGGCTTTATCAGATTACAACACAGCGCTGGCTACCCACAAAGCCAGGCTCAAACCCACCGCCAACCAGATGGCGCCAATGGCCAGTGCCCCGGCGAGGCTGCGCGGGCGGGCGTTCTCATCGGCCATCCATTGTTCTGCCTTCAGCCTTGACTCCGCCAGTACATGGGGCGGCAGCAGGCGAACCGTCAGCCAGATCAGTGCGGGCAGCAAAATGACGTCATCCACGTAACCCAGGATCGGAATAAAGTCTGGGATCAGGTCGATAGGGCTGAGCGCGTAGGCCACCACAAACGCCCCGAGCGCCTTGGCATGCCAAGGTGTGTCGGGGTGGGTGCGTGCAAACCAGAGCGTCATGGCGTCGCGCTTGACGCGCCTGGCCCAGGCTCGTGCGGTCTCAAGGGGTTTCATCGGTAGGCGGACTGGAAGAGTGCGTTGCACGTTTTTCCAGCATTCTTGCGCAAACCGGCAACTTTCTTGCTTCAGTCCGCTCATTCACTCAGCCAAACCCATTTGCAGAGGAGAAGAACGCCCATGCCCCATGACGTTAGCCTGATTGCCACCATTGCCGCCGGTTTCGGCCTGGCCATGATCTTCGGCCTGGTGGCGGTCCGGTTGAAGATGCCCCCGCTGGTAGGCTACTTGCTCGCCGGAATCGTGGTGAGTCCGGCCACCCCTGGCTTTGTGGCGGACGTGGGCCTGGCCGGGCAGTTGGCCGAAATTGGCGTGATGCTGTTGATGTTCGGTGTGGGGCTGCACTTCTCGCTTGATGACCTGATGGCGGTCAAGAAAATCGCCGTACCTGGGGCCATTGTTCAGATCGCCGCAGCGACGCTTCTGGGCATGGGGGTTTCGACTCTCTGGGGGTGGAGTCTCGGTGCATCCATCGTCTTCGGGCTGTGCCTGTCGGTGGCCAGTACGGTGGTGCTGTTGCGGGCGCTGGAGGCGCGTGGCGTGCTCAAGTCCGTGAACGGCCAGATAGCAGTGGGCTGGCTGGTGGTGGAGGACCTGGTGATGGTGATGGTGCTGGTGTTGCTGCCCGCGTTGGCGGGCCTGCTGGCCAGCGCCGGGAGCGATGTGAGCGCACCTGTGGCGGGCAGGGACATCTGGGCCACCGTGGGCGTGACACTGGCCAAGGTCACCGCCTTCATTGTGCTGATGCTGGTGGTGGGGCGCCGCCTGCTGCCCAAGCTGTTGTGGTGGGTGGCGCGCACCGGGTCGCGGGAACTGTTTACGCTCAGCGTAGTGGCAACGGCGGTGGGTGTTGCCTTCGGCGCGGCCATGCTGTTCGATGTGTCGTTCGCGCTGGGGGCTTTCTTCGCCGGGATGATGATGCGCGAGTCGGAGTTCAGCCACCGGGCGGCCGACGAGTCGCTGCCCCTGCGAGATGCCTTTGCCGTGCTGTTCTTCGTGTCGGTGGGCATGCTGTTCGACCCGGCGGTGGTTTGGAACGAGCCTTTCAAGCTGCTGGCGGTGTTGGCCATCATTGTGCTGGGCAAGACCATTGCCGCCGTGGCGCTGGTGCTGGTGTTCCGCTACCCGCTCAACACGGCATTGCTGGTGGGTGCCAGCCTGGCGCAGATTGGTGAGTTCTCGTTCATTCTTGCCGGGCTGGGTGTTGGCCTGGGCATCATGCCTGTGGAGGGCCAGAGTCTGGTGCTGGCCGGGGCGCTCATCTCGATTGCGGCCAATGCCGCGATGTTTTCGGCCGTGGAGCCTGCGCGGCGCTGGCTATTGGCCCGGTCTGCCCTGGCCCGGCAGATGGAGCAGCGCGCCGACCCCCTGGCCGAACTGCCCATGTCTACCGACCAGGCCGTGCTGAACAACCAGGTGGTGCTGGTGGGGTATGGCCGCGTAGGGCGCCGCATTGCTGCAGCCTTGAAGGAACGCAACATTCCTTACGTGGTGGCGGAACAGAACCGCGAGGTGGTGGACCAGTTGCGCAGCGAAGGTGTGGCCGCCGTGAGCGGCGATGCAGTGACCCCCGAACTGCTGATTCAGGCCCACGTGGCACGCGCGGCCATGCTGGTCATAGCCATTCCCGACACCTTGAACGTGCGCAAGATGGTGGAGATAGCGCGTACGCTCAACCCGGGTATTGCGGTGGTGCTGCGCACACACAATGAAGAAGAGGCGGAACTGCTGCGCGCCGAGAGCCTGGGTACAGTGTTCTTCGGCGAAGATGAGCTGGCCAAGGGCATGACCAGCCACATCCTGGGGGAGTTCGAGAGCAGGCCCGTCCCGGACGTGCACAAGGCACCCCGATCACCACAACCTGCAACACCATAGGAGGAAAACCATGAACCACAACATCCGGCAGATACTGGCCGCCACCGATTTGTCCCCCTACTCTTTGCAGGCGGTTGACCGGGGCTTCCAGCTGGCACGAGCCACGGGGGCGCGCTACACGGTCATGAGTGCCCTGGGGCTGGATGCATTGGGCCCGCTGAAGATGCTGCTCGGTGAGAAGGCTGACGACGTGACCGAGCGTGCGATGGCGCACCAGCGCGCCGCCTTGGACGCTGTGGTGAAAGACCCCAAGCACAACTTGGGGGTGGATGCAGATGTGGTCGTGGAGGACGGCCTGGCCGCCAACGTGGTGCCTGCTCGTGCTGCCAGCGTGGACGCAGATCTGGTCGTAGTGGGTGCCAAGGGCGAGAACCCGGTGCGCCGTTTTTTCATCGGCTCAACCGCCTCGCACCTGATGCGAAAGAGCGCATGCCCCGTGCTGGTGGTGAAGAGGCCCTGCCACGGGGTTTACCACCGTGCGCTGCTTCCGGTCGATTTTTCACCGGCGTCCGAGCTTGCCGTGCGTCTGGTGCGTAATCTGGCCCCCACTGCCCAGATCGTGCTGCTCAATGTGTTCGACGTGCCGTTTGAAGGGGTGTTGCAGTACGCCGGTGTGTCTGAAGACGAAATCCACCGCTACCGCGCCGAAGCGCGTGAGCGCGCCATCCGCGATCTGCATGCACTTGCCACCAAGGTGGGGCTGAGCCGGGACGACTACGTGCCTGTGGTGGAGCACGGGAACGCGGCGGCACATATCCTGGACAACGAAAAGCGTGCGGCGTGCGACCTCATCGTCATGGGCAAGCACGGCACGCACGTGACCGAGGAGCTGTTGCTAGGCAGCGTGACCAAACATGTGTTGTCTGAGTCGCATGGTGACGTGATGGTGGTGGTGGACAAGCGCACGACCGGGCCTTCCAACGGCTGACGCCGTAAGACTGCCCGCGGTGGAGCTGAACCCCGTTCTTGTGTTTCTGGCTGGACTGGCCGTGGTGCTGCTGGGAGCCGAGTTGCTGCTGCGTGGCGCGGCGCGCCTGGCCGCCATGTTGCGGATCAGTCCAATCCTCATTGGTCTGACGGTCGTCTCTGTGGGTACCAGCATGCCGGAGCTGGCGGTGGGCATCACAGCCGTCTCTGAAGGCAGCGGCGCCCTCGCAGTGGGCAATATCGCTGGCACCAACATCGTCAACATCCTGCTCATCCTTGGCTTGAGCGCCATGATGAGGCCACTGCCCACGCGTGCCCTGAGCGTGAAGCTGGATGTGCCAGTGATGATCTTGTGCGCCGTTGGCTTGTTTCTGATGTCGGCCGACGGCCGGCTCGGCCGCGTTGAGGGTGGGCTGATGGTGCTGGCCGCCATCATCTACACGGTGGTTCTGGTGCGCGTGAGTACCCATGAAAGCGCGGCCTTGCAGCGTGAGTTCCGCGCCGAATACGGCCAGGCGGGCGCGGGTCAGGGCTGGAAGCCCGTGGTTTTGAACGGCTTGCTGTTGCTGGCAGGCATGGCCTTGACTGTGCAAGGGGCTCAATGGCTGGTGGATGGTGCCGTGGCCATCGCCCGGCAACAAGGGGTTTCTGACGCCTTCATCGGCCTCACCATCGTTGCCATCGGCACCTCGGCCCCTGAGCTTGTCACCACGCTCATTGCCACCGTGAAGAACGAGCGCGATGTTGCCATTGGAAATCTCATCGGCAGCAGCATCTACAACATCCTCGTCATACTGGGCCTGACTTTGATGGCAGCGCCCGCCGGCGTGGATGTGAGCGATGAAATCCTCTGGATCGACCTCCCGCTTGCTGCGTTGGTTGCGCTGGTCTGTCTGCCAGTTTTCCGGTCGGACCGCCAGGTGTCCCGCAAAGAAGGGGCGGCCTTCGTGGCCGCCTATGTTGTTTACCTGGTCTCCCTGATCTGGCTGCGCACTTAGCGGGCCGCTTCGCTGGACGGTGACCCGTCCGGCTCGTTGCGCGTCTTCCACAGCGAGTACAGCACGCCACCGGCAATCAACCCGAAGGTGACGGACAGCGAAATCGCTGCAGGAATCTTGCCCACGATGTCGTGCAGGAAGATCTTGCCACCGATGAACACCAGCACCAGAGCCAAGGCGTACTTCAAGTAATAGAAGCGGTGGATCATGGCGGCCAGGGCGAAGTACAGGGCGCGCAGACCCAGGATGGCGAAGATGTTGCTGGTGTAGACGATGAAGGGGTCGGTGGTGATGGAGAAGATGGCGGGCACCGAGTCCACGGCAAACACCAGGTCGGCAGCTTCCACCATGATGAGCGCCAGCAGCAGCGGCGTGGCCCAGCGCACCGGGCGCCCGTTGGCGGGGTGGGGTTCCACCACGGTGAAGGCGTTGCCGCGCAGGCCGTCGGTCACCCGCATGTGGCGGCGCAGGAAGTTGAGCAAGGGGTTGTTGGCAATGTCCGGCCCGTGGTCGCCAGCAAACCACATCTTGATGCCGGTGAGCACCAGGAAGCCGCCGAACACGTACAGGATCCAGCTGAATTCGCTGATGAGCGCAGCGCCCAGGCCGATCATGATGGCGCGCAATACGATGACGCCCAGAATGCCCCAGAACAGCACGCGGTGCTGGTATTTGCGCGGTATGGCAAAGAAGCTGAAGATGAGCGCGATGACGAACACGTTGTCCATGGACAGCGACTTTTCGATCATGAAGCCGGTGTAGTAGTCCATGCCGCTGACCGGCCCCAGGTACCACCAGACCCACGCGCCGAAGATCACGGCTGCGGTGATGTAACCGGCCGACAGCAACAGGCTCTCGCGAACGCCGATTTCGTGATCGCCGTCCTTGTGCAGCACGCCCAGGTCAAAGGCCAGCAGGCCGATGACGATGCCGAGAAAGAGCAGCCAGATCCACGTGGCGGTGCCCAGGAAGGGCGTTTGAAGCAGGGTGATAAGGGTGTCCATGCTTGGTCCAGGAAGTTTCGGTTGGTGATGAGGCGTAATGCTCGACCTTGCGGCTTTTCCTGACAATCAGCCTTTGCGGGAGTGTTTTTCTGATTTTCCCGAAAGCGTGGTACCGAAATGTCTGCCGACGCATCTGGAAAATGTGCTTTATCTGCGACGACAATCAAGGCATCATTCACAAAACACATCAGCTGTCCCCACGCGTGAAAACCCTGCGCTTGAGCCTTCGCACCTGGTTGTTCGGGTTGTCGCTTCTGGCCACCCTGCCGGTGCTCGTGTTTTCGTTGTCGGTGGTGTGGGAGTACAAGGACTTTCAGCAGCGCGTCGTCGTTCAGCAGCTGGAAACGCGCACCGACGAGCTGGCGCAGTCGGTGGCCGAGGAACTCAAGGCAGCAGTGGGTACCGTTGTGGCGCTGGCGGAGTCTGACGCGGCGCTCGCCCAGGACATGCCCCGGCTTTACGCCCATGCCCGCCGCATTGTTGAGCGCAACCGCGACATCCGGGCCATCACGTTGGTGGATGGCGATGGCCGCATTCTTTTCCTGACTTCCGCGCCACTGGGCGGGCCGCCGCTGCAGGCGCAGGCGCCCGAGCTGATCCAGGAAGCACTGCGCACGCAGACGCCCAATGTGTCTGGCGCGTTCAATTCCCCAGTCAGCCCCATCAAGGTGGTGGCGGTCACGGTGCCCATCATCCAGGGTGGGCAGGCCACGCTGGCGTTGCGCGCGGTGCTTGCGGTGCAGTATTTCAACCGCATCATCGCGGCAGACCAGCTGCCTCCACACTGGATTGCGGGCATTGCCGACCGCAATGGCAACATCGTGGCGCGCAGCCTGGACGCTGACCGCTATGTGGGTGGCAAAGCGAGCCAGTCCTTCCGGGTTGCGATCATCCAGGGCAACACGGGTGTGCTCCCTGGCTCCACGCTGGAGGGCACACCAACACTGAACAAGGTGCGGCCCATTTACGGCCTGGACTGGTACCTGGGGGTGGCGGTGCCGCAGGCTGTGCTGAACGCGCCGGTGCGTGAAATGCTGTGGCATGTGGCGGGGCTGAGCGCGCTGTGGCTGGGGCTGGCCGTGCTGGCCGCGAGCGTGTTTGCCGGATACGTTGTGCGGCAGATGCAGCAGGTGTCCAGTGCGATGGCGCTCGGGGGTGCGGGTTTGCAGGATGGCAGCCCCATACGCATCAGGGAGCTCTTTGACATGTTCCAGCGCTACCGCGACGCCAAGCGCACCGAGGCTGCCGCGCGCACCGACCTGGGGGAGGCACAGAGCCAGCGGGACGAGGTTCGGGACCTGTACGACCATGCACCTTGTGGCTACCACTCGCTGGACAACGAAGGGCGCATCGTGCGCATGAACCAGACCGAGCTGGGGTGGCTGGGGCGTTCGCTGGAAGAGGTGTTGGGGCGGCCTTATACCGAGTTCTTGAGCGAGCAGAGCCAGCAGGTTTTCCGGGAGCGGTTTCCCGAGTTCGCCCGCGACGGCTACATCAGGGACCTGGAGATGGAGCTGATCAAGGGCACGGGTTCCCCGATGCCCATCCTCGTCAGCGCCACGGCCATACGCGATGCGCAGGGCAACTTTCTTTCCAGCCGCACCACGGTGTTCGACAACACCGAGCAGAAGATGAACGAGGCACAACTGGAGCGTTTGGCGCGCACAGATGTGCTCACCTCACTGAGCAACCGGCGGGACTTCTACGAACGTGCCCAGCAGGAGGTGGCGCGCGCCAGGCGTTCGGGCAAGGCGTTTTCGCTGATGCTGCTGGACGTGGACTTTTTCAAGAAGATCAACGACCAATACGGCCACGCGGGCGGCGATGAGGTGCTGCGCCGCCTGAGCCGGGTGCTGAGCGACATGCTGCGTGAAGTGGATACACCCGCTCGCCTGGGCGGAGAGGAGTTCGTGGTGCTGATGCCCGAGACGCCGCTGGAAGGTGCGCGACTGGTGGCCGAACGCGTGCGTGCAGGCATGGAGGAAACCGTTGTGGACTTGAACGATGGCCGCCAGATACGGTTCACCGTGTCGATCGGCCTGGCGCAATGGGCCGATGGTGAAGAAGACATTGACGTGCCGCTGCACCGTGCGGACGAAGCGCTTTACCGGGCGAAGGCGGGTGGGCGCAACCAGGTTTGCAGCTGAAGCGCGAAGCCACCTGCATTTGCGCAAGAAACGGATTGCCCGCCCAGTGCGCCCCGGCTATCGTTGGCGCAATATCCCGCCTGCCTAGCCATGACACCGCCTACCCCTGACCGCCAGTTTGCACTTGTTGCCCGCGCCATTGCCTACATCCGCGAGCACGCTGGGGCACAGCCCACGCTGGACGACATTGCCCAGGCCCTGCATGTGAGTCCCTGGCACTTGCAGCGCACCTTTGCAGAGTGGGCGGGCATATCGCCCAAGCGTTTTTTGCAGTACCTGACCAAGGAAACCGCCAAGCGTCTGTTGGCGCAAAACGTCGACAACCCGAGTGCCGACAACCTGAGCGTGGCCGACAGCCTGGGCCTGAGCAGCCCCAGCCGCCTGCACGAACTGATGGTGAGCTGCGAGGCCATGACGCCCGGTGAATACAAGCTGGGCGGCCTGGGCATGACGCTGGGCCACGGCTTTGCACCTTCACCCTTTGGGCGTGCGCTGGTGGCCTGGACGCCGCGCGGCGTGTGCCACTTCGCCTTCTGCACGGATGGCGACGAGGCCATGACAATCGAACTGGCTGCCCTGTGGCCCCGCGCCACGCTGGCGCGTGACGATGCGGGGGCTGAGCGCTGGCTGCAGCAGATATTTCCCGCCACGCCCACACGCGGCACGGTGCACCTGGTGCTGCGCGGCACCAACTTCCAGATCAAGGTGTGGGAGGCGCTCATCCACACCGAATTCGGCCAGGTGTTGTCTTACCAGCAACTGGCAGGGCGCATCGGCCAGCCGCGCGCCAGCCGGGCCGTGGGCAGTGCCGTGGCGGCCAACACCATCGGCTTTCTCATTCCTTGCCACCGCGTCATCCGCGAAAGCGGCGACACCGGCCAGTACCGCTGGGGGGCGGAGCGCAAGCTGGCCATGCTGGGGTGGGAGGCGGGGCGGTGTGAAGTTGAATGTTGTGATGTTTGCCAATAGACTGCGCCGCATGACTCCTCGCCTGATGACGCACTTTGCCTTGACGATGCTGGCTGCCTTGGCGCTGTCCGGCTGCGCGGTGAACATCATGCGCGAGGCGCCCGCGAGCCAGCTCTCTGACGAATCTCTCACCGTCGTCACGGGCCGCATGAACTACGTCATTGATGGCCGGTTGATGATGCCCTACGGCGCGTTCCGCCCGGCCTGGCCAGCGCCGTTCATGAATGCGGTGAACCTGGGCTCGGGCGAGGTGCACGCCTTCCCGGCGGTGGAGGCGCAGCAAGGGCGCTTTCGCTGGCAGGTGCCGCCTGGGGCCTACGTGGTCACGCGCATAGGCTTCGGCACTTACACCGACGACACCTACATTTCGTGGCCGCGCATTGCGCTGTGCGTGCCCAAGGCGCCCGGGCAGGCGGTATACGCAGGCCACCTGCGCCTGGAGGGGCAGCGCTACGCCGAGCCCGTGACGCTGAGCACAGGCACCAGCTATGTCGCGCGCGGCGTTCGCTACACCTTCAAGGTGGAAGACGAAGGTGGCGATGTTCCCGGTGCGGTTCGCCACCTCATGCGCTACGTACCCGACATGCCGATTGGCGACCATCTGCAGGCGCAGTGGAAGGCCGATGCCGCCGCACTGGCTCAGCGGCTGTGCCCGGTTCTGCCGGTTCAGGCCGTGCGCTGATCCAACGGCGGCACCGGCTCGTCACGGTCTATCTGCCCGTCCACCAGTTCCACCAGCCGGTCGCAGCGTGCGGCCAGGTGCGGGTCGTGCGTGACGATGACGAAGGTGGTGCCGCGTTCGGCGTGCATGCGCCGCATGAGTGCGAACACCTCGGCTGACGAAGCCTGGTCCAGGTTGCCGGTGGGTTCGTCGGCCAGCACCAGGGGTGGGTCCAGCGCCATGGCCCGGGCAATGGCCACGCGTTGCTGCATGCCGCCCGACAGTTCTGCCGGGCGTTTGTTCTCGGCATGCGCCAGGCCCACCTGGGCCAGCAGGTCGCGGCCACGCTCGCGCTGGCTGGCGCTCACATGGCCGTCGCTCATCAGGGCGGGCAGGGTCACGTTCTCCAATGCGGTGAAGGCGGGCAGCAGGTGGTGGAACTGGAAGACGAAGCCCAGGGTGCTGCGCCGCCGCAGGGTCAGACCGGCGTCGCTCTGGCCGCGCATCTCCTGGCCCATCAGTCGGTAGCTGCCGCTCGTCATGGGCTCCAGCAGGCCCAGTATGTTGAGCAGCGTGCTCTTGCCCGAGCCCGAAGGACCCATCAGCGCCACGAACTCGCCACGCTCCACGCGCAGATCTATGCCGTGCAGCACCTCCTGCTCGCTGGGCAGGCCCAGGTTGTAGGTCTTGTGCAGGCCTCGCAGGGCGATCAGGGCTTCGGCGTCCGGGCGGGTGGTCATGGCGCGTGCATTCACAACCGTATGGCTTGTGCCGGGTCCATGGCGGCTGCACGCCGGGCAGGGGCAATGGCGGCCAGCACGCCGCACACGGTGGCAACGAGCGCCACGTTCAACCCCGTGCGCCAGGGCAGGGTGATGCTGAACAGCGGCAGCCCGTCGGAACCCTTGACGAAGTGGGTGAACGCCCAGATGAGCGCCACCGCCAGCCCCAGACCCAGTGCCGAGCCGAGCGCGCCCACCACCGCGCCTTGCAGCAGGAAGACGCGCAGTATCTGCTCGCGCGTGGTGCCCATGGCACGCAAGATGCCGATCTCGCGGCTCTTTTGCACCACCGACACCACCAGCACGCTGGCTATGCCCAGCACCACCACCACCAGCACCACCCCCCGGATGATGGCGGTGCTGACGGACTGCGCGTTCAGCGCCGAGACGAGCTGGGCGTTGTTCTCCTGCCAGCTTTCCACCTTGTAGGGGTGGCGCTGGCGCAGCGTGTTGGCCAGGGCCTGCGCGGTCCACACGTCGTGCACCTTCAGGTCCAGCTGGGTGGCGCCGCCGGGCAGGCCCAGCAGGCTTTGCGCGGCGCGCAGCGGCACGACCACCGTGCGGCGGTTGAGGTCGCGCACGCCCAGGTCCACCAGCGCGGTCACGCGCACCACGTCGCTCACGCTGCCGGTCTGCAGGGTGAAGCGGTCGCCCGCGCGCACGCCCAGGTCGGCCGCCAGTTCGCGCCCCACAATGGCTTCGCCCGGGCCCAGGCGCGCCTGCCCGGCTACCACGCGGCTGCGCAGGTCCACGATGCGGTCGTAGCGGTCCAGATCCACACCCATCACGGCAATGGACTGCGTGGCCTCGCCGCGCAAGGCCAGCCCGGCACCGGACACCATGGGCGACACCGCCGCGATCTGCGGCTCAGCCTCCAGCACCGGCACCAGGGCCTGCCAGTTGATGACGGAGCGCAGGCGCTGGGCGCGCGGCTGTGTGTCGCTGAGCACCTGCGTGCCGCTGGCGGGCAGGGCTGCGGGCAGCACCACGTCGTCGGGCGAGCGCAGGTTGATGTGCGCCTGGGTGCCCAGGGTCTTGGCCAGGGTGCTGGCCTGCAGGCCGTTGATGAGCGCCGAGATGTAGGCCACCACGGCCACGCCTGCCGCCACGCCCACGATGATGAGCAGCGTTTGCATGCGGCCTTCGCGCAGGAAGCGCAAGGCCACACGCCATTCGAAGCCCAGCCAGGTCCAGGGGGCCATGGCGTCAACGCCCCATGGCGTTGGTGAGGGCGGAGGCTGCGCCACCCGCTTGTGCGCCGCTTGCCGTACCAGCGGCGGCGCTGGCGGGCACCAAGTGGGCGCGAACGCGCTGGCCTGCCTGCACCTTGCTGCTCAGCAAGACGGTGTCGCCGTCGGCCAGGCCTTCCAGCACTTCGGCCGCTTCCAGCGTTCGCAGGCCCAGGCGCACGTCGCGCGGCTGGGCGCGCCCGTCCAGCGCCAGCAGCACGTTGCCACGGTCCCCGGCAGGGGTGCCGCGCAGGGCGGCCAGGGGCAGGGTCAGGGCTTTGTCGCGGCGGGCGGTTTCCACTTCCACCGACAGAGTCATGTCCTCACGCAGGAAGGTGGGCGCAGGCCCGGCGAGGTCCAGCGTCACTTCAATGGCGCCGCGCTGCGCATCCACAGCCGCGCCCAGTGCCGACACTTTGGCTGCAAAGGGCTGGCCAGGAAAAGCGTCGGCCACCACAGCGGCGGGCTGGCCGGTCTGCAACTGTTCCAGGAAGCGCTCGTCCACCTGGGCCTTGAGCTGCGTGGGCCCGGCCAGCGCCAGGGTCAGCAGCGCCTTGCCCGGCTGCACGATCTGCCCAGGCTCCACCTGGCGCAGCAGCACGCGGGCGGGTGCGGGGGCGCGTATGTCCGTCTGCCCCAGCCGCGCCTGCGCGGCCACGGTGGCGGCGCGCGCGGCGGCCAGTTGGGCACCCGCCACGTCTTGCGCGCGGCGGGTCTCATCCAGTCGCGATGCGCTGATGAACCCCCGGTTCACCAGTTCCTGGGCGCGGTCGAACTCGGCGCGGGCTGCCTTGACGGTGGCTTCGGCCTGCCGTTCGCTGGCCTGGGCCTGGGCCAGTGCGGGGCGCAGTTCGTCCTGCTCCAGCCGTACCAGTACGTCGCCCTGGCGCACGTCGGCCCCCTCCTGCACCAGCACCTGGGCCACGCGCCCGGTGACGGTACTGCCTACGTCTACGCGCGAGAGCGTGGCCACGCGGGCAGAGAACTGCACCGTGCGCACCAGCGGCGCGGCCTGCACGCGCAGCGCGTCCACCTGCTGCGGGCGCAAGGCCAGCCACGCGGCGGCGCCCGCCACGGCGCACAGGCCCAGCAGTGCAATGGTCCAGCGGCGTTTCACAGGAGTTGGCGGGGTTGTTGATGCATGCCTGCCATGTTAGCCGCAAGCGGCATCCCCCCACGGGTTTACCAATAGTGGGCCATCAGCTCCAGCGACCAAGCGGGCTGGCGCACTTCACCGCGCGGCAGGTAGCCAGTCCACACCGGTTTGATGTCAAGCAGCGGCGTGCCGTCCACGGCGTCCAGCCCTTCCACTTCCACCGCCAGGCCATCAACACCCAGCACGCGGCAGATGGACGCGCCGATTCGGTTGGGCCGCATGCGCCCGCGCTGCGCGAAGATGCCCACGGCGGGCCAGTCGCTGCGGCCCCGGGGGTGGCGCGCGCCGGTTTCGGTGGGCTCATGGGCGTCCACGTGAAAGTAGAAGAGCACCTCTACGTGCGAGAGTTCTTCCACGCCGCGCAGGCTGTCGGGGGTGAAGCGCGCGGGGTCCAGCTCCAGTCGGCAGCGGTTGCTGCCCCAGCCGTCCTTGGTGGCCTCGCGCCGCCCACCGCGCACGTGGCCAATCGGCGTCATGCTGATGGAGCCGGGCGTGTCTGGCATGCAAAGGCTCCAGCAGGGTATTCAGGCTGCCGCGCGTTGCAGGCGGTCGCGCACGCCGTCCCAGGCGGCGTCTTCGGGCGGGGTCTCCACCCAGATGAGTTTGGTGTCATGCCGGTCCAGCGCGCGCAGCACGGCGAACAGTTCCTGCGCGCAGGCACCGGCCTGAGCGGGCATGGGCTCGATGCGCACGTGCGGGCTGGGGCTGGTTACTGGCGTGCGCGCGTACACGGCAATGTGGCGGGCATCGGCGCCCAGCACGTCCAGCGCGGCTTGTATCTCTTTGGCATTCATCAGCCGCACGCGGGCGCTGGGGGCATAGTGCGACGCCAGCGTGCCCGAGGCGCGCGGGGCGGCTTCGTCGCGTTCACCCATGGGAACGCCTGCGGCCTCTTCCAGCGCGCTCACGGGAATCATGCCGGGGCGCAGCAGCACTGGTCTGCCGCGCGAGCAGTCCACGATGGTCGATTCAATGCCCACCGGGCAGGGGCCGCCATCCAGGATGATGAGCGCGTCGTCGTCCAGCAGGGCCTGGAATTCGTCTTGCACGTGCGTGGCCGTGGTGGGGCTGACGCGCCCGAAGCGGTTGGCGCTGGGCGCGGCCAGACCGTGGATGCCCGCCGTCTGGCAGGCCTGCAGCAGCGCCTGGGCCACCGGGTGCCCCGGGCAGCGCAGGCCGATGGAGTCCTGCCCGCCCGCAGCGGCCAGGCCCACGCCGGGCTGGCGCGGCAGGATGACGGTGAGCGGCCCCGGCCAGAACGCGGCCATCAGCCGCTCGGCGAAGGCGGGCACGTCTTGCGCGTAGTGTTGTACGGCCGCCTGCCACTGGGCGGTGCTGCCCCCAGCCACGTGCACGATCAGCGGGTGGTCCTTGGGGCGGCCCTTGGCCGCGAAGATGCGGTCCACCGCCTCGGGTTGGTCGGCGTCGGCCGCCAGGCCATAGACGGTTTCGGTGGGCATGCCCACCAGGGCGCCGCGCCGCAGCGCGTCCACGGCGCACGCCAGGGCCTCCTCGGCGCTCTCGGTTGCAGAGCCGCCAAGCAGTGCCCGGGCGTCCAGCGTCAATGCCATGGCGCTATGCCCAGAATGCGCGCGGCCTGGGCGGCGGTGTCTTGCACCTGCGCCAGCGTTGCGCCGGTGATGTTGAGGTGGCCCATCTTGCGCCCCGGGCGCGCGTCCAGCTTGCCGTACAGGTGCAGGTGGGTGCCGGGCAGCGCCAATATGGCTGCCCAGTCGGGCGTGCGGGGTTGGCCGTCTTGGAACCACAGGTCGCCCAAAATGTTGAGCATGACGGTGGGGCTGTGCAGGCGTGGCGCCACCAGCGGCAGGCCAGCCATGGCGCGCACCTGCAGCTCGAACTGCGACACGTCGCAGGCGTTGAGGGTGTAGTGGCCACTGTTGTGCGGGCGCGGCGCCATTTCGTTGACCACCAGCGCGCCGTGGGTGCTGCCGTCGTCGATGACGAAATACTCCACGCACAGCACGCCCACGTAGCCCAGCTGGTGGGCAATGGCCTCGGTGGCCTGGCGGGCCTTTTGCGCCAGTTCGGCGGGCACGTTGCCTTCAAACACCTCGGTCACGGCCAGAATGCCGTCGCGGTGCAGGTTGCGCTGTACCGGGAAGCCCACCACCTGTCCGTCGGCGCCACGCGCCACAATGACCGACAGTTCGGCCTTGAGCGGCAGCAGCTTTTCCAGCACGCAGGGCACGCGGCCCATGCGCTCCCAGGCGGCGGCAAGTTCGGCGCGGTCTTTCACGCGGGCCTGGCCCTTGCCGTCGTAACCCAGGCGCGCGGTTTTCAAGATGCCGGGCAGCAGATCGGCGGGCACGGCGTCCAGCAGCGCTTCGCTTTCGATGGCGGCGTAGGGCGCGGGGCCCACACCACCGGCTTGCGCGCAGGCCACGAAGTGGGCTTTTTCGGCAATGCGGTCTTGTGCCACGGCCACGGCGCTGGCCGCAGGGGCCACGGGGCGGTGGGCACCCAGCGTCACCAGTGCCGGGGCGGGCACGTTCTCGAATTCGGTGGTGATGGCTTCGCAGCGCTGCATCAGCTGCGCCAGGCCTTGTTCGTCCTCGTAGCCGGTCTGCACGTGGTAGTGGCTCACCAGGCCTGCGGGGCTGGCCGGGTCCGGGTCCAGCACGGCGGTGAAGTAGCCCATCTCCTGGGCGGCCTGCACGAACATGCGGCCCAACTGGCCGCCGCCCATCACGCCCAGCGTGGCCATCTGGCCGTTGGCGCCCATCTGGCCGGGCAGTATGGCTTTGCGCGTGCCTTGGCTCATGCGGCCTCCGGCGGGGGCAGGGTCATGGCACGCGCGGCTTCGGTCTGCGCGGCGCGGAAGGCTTGCAACTGCTGCAGCAGCGCCGGGTCTTCGTTGGCCAGCATGGCCACGGCAAACAGCGCCGCGTTGGCTGCACCCGCTGCGCCAATGGCAAAGGTGGCCACCGGAATGCCCTTGGGCATCTGCACAATGCTGTGCAGCGAATCCACGCCCGACAGTGCCTTGGTCTGCACCGGCACACCCAGCACCGGCACCGTCGTCTTGGACGCCAGCATGCCCGGCAGGTGGGCCGCACCGCCCGCACCCGCCACAATGGCCTTCAGGCCCCGGCCTGCCGCTGCTTCGGCGTAGGCGAACATGTCGTCGGGCATGCGGTGCGCCGAGACGACCCGTGCCTCGTGGGCCACGCCAAACTGTTGGAAAATCTGAACCGCGTGCTTCATGGTCTCCCAATCACTGTTGGAACCCATCACCACGCCGACTTGCACCTTTGCGCTCATTGCCGCTCCATGAAAGTTGGGATTTTACGTTTCGCCCCCACTTGAGGCGACAATGCCGCTGCACGGCCCCTCCGGCCCCAGTGTTTACCCCTCACTCCATTCCCAAGCCGCACTGCCATGATCGACGTCACCATCGCCAACTTTGAAACCGAAGTCATCGAGGCTTCCCAGCACGTGCCGGTCCTGGTGGACTTCTGGGCGCCCTGGTGCGGCCCCTGCAAATCGCTGGGCCCCGTGCTGGAAAAGGTGGAGGCCGCTTATGGCGGGCGCTTCAAGCTGGTCAAGATCAATTCCGACGACGAACAGCAGCTCGCGGCGGCCTTTGGCATTCGCAGTATTCCCACGTGTGTGCTGATGGTCAACGGCCAGCCGGTGGACGGCTTCATGGGCGCGTTGCCCGAAGGCCAGGTCAAGGCCTTTTTGGACAAGCACCTGCCCCCGGCAGACGAGGCGCAGCACGAAGCCTCCGCCCCCGAGGCCGACGACACCCCCGCAGGCAGCCCACTGGAAAAACTGGCCCACCAGCTGGCGCAGGATCCGTCCAACAACGACGTGCGTTTTGAGTACGTGAAGCACCTGATCGCCGAAGGCCATTTCGAGGAAGCCGAAGTGGCCCTGGCCCCGGCCATGGCGCAGATTCCGTTGCAACTGCGCTTCGAGGCGCTGGCGCACTGGCTCAATGCCCTGCTGTTCACTGGCAACGACCCGCGCGGCCAGTGGACCATCGCCCAGTTCGACGAGGCCATTGCCCAGAACAAGCGCGATTTCGACACCCGCTTCGCCAAGAGCCGCGTGCTCATTGCCATGGGCGACTGGCCTGCCGCCATGGAAGAGCTGCTGGAAATCATCATGCGCGACAAGCAGTGGGCCGAGGAAGCCCCGCGCAAGACCTACGTGGGCCTGCTGGAGTTGATGACGCCGCCCAAGCCGCGCGATGCGGGTGCGGTGCCGGGCAAGACGGCAGGCGGCATTGAGCTGGCCAGCCATACCGCTGCTGCCGCGCAAGACCCGCAGGCGGAGCTGGTGTCGCGCTACCGCCGCAAGCTCAGCATGGCGCTAAACTGAGCGAGGCGAGGGGCTTCTAGTTTGGTTATCAGGCTGGAAGCAGCAGGCGGGGCTTGCCAAAAAAAGGCAGACCGCGTTTACGGGTGCCCGTGACATCTGTTGCAGGTTGCATGGCTTTGTGCGTGTGGTTCAGCCGGAACACCGACACCGCGTCCACCATCTGCGTTGCCTGCACCTTCAGGCTTTCCGCGGCCGCCGAGCTTTCTTCTACCAGCGCTGCGTTTTGTTGCGTGTTGCGCTCCATGTCGCCAATCGCCTGGCTGATCTGGCTCACACCTTCGCGTAGCTCTGCGCTGCCGCTGCTGATCTCGCCCACGATGTCGGTCACGCGCTGGATGGCCACGACAATTTCCTGCATGGTTTCACCCGCCTGATCCACCAGGGTACTGCCTTGTTCCACCCGCGCCACGCTGGTGTTGATGAGTTCCTTGATCTGGCGCGCCGCTTCGGCGCTGCGTTGCGCGAGGCTGCGTACCTCGCCGGCCACCACGGCAAAGCCGCGCCCTTGTTCACCTGCACGTGCCGCTTCCACGGCGGCGTTCAGGGCCAGGATGTTGGTCTGGAAGGCAATGCCGTCGATGACGCTGATGATGTCGGCGATTTGGCGGGAACTGCCGTTGATCTCTTTCATGGTGGACACCACTTGGTGTACCACCTCGCCCCCACGCATGGCGATGCTGGAAGCCCCCTGGGCCAGCTGGTTGGCTTGGCGGGCGCTGTTGGCGTTGTGGCGCACGGTGGCGTCAAGCCGTTCCATAGAGGCAGCGGTTTGTTTTTCTGTGCGCACAGAAAGGTCTGCGTTGCCCTGGGCGATCTCGGTGCTGGCGGTGGCTACGCTGTCCGCGTTGTGGCGCACGGTGGTAACCACCTGGGTCAGGCTGGCCTGCATCTCGCGCAGGTGTGCCATCAGGCTGGAGGCGTCTCCTTGGCGCAGGCGTATGAAGGCTGTCAGGTCGCCACGGGCCACACCTTGTACCAGGTCGGCGGCGGCGCCAGGCTCTGCACCCAATTCCCGAATCAGGCCGCGAACGGTCATCCAACCCAGCACAACCGCGAGTGCCAGGCCCAGCACTACGGCACCAATGGCAATGGTCAGAATCCCTTGGTAGCGAACGGTGGCGTTGTCGTTGTCGTATTCCTGTCGTGCCTGTTCAATCTGCAACTGAGCCAAGGCGTCCATGTCGTGTTTGGCGGCCTCATACAGTTGTGGCAATGTGTGTCCCAGCAGTTGCTTGGCTTGCGACAAGTCGTAAGTAACCACGGCTTGCATGGTGGGGTTGAGTCCCTCGTTCAGGAACTTGCCGTAGTTTGCTGTGAACTGCTGCTCCAGCTTGGCCTCCTCGCCCGAGAAGGGGCCCGCCGAATAGTCTTTCCAAAGTTCAGCGATTTCATCGGTACTTTTTTTGATCAGCGTTTGCGCTGCTTCAATGTTCTCTGGTGTGGGAATGGCCAGAGGCATGGTCACGGCCAGACGGCTGTCCAACAGATCCGACTGGATGCGGCCCATGTAGGTGGCTGGCACGGTGCGCTCCAGGTAGACCACACGCAACCCTTCGTTGGCGCGGGAAATACCATACAGGCCCAACAGACCAATGCCCAGCAGCAACACGGACAGCAAGCCGACAAGCAGGCTCAAGCGAGAGGAGATGGAGAGTTTTTTCATGCGCGCAACGAAAAAGGGTGACCGCCCACCTTAGAGAACGATCACCCCAACTGCTATCGGGAAATTCCTACTTCGATGTAGGCATAACGAACTCTGCTCCCTTGGCAATACTCTCGGGCCAGCGCTGCATGATGGACTTCTGCTTGGTGTAGAAGCGCACGCCTTCTTCGCCATAGGCGTGCATGTCGCCAAAGAGCGAGCGCTTCCAGCCGCCAAAGCCGTGCCACGCCATGGGCACGGGGATGGGCACGTTGATGCCCACCATGCCGACCTGGATGCGGCGGGCGAATTCGCGAGCCACGTTGCCGTCGCGGGTGAAGCAGGCCGTGCCGTTGCCGAATTCGTGGTCGTTGATGAGCTGCACGGCCTGGGCGAAGTCCGGCACGCGCACGCAGGCCAGCACCGGGCCGAAGATCTCTTCCTTGTAGATGCGCATGTCAGGGGTGACATGGTCGAACACCGTGCCGCCCAGCCAGAAGCCGTTCTGGCACCCGTTGCCTGCGCGCTCGCCGTCAAAGCCGCGGCCATCGACCAGCAGTTTGGCGCCTTCCTTCACGCCTTGCTCGATGTAGCCGGTGATGCGCTGGCGCGCCACGTCGGTCACGATGGGGCCCATTTCAGCGGCCAGGTTCATGCCGTCGAGCACCTTGAGTTCCTTGGTGCGTGCAATCAGCTTGGGCATGACCTTTTCTGCCACGTCGCCCACCAGCACAGCCACGGAGATGGCCATGCAGCGCTCACCGGCGGAACCAAATGCTGCGCCAATGAGCGCGTCCACCACCTGATCGATGTCGGCGTCGGGCATGACGACCATGTGGTTCTTGGCGCCGCCCAGGGCCTGCACGCGCTTGCCGTGGCGTGCACCGGTTTCGTAGATGTAGTTGGCGATGGGGGTGGAGCCCACGAAGCTCACGGCCTTGACGTCGGGGTGGTCGAGCAGGGCGTCCACGGCCACCTTGTCGCCTTGCACCACGTTGAACACGCCGTCGGGTAGGCCTGCCTGCTTGAGCAGATCGGCAATGTAGAGCGAGGGGGACGGGTCGATCGGGCTGGGCTTGAGCACGAAGGTGTTGCCGCAGGCAATGGCCACGGGGAACATCCACATGGGCACCATCACCGGGAAGTTGAACGGGGTGATGCCTGCCACCACGCCCAGCGGCTGGCGCATGGTCCAGTTGTCGATGTTGGTGGAGACCTGTTCGGTGTAGTCGCCCTTCAGCAGTTGGGGAATGCCGCAGGCGAATTCGACGATCTCGATGCCGCGCGTGACTTCGCCTTGCGCATCGGTGAAGACCTTGCCGTGTTCGGCGGTGATCATGCGGGCCAACTCGTCGCGGTGCTGGTTGAGCAGCTCCAGGAACTTGAACATGACGCGCGAACGGCGCAGCGGCGGGGTGTCGGCCCAGGCGGGGAAGGCGGCCTGCGCGGCGGCCACGGCGGTGGCCACGTCGGTTGCTTCGCCCAGGCGCACCTGGCGCGCCACGGCGCCTGTGGCGGGGTTGTAGACGGGCTGGGTACGCTGGCTTTGACCGGAGGTGCGTTGGCCAGCAATGTATTGGGCCACTTCGGCGTTGTCGGTGTAGGGGGTCATGCGGGTCTCCGTTAAAGGGGGAATGGCAACCAGTGTAGGTAGTGCCCCCGTGCCTGCCTAGACGAAAAACCTGAAAACATTGTTCTGTTTGGTGAACAATGGCGGCATGAAAGACGAAAAAATTCAGGCTTACTGGGGGCACCTGCATTGGTTGACCGTGCTGGCGCAGCAAGGCAGCTTCACGGCAGCGGCTGCGCGCCTGGGCGTGAGCAAGGCTGCCATGAGCCAGCGCGTGGCCGAGCTTGAGCGCGTGGCTGGTGTGCCACTGGTGCGCCGCACCACGCGCAGCGTGCGCCTGACCGAGGCGGGCCAGCACCTGGTGGACGAGGTGCGCGGGCCGTTCGAGCACATTGCGCAGACTTTTGACGAGGTGAGCGACCAGGCGGCGCAGCCGCGCGGCCTGCTGCGCGTGACGGCCCCGGTGGCGCTGGCGCGGCAGCAACTGGTGCCGCACCTGGCGGCCTTCTTGCGGCAGTACCCCGACATCCGGCTGGAGCTGGACCTGTCGGACCGGTTGAGCTCGCTGGCCACGGAAGGCTTTGACCTGGCCATTCGCCATACCGCGCAGCCGCCGGATACGCACGTGGCCTGGCGCCTGTGCGGCACGCGCAGCGTGCTGGTGGCCAGCCGCGCTTACCTGCGCCGCCACGGCGCGCCGGTAAGACCCGAAGACTTGCTGCAGCACAACTGCTTGCACTACCCGCGCGCGCCCGCCACACCCACCTGGACGTTCGAGGCTCTGGAAGGCGCCCAGGCTGGCGAGCGTCAGACGCTGCCCGTTACGGGCTCGCTGTCTGCCAACAACAGCGAGGCCCTGCGCGACGCCGCGTTGGCTGGACTCGGCGTGGCCTTGTTGCCCGACTTCAGCGCGCAGCAGGCGTTACGCGCCGGGCAGTTGGTGCAGGTACTGCCGGGTTGGAGGCCCGTGGGCGCTTTTGCCGAAAACTTGTACGCGCTGCGGCCCTATGCGCCCTATGTGCCGCGCGCCGTCACGGCGTTGGTGGAGTACCTGCGGCAGGCGCTGGCGGGGGGGTTTGGGGAAACTGGCGGCAGCGAAGCCCCAACATCCGTTCGTGCGCCGGATCGTTTTTGACCATGTGGAACTGAGCGGCTCGGTGCCCTGAGTTTTGTTTAGCGGCTGCTGGGCTTAGCCCAGCAGCCGCTTGTGCGCTTCCTGGTACTTGGCGGCGGTCTGCTCGATCACCTCGCGTGGCAGGCGCGGCGCGGGGGCGGTCTTGTTCCAGGGGCGGCCGTCCACGTGGGCGGTTTCCAGCCAGTCGCGCAAGAACTGCTTGTCGAAGCTGGGCGGGTTGCTGCCTTCAGCGTAGCTGTCGGCGGGCCAGTAGCGTGAGCTGTCGGGCGTCAGCACCTCGTCCATCAGCACCAGGGTGCCGTCCTTGTCCAGGCCGAACTCGAACTTGGTGTCGGCAATGATGATGCCCTTGGTGGCGGCGTATTCGGCGGCGGCCTGGTACAGGCGGATGGAGATGTCGCGGATCTTGGCGGCCAGCTCGGGGCCGATCATCTCCACCGTTTTTTCGAAGGTGATGTTCTCGTCGTGCTCGCCCATTTCGGCCTTGGCCGCCGGGGTGTAGATGGGCGCGGGCAGCTTGCTGGCGTTCTTCAGGCCTTCGGGCAGGGGCACGCCGCACACGCTGCGGCTTTCCTGGTATTCCTTCCAGCCGCTGCCTGCCAGGTAGCCGCGCACCACGGCTTCCACGGGAATAGGCTTGAGCCGCTTGACCAGCATGGAGCGGCCGCGCACCAAGGGCTTTTCAGCGTCGCTCACCACGCTTTCAGGGTCTTGACCGGTGAGGTGAATGGGGCAGATGTTCTGGCCCTTGGGGCCGAGCAGGTCGAACCAGAACAGGCTGAGGCGCGTGAGCAGTTCGCCTTTGCCGGGAATGGGTTCGCCCATGATCACGTCGAACGCGCTGATTCGGTCGGACGCGACCATGAGGATGCGGTCGTCGCCCACGGCGTAGTTGTCGCGCACCTTGCCGCGCGCGAGCAGGGGCAGGGAAGTCAGGGCCGAGGTGTGCAGGGCTGTGGTCATGGTCGGGATTCCGGGAGTGCGCAACAAAAAAGCCCGTTGAACGGCCAACGGGCTGTGGGGACTGTTCGGGGCGATTATCGCAAGAAACCCCGGCTTGGCGGTCAACCCGCGAAGTGGTGCGCTGAGCAGGACTCAGTTCACCACCTGTGCCAGCTCGCCCATGGCGTACCGGGCGGCCACTTCGCTCAAGGAATAGCCCTTGACCTTGGCGGCCTGGCCTTCGCAGCCGAACTCCAGGTAGCGCTGCTTGCACACTGCCTGGGCGGCAGCGCGTGCGGGCTTGAGCCATTCACGGGCGTCGAACTTGTCGGGGTTCTCTGCCAGGAACTTGCGCACCGCGCCGGTCATGGCCAGGCGGATGTCGGTGTCGATGTTGACCTTGCGCACACCGTGCTTGATGGCTTCCTGGATTTCGGCCACCGGCACGCCGTAGGTTTCCTTCATCTTGCCGCCGTACTGGTTGATCAGGGCCAGCAGGTCCTGCGGCACGCTGCTGGAGCCGTGCATCACCAGATGGGTGTTGGGAATGCGCGCGTGGATTTCCTTCACGCGGCTGATGGCCAGCACGTCGCCAGTGGGCGGGCGGGTGAATTTGTAGGCGCCGTGGCTGGTGCCAATGGCAATGGCCAGTGCGTCCAGGCCGGTGGCCTTGACGAACTGGGCGGCCTCTTCGGGGTCGGTCAGCATCTGGCTGTGGTCCAGCGTGCCTTCGGCGCCAATGCCGTCTTCCTCGCCAGCCTGGCCGGTTTCCAGGCTGCCCAGGCAACCCAGCTCGCCTTCCACCGACACGCCCACGCGGTGCGCCATTTCCACCACGCGGCGGGTCACGTCCACGTTGTAGTCAAAGCTGGCGGGGGTCTTGCCGTCTTCCTTTAGCGAGCCGTCCATCATCACCGAGCTGAAGCCCAGGTCGATGGCGCCCTGGCAGATGGCGGGGCTCTGGCCGTGGTCCTGGTGCATCACCACTGGGATGT
Source organism: Burkholderiaceae bacterium (assembly GCA_041913045.1). Lineage (GTDB taxonomy): Bacteria > Pseudomonadota > Gammaproteobacteria > Burkholderiales > Burkholderiaceae_C > CAMLOF01. The sequence continues at coordinate 65,812 of JAYSGB010000001.1, read as the reverse complement.
GGGGGTAGGCTTCACAAGCGGCCTGCACCAGGTGCTTGATGAAGCTTTCGCCTGCGTACTTGCGTGCACCGGCGCTGGCTTGCAGGATGACCGGGGCGCCCACCTCGTCGGCGGCGGCCATCACGGCCTGCACCTGCTCCAGGTTGTTGACGTTGAAGGCGGGAATGCCGTAGCCGTGCTCGGCGGCGTGGTCGAGCAGTTCGCGCATGGAAACGAGCGCCATGGGGTTCTCCAGGTGGGGGCGAAGGGGTGAAACTCCCCGTATTTTACCGGGGGGTTACCACCCGGTTACCGGCGCGGTTTACCCGGCCGTCGCCTGCCGCACCGCCTTCTCCCACCGGGCCATGCGTTCCAGCGCCTGCTCGCGTGGCAGCGTGGGGTGGAAGGTGCGCTCGGCACGCCAGCGCTGTCGCAGGTCGTCCAGCCCGCCGAACACTCCAGTGTGCAGGCCCGCCAGGTAGGCTGCGCCCAGGGCGGTGGTCTCGGTCACCGCTGGGCGCACCACGGGAATGCCCAGCAGGTCTGCCTGTATCTGCATCAGCAGGTCGTTCACGCAGGCACCGCCGTCCACGCGCAGTTCGCTCACCGGCACGCCGCCTGCGGCCACGGCATCGCGGTCCATGGCCTGCAGCAGCGCCGCGCTCTGGAAGGCAATGCTCTCCAGCGCGGCGCGGGCAATGTGCGCCACCGTGGAGCCGCGCGACAGGCCGACGATGGTGCCGCGCGCGTCGGGTGCCCAGTAGGGCGCGCCCAGGCCGGTGAAGGCGGGCACGAACATCACGCCGCCCGCGTCGGGCACGCTTTCGGCCAGGGGTTGTACCTCTGCGCTGGAGGCTATGGCACGCAGACCGTCACGCAGCCACTGCACCACCGCGCCGCCTATGAACACGCTGCCCTCCAGTGCAAACTGGGGCTGCCCGCCGGGCTGCGCCGCCGCCGTGGTGATGAGTCCGTTGCCGCTGCGCTGGAAGCGCTCGCCCGTGTGCATCAGCATGAAGCAGCCGGTGCCGTAGGTGTTCTTGGCCATGCCGGGGTCGAAGCAGGCCTGGCCGAACAAGGCGCTTTGCTGGTCACCCGCCACGCCACCTATGGGAATGGCCTGCCCGAACAGTGTGGGCAGTGTCTCGCCAAAGGCCGCGCTGGAAGGCAGCACCTTCGGCAGCAGGGAAGGGGGAATGTCCAGCGCCTGCAGCAAAGCCTCGTCCCACGCGTTGCGGCGGATGTCGAACAGCATGGTGCGCGCCGCGTTGCTCACGTCGGTCACGTGGGCGCTCCCGCCGGTGAGTTGCCAGATCAGCCAGCTGTCCACCGTGCCAAAGGCCAGCTCGCCGCGTTCGGCCAGTTCGCGTGCACCGCGCACGTTCTGCAATATCCAGTGCAGCTTGGTGGCCGAAAAGTACGCGTCTATGCGCAGGCCGGTGCTCTCCAGCACGGCTTCGCCCAGGCCGCGTGCGCGCAGGTCGGCGCAGGTGGGTTCGGCGCGGCGGTCCTGCCACACGATGGCGTTGTACAGCGGCTCGCCAGTGCTGCGGTTCCACACGAGTGTGGTCTCGCGCTGGTTGGTGATGCCGATGGCCGCAATGTCCTGCGCCTGCAGCCCTGCCTTGGTCAGGGCTTCCCGTGCGGTGTCGAGCTGCGTGGTCCAGATCTCCAGCGGGTCGTGCTCCACCCAGCCGGGCTGGGGGTAAATCTGGCGGAACTCGCGCTGCGCCATGGCAACAATGCGCCCGCTTTCGTCAAAGACGATGCTGCGTGAGCTGGAGGTGCCCTGGTCCAGGGCAAGCAGGTGTTTCATGGCGGGTCCTTGGGCACTCATTGCTGTGTGGCCACCACGCATTCCACGTCGGCCTTGCTCAGCAGTTCGGTAAAGGTCTGAGGCGGTGCCTCGTCGGTGAAGAGGATGTCCACGTCGCGCAGCGGCCCCAGTTCGACCATGGCTGGGCGGTTGAATTTGGTGTGGTCTGCGGCCAGCCAAACCTCGCGCGACTGTTCAATGATGGTGCGCGCCACCTTTACCTCGCGAAAGTCGTAGTCGCGCAGCGTGCCGTCGGCCTCGATGCCGCTGATACCGATGAGCCCGATGTCCACCTTGAACTGGCGGATGAAGTCCACCGTGGCCTCACCCACGATGCCCTGGTCGCTGCCGCGAACCACGCCCCCGGCCACGATCACCTCGCAGTCGCGGTTGGCGCTCAGCAGCGCGGCAATGTGCAGGTTGTTGGTGATCACGCGCAGGTCCTGGTGGTGCCGCAGCTCGTGCGCCACCGCCTCGATGGTGGTGCCGATGTTCATGATCAGCGAGCAGCCGTTGGGGATGCGCCGGGCGATGGCCCGCGCCATGCGCGCCTTCCCCTCGGAAGCCATGGCCTGCCGCTGGCGGTAGGCAATGTTCTCGGTGGTGGAGCCGGGCAGGCGCACGCCGCCGTGAAAGCGCGCCAGCAGCCCTGCATCAGACAAGTGGCGCACGTCGCGGCGCACGGTCTGCAGCGTCACGCCAAAGCGTTCGGCCAGTGATTCGATGGTCGTCGGGCCGTGGGCGCGCACGGCCTCGATCAGTTCGGTCTGGCGGGGGTTGAGTTCCATGATGGTTGCGATTATTCAATCAAAAACGAACAAAAAAGAACTTTATTTGGTGATTTAAGGGTAAATACCGAGCAATAAGAGACAATGACGAACTTTAAAATCGCAAAAACGAAAACGCAGGAAAATGGATGGGCGGCATTTCGAACACTGGAGATCCGTCATGCAACTGACCCTGCGCCTCCGCGCTTGCTGACCAGACACCTTACTTAAACAGAGCAGTGAACCTGCCGTGGCCTTGAGGCCGCGGCTACAAGAACATGACACGCGCAGAACAGTGGGCCAGGCTGGCCCGGACAGCCGTTTACGATCTTGCCGTCATCGGCGGCGGTGCCACCGGGCTCGGCGTGGCACTTGATGCTGCACTGCGCGGATTCTCCGTCGTCTTGCTGGAGTCGCACGACTTCGGCGGCGGCACGTCTTCACGTTCGACCAAGCTGTTGCATGGCGGCGTGCGCTACCTGGCCCAGGGCAACGTGGCCCTGGTGCGCGAAGCGCTGGCGGAACGCGCCACGGTGCTGCGCATCGCCCCGCATCTTGCGCAGCCTCTGCCCTTCGTCATGCCTTCTTACCGCTGGTGGCAGACGCCGTTCTACGGCATCGGCCTCAAGCTCTACGACTTGCTCGCTGGCCGTGCAGGCTTGGGTGACACGCAGTGGCTGTCTGCCCGGGAAACCGTTGCCGCGCTGCCTGGTGTGCGCCGCGAAGGCCTGCAAGGCGGCGTGATGTACTGGGACGGCCAGTTCGACGACGCCCGCCTGGCGCTGGCGCTCGCCCGCACCGTGGAGCGTGCCGGGGGGCTGTCCCTCAACCACGCGGAGGTGCGTGACCTGCGCTCCCTGGACGGCAAGGTAGAAGGCGGCGCACGGTTCGAGTTGCAGGTGACCGACCGTCTTCAGGGAACGCAGGCCACGGTCAAGGCTCGCGCCGTGGTCAATGCCACCGGCGTCTGGGTGGACCAGGTGCGCCAGCAGGCCCTGGGGCACGGCGGCCAGGTGCCGCCCGAGCGGCTGGTCTCGCCCAGTCAGGGCGTGCACGTGGTGGTCGACCGCTCCTTCATGCCGGGTGGGCACGCGCTGCTGGTGCCCAAGACCGAAGACGGACGCGTGCTGTTTGCCGTGCCCTGGTTGGGCTCCATCATTCTTGGCACCACCGACACGCCGCGCCAGGACCTGCCGCGCGAACCCCAGCCCTTCGAGGCCGAACTCGATTTCATTTTGGGCGAGGCGGGTAAGGTGCTGAGCCGCCCGGTCCGGCGCGAGGACATCCGCAGCGTCTGGGTAGGCCTGCGGCCATTGGTGGCGGCGCCCTCAGGCACACAAGGTGCCACCAAGAAACTGTCGCGCGAGCACACCATCGTGGCCGACGCCAACGGGCTGGTCACCGTCACAGGCGGCAAGTGGACCACCTACCGCGCCATGGCCGAGGACGTGCTGGATGCCTGCTTCCGCGCAGGCATGCTGCCCGAGCGAAAAGGTGGCGCCAGCCGAAACCACCTGTTGGTTGGCGCGGACGGGCCAAGCCAGCACGCAGCGCTCTACCGGGCACCGGGTGAACACCTCTACGGCAGCGAGCGTGGGCAAGTGCAGGCTTGCCCTGGGGCAGACCGCGAACTTGGCATGGGCATGACGGAGGCCATGGTGCGCTTCGCTGCGCGCAGCGAATATGCGGTAACCGTGGAAGACGTGCTGGCAAGGCGCTGGCGTGCCCTGTTCCTGGATGCGCGGCAAGCCCTCGCGATGGCACCTCGGGTGGCCACCGTCCTGCGCGAGGAAACCGGCCTGGACCCACAGCTGGACGCCTTCCAGGCGTTGGCCTTGTGCTACCTGCCGGTCAGGGCGCTCTGACCGGCGATCTGGTCAGAGGTCGTCAGCCGCCCGCGCGACAGATCTTCAACATGTTGGTGCCGCCCGGCGTGCCCATCGGCTCTCCGCAAGTAATGGCATAAACGTCGCCCGGCTGCATGATGCCGCGTTCCTTCAAGTGGTTCTCGGCCTGCAGCAGCGCGGTGTCGCGGTCGGCGCTGGTGTCCATCAACAGCGGGCGCACGTTGCGGTACAGCGTCATGCGGCGCTGCGAACTCAGCTTCGACGTCACTGCGTAGATCGGGATGTCCACCTTGTGGCGGCTCATCCACAGCGCGGTCGAGCCGGAATCGGTCAGCGCCACGATGGCCTTGGCCCCCAGGTGCGAAGCCGTGAACAACGCACCCATGGCGATCGAATGGTCGATTCGGTTGAAGGTCTTGCCCATGAAGTCCGACTCCAGCTCGAAACTGTCGGCCTTCTCGGCTTCCTCGCAGATCTTGGCCATTTCCTGCACGGTCTGCAGCGGGTACTTGCCTGCAGCGGTTTCTGCGCTCAGCATCACGGCATCGGTGCCGTCCAGCACGGCGTTGGCCACGTCGCTCACCTCGGCGCGCGTCGGCACCGGGTTCACGATCATGCTCTCCATCATCTGCGTGGCGGTGATGACGACCTTGTCCATCTCGCGGGCCAGCTTGATCATGCGCTTTTGCAGCGCGGGCACCACCGCGTTGCCCACCTCCACCGCCAGGTCGCCGCGTGCCACCATGATGCCGTCGCTGGCGCGCAGGATGTTCTCCAGTTCGGGAATGGCCTCGGTGCGCTCGATCTTGGCAATCAACCCGGGTTTGTGCCCAGTCGGTGCCGCCACGTTGCAGAGCTGGCGGGCGAGCTCCATGTCGGTGGCGTTCTTCGGGAAGCTCACCGCCACGTAGTCGGCCTGAAGGCCCATGGCGGTCCTGATGTCGTCCATGTCCTTGGCCGTGAGCGCGGGCGCGGTCAGGCCGCCGCCCTGCTTGTTGATGCCTTTGTTGTTAGACAGTTCGCCACCTAGCACCACCTCGGTGTGCACGGCAGGGCCTTCCACGCGCTGCACCTTGAGCACGATCAGCCCGTCGTTGAGCAGCAGCGTGTCTCCGGGCTTCACGTCGCGCGGCAGTTCCTTGTAGTCCAGGCCCACGCCCAGCAGGTCGCCGGGTTCGGTGCGTGCGGCATCCAGCACGAAAGGCTCGCCAGGGTTCAGCATCACCTTGCCGTCGGCGAACTTGCCCACGCGGATCTTGGGGCCCTGCAGGTCCGCCATGATGGCCACCTCGCGCCCGGCGCGCTGGGCGGCCTCGCGCACCAGTTGAGCGCGGTCGATGTGGTCCTGTGCCTTGCCGTGCGAGAAGTTCAGCCGCACCACGTTCACGCCCGCGCGGATCATGGCTTCGAGCATGGCGGGGTCGCTGGACGCAGGGCCCAGGGTGGCGACGATCTTGGTGGCGCGCAATGGCATGGTGCTTGTCTCCGGAATGCTCGGTTGTAACTGGATTTCAATTATCCGGCATACCCGTTACGAGCAGGTTACGAGTTGAGTTGCGCGATCGCGGCGGCTTTACGCTCGTTTTGCTAACACCTCAAAGGCGGGCAAGGTCTTGCCCTCCAGCACCTCCAGGAAGGCGCCGCCACCGGTGGAGATGTAGCCCACCTGCTTGTCGATACCGTACTTGGCAATCGCCGCCAGCGTGTCGCCCCCGCCCGCGATGCTGAACGCCGGGCTCTCGGCAATCGCCTGCGCAATCACCTTGGTGCCGTTCTCGAACGCGGCAAACTCGAACACGCCCACCGGGCCGTTCCACACGATGGTGCCCGCTGCCTTCAGCTGCGCGGCCAGCCTGGCCGCCGTCTGCGGCCCGATGTCCAGAATCAGGTCGTCGTCCGCCACCTCGGTGGCTGCCTTCACGGTGGCCGGTGCATCAGCCTTGAATTCCTTGGCCACCACCACGTCGGTGGGGATGGGCACCTCGGCGCCGCGCGCCTTCATGGCTTCGATCACAGCCTTGGCCTCGCCCACCAGGTCGGGCTCGGCCAGGCTCTTGCCGATCTTCAGGCCCGCAGCCAGCATGAAGGTGTTGGCAATGCCGCCGCCCACGATGAGCTGGTCCACGTTTTTGGCCAGGCTTTGCAGGATGGTGAGCTTGGTGGAGACCTTGCTGCCCGCGACGATGGCGGCCAGGGGCCGTTTCGGGTTGGCCAGCGCCTTGCCGATGGCGTCCATCTCGGCGGCCAGCAAGGGCCCGGCGCAGGCCACGGGTGCGGTCTCGGCGATGCCGTAGGTGGTGCCTTCGGCGCGGTGCGCGGTGCCAAAGGCGTCGTGCACGAAGATATCGCAGAGCTTGCCCAGCTTGGCGGCAAGCTCCGGGCTGTTCTTCTTCTCGCCCTTGTTGAGGCGGCAGTTCTCCAGCAGCACCACTTCGCCGGGGGCGACTTCAAAGCCGCCGTCGACCCAGTTGGCCACCAGGCGCACGGGGCGGCCCAGCAGTTCGCCCAGGCGCGCGGCCACGGGGGCCAGGGAATCTTCGGGCTTGAACTCGCCTTCGGTGGGGCGGCCCAGGTGTGAGGTGACCATGACGGCGGCACCTGAGTCCAGCGCTAGGCGAATGGCGGGCAGCGAGGCGCGGATGCGCGTGTCTTCGGTGATGTTGCCCGCGTCGTCCTGGGGTACGTTCAGGTCGGCTCGGATGAAGACGCGTTTGCCAGTGGCCTGGCCGCTGGTGCAGAGGTCGGAGAAGCGCAGGAATTTCATGGTCTGGGCGGGCAAGGATGAGACCTTTGGGATTGTAGATAAGGTGTTTGATAGATGCTATCGATCGAATTACGAAACTCGATTGTTTTATGGAATGGGAATGCCTATCATTGACCCATCGGCAAACCAAGAGCATCACCATGGCACGCATCAGGCACATTGCACGCACCCACCGCCGCACCCTCATGAAGACGGGCAGCTACTACCTCATGCACATGGTGGTGGCTGCCCTGGTGGCCTATGTGGTTACGGGCAACCTGTGGGCGGCCATCACCTTGAGCGTCCTGGAACCCACGGTGCAGGCGGTGGCCTATTTCTTCCATGAGCGCGCCTGGGCCCGGCGCGATGCGCAGGCTGCAATGCCGGCCTCCTCCGGATTGGCTGCTGGGGTGGCCTGACCCGCTGCAGCCCCCATGGCGTATGGCCCTAGAATGGCCGCATGCCAGATCACCAAGGGGGTGCACGATGACCGTTTCAAACATCAAACGCTGGGCGCTCGCCCTGTTCCTGATCGTCGGCCTCAGCGGCTGCGGCTACAACGACTTCCAGCGGCTTGACGAACAGACGCGCTCGGCCTGGTCCGAGGTGCTCAACCAGTACCAGCGCCGTGCTGATCTGGTGCCCAACCTGGTGGCCACCGTCAAGGGCGAGGCCAGCTTCGAGCAGGAGACGCTCACCCGAGTCATCGAGGCGCGCGCCAAGGCCACATCGGTACAAGTCACGCCCGAAACACTGAACGACCCCCAGGCCATGCAGCGTTTTCAGGCCGCGCAAGGTGAATTGGGCAGCGCCCTGAGCCGCCTGCTGGTGGTGGCCGAGCAGTACCCCAACCTCAAGGCTAACCAGGGCTTCAGCGACCTGCGTGTCCAGCTCGAAGGCACGGAGAACCGCATTACCGTGGCGCGCAACCGCTACATCCAGGCGGTGCAGGAATACAACGTGCTGGCGCGCAGCTTCCCCAGCAACCTCACCGCCATGGTGTTCGGCTACCAGCCCAAGCCCAACTTCAGCGTGGCCGACGAGGCCGCCATCAGCGCACCTCCCAAAGTGGACTTCAACAGCAAGTAAGCGGTGATAGGCGTGCACCCGATGCTCCGCCTCTGGCCGCCTGCCACGGCGTCTGCAATGCTGCGCCGTTGGGTCGTTTGGGTTTGCCTGGCACTGGCCTGGCTGGTGCTGCCAGCCTTCGCGCAAGTGCCGGTGCCGCCGCTCACGGCGCGTGTCATGGACCAGACCGGTACGCTGACCGCCACCCAGCGCCAGGCACTGGACGACAAGCTCGCGGCATTTGAGCGCGAGCGCGGCAGCCAGGTGGTGGTGCTGATGGTGCCCACCACCCAGCCCGAGGACATCACCGATTTCACCCAGCGACTGGGCGACGCCTGGAAGATTGGCCGCCGCGATGTGGGCGACGGCGTGCTGCTGGTGGTGGCCAAGGACGACCGCCGCATGCGCATTGCCACCGCCAAGGCGGTGGAGGGCGCGCTGCCCGATCTGCTGGCCCGGCGCATCATCGACCAGGCCATTGCCCCGCAATTTCGCCAGGGTGATTACGCCGCAGGTCTCAACGCCGGCGCAGACATGATCCTGGCAGCCCTGCGCGGCGAAAACCTTCCCTTGCCCGAGCAACAGGGAGGCCTTTCCGACGAAGAAGGCATGTGGGTGGACCTGCTGGTCTTCCTGGGCATTGCCGTGCCGCTGATTGGTGCGGTGCTGCGGCGCATTCTGGGCAGTCGCCTGGGTAGCGTGGTGGCGGGTGGTGCGGTGGGCTTCATTGCATGGAATATCACCGGGCTTTTGTGGATTGGTATTGCCGCGGGCTTGTTCGCTGTGCTCATGAGCCTGTTCATCGCTCAGTTGCCAGCCGTTCCCGCCTCAGGGCGCGGTTCGCGCCATGGTGGTTGGGGTGGCGGGCACGGAGGATGGGGCGGCGGTTCTGGTGGGGGCGGAGGTTTCAGCTCCGGCGGTGGTGGCAACTTCGGGGGCGGCGGCGCCTCAGGGGGGTGGTAAACATGAACCGCTGGTGGCGTTTTTTCAAACATCGCTGGATGGACCCGGCCGACAGCCGCAAAGCCCTGCCCGAGGCGGCTGCGCGCCGCCTGACCGAGCGCGTGGCCGCAGGCGAGTGCCGCCACACTGGCGAGGTGCGGGTGTGCGTGGAGGCCGCGCTGCCTTTGAGCTACCTGTGGCCGCCCCCGGGTGATGCCGAACTGCCCGCGGTGCTGCGCCGCCGCGCGCTGGCCTGGTTCGGCAAGCTCCTGGTCTGGGACACCCGCGACAACAACGGCGTGTTGATCTACGTGCAGCTGGCAGAGCACGCTATCGAAATCGTCGCCGACCGGGGGCTCAATGACCGCATAGCCCCGCAGCAGTGGCAGGCATTGCTGGAGCGCATGCGCGAGGACTTCCGCGCCGGACGCTTCGAGCAAGGGCTGACCGCCGCCATCGACGAAGTCACGGCCGTGCTGGCAGCGCATTTCCCCGAAGACGCTGCCAACCCCAAACCCAACGAACTGCCCGACGCCGTTGTTCTGCGCTGACCTGGGTGGCCACGCCAAAGACCCGCGCCATTGTGGGTTGAACGTATGGACAGCCAAGACCGTGTGGCCGAACATCCCCAAATTCAGGACACCGCCGCTGGCGGTTCTACAATAGTCGCCGCCCTGATGACACTTCACAATCCGGCTACGGATTTCACATTACGGAGACATCGCCATGTCGCAAAAGCAGGAAGAGAAACGAGCCGAGCTGCGCCGAGCTGCTCTGGAGTACCACGAGTTCCCGACGCCCGGCAAGGTGGCCATTGCAGCCACCAAGCAGCTGACCAACCAGCGCGACCTGGCCCTGGCCTACTCGCCCGGCGTGGCCGCGCCCTGCGAAGAAATCGTGGCCGACCCGGTCAACGCCTTCAAGTACACCAGCCGGGGCAACCTGGTGGCCGTCATCACCAACGGCACGGCTGTGCTGGGACTGGGTGACATTGGCCCGCTCGCCTCCAAGCCGGTGATGGAGGGCAAGGGGGTGCTCTTCAAGAAGTTTGCAGGCATCGACGTTTTCGACATCGAGATCAACGAGAAGGACCCGGACAAGCTGGTCGAGATCATCGCCTCGCTGGAGCCCACCTTCGGCGGCATCAACCTTGAAGACATCAAGGCGCCGGACTGCTTCTACATCGAGCGCAAGCTGCGCGAGCGCATGAAGATCCCGGTCTTCCACGACGACCAGCACGGTACCGCCATCTGCGTGGGCGCGGCCATCCTCAACGGCCTGAAGGTTGTGGGCAAGGACCTCAAGAGCGTCAAGCTCGTCACCTCTGGCGCTGGCGCGGCCGCACTGGCCTGCCTGGGCCTGCTGGTCAAGCTCGGCATTCCGCGCGAAAACATCTGGGTGACCGACCTGGCAGGCGTGGTGTACGAAGGTCGCACCGAACTGATGGACCCCGACAAGGCCCAGTTTGCCCAAAAAACCGAGCAGCGCACCCTGTCCGAGGTCATTGAAGGCGCCGACATCTTCCTGGGTCTGTCTGCAGGCGGCGTGCTCAAGCAGGACATGGTGCGCAAGATGGCCGCCAAGCCGCTGATCCTGGCCCTGGCCAACCCCACCCCCGAAATCCTGCCCGAGCAGGTGAAGGAGGTGCGTGACGATGCCATCATGGCCACCGGCCGCACCGACTACCCGAACCAGGTCAACAACGTCCTGTGCTTCCCCTACATCTTCCGTGGTGCGTTGGACGCAGGGGCCTCCACCATCACCGACGAGATGGAGATCGCAGCGGTGCACGCCATCGCCGAGCTGGCCCAGGCCGAGCAGAGCGAAGTGGTGGCAGCGGCCTACGCGGGTGAAAAACTCGCCTTCGGCCCCGAATACCTCATCCCCAAGCCTTTCGACCCCCGCTTGATGATGAAGATCGCGCCCGCCGTGGCCAAGGCTGCGGCTGACAGCGGTGTGGCCCAGCGCCCCATCGCCGACCTGGACGCCTACCGCGAGAAGATGCAGTCCTTCGTCTTCGCGTCCGGCACCATCATGAAGCCGGTGTACGCCATCGCCAAGAAGGCCCAGCACAAGCGCGTCGCCTACGCCGAGGGCGAGGAAGAGCGCGTGCTGCGTGCCTGCCAGGTGGTGGTGGACGAAGGCTTGGCGCGCCCCACGCTCATCGGTCGCCCCAACATCATCGCCCAGCGCGTCGAGAAGTTCGGCCTGCGACTGAAGGAAGGCCTGGACTACGACGTGGTCAACGTCGAGCACGACGAGCGTTATCGCGACTTCTGGCAAACCTATCACCAGCTCATGGAGCGCCGTGGCGTCACCGAGCAGTTGGCCAAGATCGAGATGCGCCGCCGCCTCTCGCTCATCGGCGCCATGCTGCTGCGCAAGGGAGACGTGGAAGGCCTGATTTGCGGTACCTGGGGCACCAACCCCATGCACCTGCAGTACATCGACCAGGTGATCGGCAAGCGCCCCGGCGCACACTGCTACGCAGCAATGAACGCCCTGATGCTGCCCGGCCGCCAGGTATTCCTGGTGGACACGCACGTCAACTACGACCCCAGCGCCGAGCAATTGGCAGAGATCACGCAGATGGCCGCGCGCAAGATGATGCGCTTCGGCATCACGCCGAAGGCTGCGCTGTTGTCGCATTCAAATTTCGGCTCGTCCGATCAGCCTTCTGCCGTCAAAATGCGTCAAACACTGGCTATTTTGCGCGAACAGGCGCCTTGGCTGGAGGTGGACGGCGAAATGCACGGTGATGTGGCGCTGGATGCCGAGTCACGCCGTCGCCTGATGCCCAACAGCACGCTGACGGGCGATGCCAACTTGCTGGTGCTGCCCAACATCGACGCCGCAAACATCACTTACAACTTGCTCAAGACGGCGGCGGGCGGCGGTATTGCCGTGGGCCCGATGCTGCTGGGCGTTGCCAAACCGGTGCACATCCTGACGGCCAGCGCCACCGTGCGCCGCATCGTCAACATGACCGCGTTGACGGTGGCCGAGGCCAACGTCGGGCCGCGTGCAGTGCAGCAAATTTGACGCCAGACGCTTGCTTACCATGCCTCACGGGGCATGCAAATAAGTGACCGAATAACCTTGGGGGCGGCTCTTTGAAAGGGCTGCCCCCTTGCTTTTTGAGAACGCTTCGGGCACACTTGCGCCCTTGAATTTCAGGGTTTACCCGCAGGAGTTGGCGGGTAAGCCGGGCTTTCAAGATGCAGGGGTGGATGTTGCGCAAAAGGCTCTTGTCAGTGGGTTTGGTTGCAGTTCTGGTGACTGTGGCGGCGGTGCTGGCGGGGCCGGATGTTCGGGCCCGTGGCGTTGGCGAAGAGCCAGTCAGCCAGGCGGTGGCAGTCATTGCACTGGGTGCGTTGCCGCCGCAGGGCCAGGAAGTGTGGCAGCAGATCCATCGCGGTGGGCCGTTCCGTTACGAGAAAGACGGTACGGTGTTCGGAAACCGCGAACGGCTGTTGCCCATCCACAAGCGGGGTTACTACCGCGAGTACACCGTGCCTACGCCCGGACTGTCGCACCGGGGCGCGAGGCGCATTGTGTGCGGTGGCCAGCGCCCCCAGCAACCTGATGCCTGTTATTACACGGCCGATCACTACGCGAGCTTCAAGCGCATCGTGCAGTGAGGCGGTCAGAGCCCGATTTACAACCTATTTGCCTTTGGAAAGTGAAAGCGGAGATGGACCAGCCACTTCGTAACGTACGCACCAACATCGTTCAGTCGATCCGTGCCTACACGGTCAAGGAACTTGAGGCCGCAGCCGAGCAGCTCGGCCATCACTTCCTGTATGCCAACTTGGCCACGGCCTTGAACAAGCAGGACGTGCTCGACCTGATCGCCGAGCAGTACACACTGCCGTCCACGTTCGGCAAGAACTTTGACGCGCTGTACGACTGCATGACCGATCTGGTCCACAAGTCCGGTCCGCAGACGGGTTTCATCGTGGTCTTGGAGCACATTCCCACGAGCCCCAAGTTCGACAAGGAAGCGCGCGAGCAACTGCTCGACATCTTCCGCGACGTGGCGGATTACTGGAACGACCGCAAGGTGCCGTTCCGTTGCTTCTACTCCTTCTCGGTGGCGCGCGCGCCCAAGGCCGCCGACCTGGAAGCCCCCAGCGACGAACCCATGCTGACGGACAAGCTGGTGGACGTGAGTCCGCAGGCCCTGCGCATGAGCAGCCCGTTCAACGCTGGTTACTGGCTGACGGCAGCCTGAGCGCTGGCGTTCTCTCGAAGCAAAGGGCCGCTCCTGGAGCGGCCCTTTGCTGTGCCGGGGTGTGTGTCAGGCAGCAACTGCCTGAGCCAATGCCACGTATTCGGCCACCGGCACTTCTTCTGCACGCCGTTGCAGGTTGAACTGCCCGGCAAAGTTACGCGTCTCGAGCCAGCGGCCCAGGCTGTGGCGCAGTAACTTGCGCCGCTGAGAAAACGCCACCTGCACCAGTTCCTCAAGAAGCTTTGTATCAAGTTCGGGTGGTGTGGCCAGAGGCACCATGCGCACCACGGCGCTGTCCACGCGCGGTGGCGGGTCAAAGCTTTCGGGCGGCACGAACAGCACGTTCTCCATCGCGTACCGCCACTGCAGCATCACGCTCAGGCGGCCGTAATCGGCGGTGGACGGCTCGGCCACCATGCGGTCAATCACTTCCTTCTGCAGCATGAAGTGTTGGTCTTGCACCACGTCGGCCACATCGAGCAAGTGGAAAAGGATGGGGCTGGAGATGTTGTAGGGCAGGTTGCCTACCACCCGCATCGGGCGCTCCGATGTGGCAGCCAGTGCGCGGAAGTCCACCTTGAGCACATCAGACTCGACCACTGTGAGTTGCGGGTGGGCGCGCAGGCGCACGGCAAGATCGCGGTCCAGCTCGATGACGGTGAGGTGCCCCAGCCGCTCAACCAGCGGTTGCGTCAGCGCGGCCAGGCCGGGGCCGATTTCCACGACGAACTGGCCGGGTGCGGGCGCGATCTCGCGCACGATCGCTTCGATGATCGCTTGGTCGGACAGAAAGTGCTGACCGAAACGCTTGCGTGCGTGGTGTTTCACCGGGGCGGCTCGCGGAATTCGACGTAGGCGCGGGCGCGCAGGTCACGGGCCCACTCGGCGTAGGACTCCTCGATCTTCTGGGCGCGCAGCACGTTGCGCACCCACTCGCGCTGCTCGCGCTGGCTCAGCGGCACCGCGCGGCGTTCCAGCACTTGAATCAGGTGCACCCCAAAACGCGAAACCACAGGGGCGGAAATCTCGTTGGGGGCGAGGTCGTTCATCACGTCCTCGAACTCGGGCACGAACATGCCTGGGTTGGCCCAGCCCAGATCACCACCCTGCTTGGCCGAGCCGTCCTGGCTGAACTGTTGTGCCTGGGATTCAAACGTGGCCTGGCCTGATGCGATGCGCTGGCGGATCTCGTTCAGGCGGGCGATTGTCGCGTCCTGGTCTTGCGGTGCGGCAGGGCGCAGCAGGATGTGGCGGGCGCGGGTCTGGGTCACCGTGGTTTCAGGCAGCTTGGGATTGCGCTTCTCCAGCACCTTCAGCACGTGAAAGCCCGCGCCGCTGCGTACCAGGCCGACCACATCGCCTGCCTTGGCGTTCTGTATGGCTTCCAGGAAGAGCGAGGGGTAGCGGTCGGCCGGACGCAGCCCCAGCTGGCCGCCCGCGGTTTTGCCTTCGGGGGCATCTGACGAGCTGCGCGCCAGGGCCGTAAAGTCTTCGCCAGCGCGGGCACGGCGCAGCACGTCTTCGGCCTTTGCTCGGCGTTCCGCCACGACGGCGGGGCTGGCATTGTCTGGCACGGACACCAGCACCTGGGCCAGGTTCAGGGCTGTCTGGCTTGGGTCTGCGCTGCGCTGCTGGTCACGCAGGTAGGCGTCTATGTCTTGCTCGCTCACGCGCACGCGGTTGTCAACCTCGCGCTCGCGCACCAGCTGCAGCAGCAGTTCGTCGCGCAGGTTGGCGCGGAACTGTGCCAGCGGCACGTTCATCGCCTTGATCCGCTCGTGCAACTGGGGCACGGTCAGGCGGTTCTGGCGAGCCACGCTCTCCTCGGCCTGGGCCAGTGCGCTGTCCTCCACCTTCACGCCGATTTCCTTGGCCCATTGCAGCTGGGTTTTTTCAACGATGAGGCGTTCCAGCACCTGGCGGGCGAGTTCTTCGCGCGAGGGGGCGTCCGGCCCCGATGGTGCCTCGACGCGTGCCAGCCGCGCACGCACTTCGTTGTTGGTAATGGGTTCGGAGTTGACCAGCGCGACGATGTGGTCCGCGCCTTGCGACGCGGCCGCGCTGGCGTTGGTGGCGCCCAGCGGGTTGTTGCCCAGGCGCAGGGATTGCGCGCTGGCTGCGGTGCCCAGGGCCAGCAGCAAGGCGGCGGTCAGCAGGGAAGTCTTATTCATAGCGCTCGAAACGGCTGGGGGTGATGGTGTTTTCACGCAGGTACTGGTAGCGCGGTACGTTGTCGCGCAGCGTTTGCAGCGGGTTGGAGCCGATGCGCGAGAACCCGACGAATTCCAACTGGAACAGGATGCGCTGGTTGGCGTCGCTGCGGCTTTGTTGCAGGCGCTCCAGCACAATGCGGCCGATCCAGCAGCCTGCGTCGTATTCCAGGCCCGCGACCAGGTCCACGATCTTGCGGTCCTGTACGCTGTAGTTCACCCGGCCCACGCTGTACCACTGGTGCGGGCCCAGGCCGCGTCCAGGGCCGAGGTCGGCCGTCGCGCCGCCGAACAGATCGCTCAGCGGCCACTGCCAGCTCAAGTCGATCTGCTCGCTGACGTTGCGCTGCACACGGTAGTTGGCGTTGAGCACGCGGTAGTTGCCGGGCTGATAGCGTGCGCCCAGGGTCATCCGCTCGGATTGACCGCTCTTGGGGTTGTACTGCACCGTGCCGTTGAGGGTCCACTGCGGGTTCCACTGCAGCCGCCCGCCAAAGAGGATGTCGCTGAAGCGCTCGGTCGGCGGCTTTTCGTTGGGCAGAGTCACCCGCTGATCGTCTATGCGCAGCCGCTGCGCAACGCCCAGGCTAAGGATCTCCACGCCGGAGTCGGGGTGGATCAGCCGTGTGGTCGCGCCCACGGTGAGTGCATGCACGTCGGCAATGCGGTCGTTGCCCCCGTAGGGGTTGGTGGTGAAGATCGTTGCCAGGTTGAAGTCGTAGGCCGCGCTGTCGTAGTTGGGCAGGTAGCTTTGGTCGCGGTACGGCGTGTGGCTGTAGAAGATGCGCGGCTCCAGCGTTTGCACGAAGCTGCGGCCGAAGATGCTGGTGTCGCGCTCGAAGACAAGGCCGCTGTCCAGGCTCAGTGTGGGCAGGGCATAGCTCATGCTCTTGCGCCCGTTGCCCAGCGACTGGTCGAAGTCGTACTGCCGCATGTGTAGCTGGAAGCCAGGCTTGATGTACCACCCGGGCGCCTGCCAGGTCTTGCCGAACTGCGCGACGGCCATCGCACGCGAACCATTGAGGTTGGTGGCCTGGTCTGTGCTGCTGCCGTTCCACACGGTGGCAGTGCGCTTGCTTTCAAACCTGGTGAAGTTCGTCACCAGCGACCAGCGCCAGTCGTCCGAGCCGCCAATGGAGAAGGCCTTGGGCTGATAGTTGGCGGTCAGTGACGGCACGCGATCGTACGGCGGGGTGATGGGGCTGTCGGGGTCCTGCAGCGTCTGCCACTGGTAGGAGCCCACCGCGAGCGACCACGGCCCTGCGTTCCACGACAAGGTGGCGTCGCTGGGCAGCAGGCGCTGGGTCAGGGTTGTGCTGGTGCGGGGGAAGTCGCGCCAGTAGTTGTCATCGCTCACCCGGTTGAGGTTGAGCGACAGCCCCGCCTGGCCGGGCCCCACTATGCCCAATGCTTGCTGGTGCTGAACCGAAGTCGCCCAGCGGTCGCGGTTGCGCAGCTTGTCGTTGTCCATGAAGGACGCGCGCAGCCGGCCTTCGTAGTTGCGCTCCAGGTAACGGAACTCGCCGCCCAGGTCCAGGCCACGCTTGGTCATCAGCGTGGGGTAGAGGGTGGCGTCGCGGTTGGGGGCCAGGTTCAGGTAGTACGGAACCGTCAGTTCCAGGCCGCTTTGCGCGTCCAGGTTGATGGTGGGGGGCAGCATGCCCGACTTGCGCCGGTCCGACAGAGGAAAGCTCGCGTAGGGCGATGCCAGCAGAGGCACGCCCTTGAAGTACAGCACACCGTTGGTGGCGGTGCCCGTGTCTTCCAGGTTGTCAAACTCGATCCGGCTGGCACGCACCTCCCAGTCGGGGCGTGAACGGCTCAGCCCCGGACGCGGGCAGGTGGTGTAGCGCGCATCATGGGCCACTGCGCGGTCTTCGCCCAGGAAGTCCAGCCGGCTGGCTTCGCCCTGTCCACCGTTGCGCAGGATGGAAAAGCGCGGCTGCTCGAAGTGGCCCTCGAAGGTGTCCAGCTTCAGCTTGAGTTCCGGCCCTTCGTAGATGTTGCCCAGCCGGTTGATGCGGACGTTGCCTTTGGCCTCGACCGTGTCGCTGGCCTGGAAATGTTCCAGCCGTTCGGCACGCACCACTGTGTCGTGGCGGCGCAGTTCCGCCTGGCCTTCGACCACGGTGTTGACGTCTGTCTGGCCGGAGATTCGTTCGCCAGACACGAAAGTTGGCGCCTGCGATGCCACGCTGGGCACAAGCTTGTCCTGCAGCAGCGTGCTCAAGGTCAGCGGCAAATCGCCGCGTTCCAGGGGCAGGTCACTTTGTGCGAGCGCGGCGGCGGGCCAGGCAGTGACGCCCAGCCACCACCACAAGGGCCGGGGCGCGGCTCGGCGCGGCCACCAAAGGCTGGCCAGGGGCTTGGGCAGTGAGGGCGCGGAAACAGGTGGTTTCAAGGGCTGGCAACTCCGGCGCGTCCGGCCTGCGCCGGTCACGTTCGTAGAATAGGCTGCCATTATCCACGAGCCCCACCAAGCGCTCAGTTGCCTCTTTTCCCGTCGTCCTTTCATGCAAGCCTCATCAACTCAGCCCGCCGTCGTCTGGTCCGATCCGCAGCGTGAAGCCGCTTTTCTGGCCTGGCTGGCCCAGCAGGCTCACGAACATGGTCTGGTGCCTGGCAGCGTTCGCCCTGCTTCTGCAGACGCGAGCTTTCGCCGTTACCTGCGCGTGGACCGCGCTGCAGGCGGTAGCCTGATCATCATGGATGCGCCGCCCGAGAAGGAGGATTGCAAGCCTTTCGTCAAGGTGGCGGGCCTGCTGCGCGATGCGGGCGTGCGGGTGCCCGCCATTCTTGCCTGGGACGAACCGCAAGGCTTCATGCTGCTGCAAGATGTGGGTGAGCGCACCTTGCTGGACGTGCTCAACCCTGAACAGCCCGCGCAGGCGCAGCCTTACTTCCGTGACGCCACCGCCGCCTTGCTGGACTGGCAGAAGGCCTCCAAGCCCGGCGTGCTGCCCGCCTACGACGAAGCACTGCTGCGTCGCGAACTGCAACTGTTCCCAGACTGGTACCTGGAAAAGCACAAGGGCCTGGCGCTGGACGACACCATGCGTGACACCCTGGCCAAGACTTTCTCGCTCATCGTGCAGCGCAACCTGGCGGCGCCCAGCGTCTACGTGCACCGCGACTACATGCCCCGCAACCTGATGCTGCCTCGAGCCGACGACGCCAACCAGCGCCTGAGCGTGCTCGACTTCCAGGACGCGGTGCACGGACCCATCACCTACGACATTGCCAGCCTGATGCGTGACGCCTTCCTTACCTGGGAGGAGGACATGGTGCTGGATGTGACCATTCGCTACTGGGAGCAGGCGCGCAAGGCGGGGTTGATGGACTTTGAGGACTGGAGCGAGGACTTTGGTGCCTTTTACCGCGCCGTGGAGTGGATGGGGTTGCAGCGGCACCTGAAGGTGGCGGGCATCTTCGCGCGCCTCACCTTGCGCGACGGCAAGCCCAAGTACCTGGCCGACGCGCCGCGTTTCATCCACTACATCCGCAACACGGCCCTGCGCTACCGCGAACTGGCCCCGCTGCTGCGCCTGATCGACAAGGTCGAGGGCTGGGAAGCGGCTTCGGGTTTTGCCTACGGCCGCGTGTGAGCTTGCAGGCATGCCGCGCATCCATCACCCCGAGCCTTTGCAGCCTGGCCTGGAACTGGCGCTGACGCCCGAGGGCGCCCGCCATGTGCAGGTGCTGCGCCTGCAGCCGGGCGACGCCATCACCCTCTTTGGCGACCCGCTGGCCGGAGGCGAATACGACGCCACAGTGCTGCGCATGGGGCGGAGCAACGTGGACGTGAAGGTCGGCGCCCACCACGCCACCGATCGCGAGCCGCGCCGCGCCGTGCACCTGGCAGTGGGTATGCCCGCCAACGATCGCATGGACTGGTTGGTGGAAAAAGCCACTGAGTTGGGTGTGGCGAGCATCCAGCCGCTGATGACCGAGCGCAGCGTATTGCGGCTGAAGGACGAGCGTGCCGAGAAGAAGGTGGCGCACTGGCAGGCTGTTGCCGTGAGCGCCTGCGAACAATGTGGTGGCAACCGCGTGCCGCGCATCCACCCGGTGCGCACGCTGGAGGCCTGGCTGCGCGAAGCGGCCTGGACGCAGGATGCTTGGCGCGGGGTGCTGTCGCTGGCGGCTGGCAGCCAGCCTTTTGCGCAGGCCTGGCCTGCCGATATCGGGGTACCCATGTGGCTGGTGAACGGCCCCGAAGGCGGCCTGGGTGCGGCAGAAGAAGATGCCTTGCTGTCGCGGGGTTTCGTGCCCGTAGGGCTGGGGCCGCGTGTGCTGCGTGCTGAAACGGCTGCGCTGGCGGCACTCGCTCTGGCTGTTGTCGCCTGACTGAAGGCAGGCTTTTTTTCCTGCGGTGGGCGGGGAGCCGCTTATTCAGTTTGGCGGGAGCCCAGCCACACCACAAAGGTGACGAGCGCGAACTCCAGCAGCATTGTGAGCATCAGCGCGTGGTGGGCTAGGGTGTAGCCCTGCGCCGATGCTTGCCTTGCAGACGCAACGGCCTGCCTGTAGGCCTTGTCAACTTTGTCCAGTGCCTGACGCCAGTGAGCCAATGACTCTTGGGCAGATGGCGCCCATGCGGCCGCTTGCCTTTCGGCCATGGCCTTGTCGAGTTCCCGCAGGGGAGTGTCAAGGTTCATTCCCGCTGTCGCCTGTTTCAGTGACTGAAGCAGGATATGGGAGCGATCCAGTGCATTGATCAGGTGTTCTTGCGCAGGCTTGCCGTTTTTGCCGTGCAGTAGCCAGAAGCGGTGCATGGACTGCACTTCAAGGTACATGTGCTTGAGGATTGCGCCTATTTGCGCCTCTTGTGTGGCAATGTGATGCAGGCGCCTTTCGAGCCGGAGTTGGTGCGTGAGCAGCCCTCCGCTGATGCAGATCATGGCTGCAAGCACGACAACCAGCGATTGCGTCCAGCCCATGACGGCTGTTCGACGGCTTTGCATGACTTGCCTCTCCCTGTTCGGCGCACCGGTGATTCAAAAAGTGATCTACGCCACCTTGAGCTGTTCAACAATGCGGTGTGAGTCGATTCGTAATTCAACAAACTGTTGAATTGAATATACAACAGAAAGTTTGGTTTGGGTGTCGCTCAAATTTAAGTTCCCGGGCATGAACGACAAACTGGAATTTGCCCAGCGCTTGCGCGATGCCATGGTGGCCGTCGGGCTGGAGCCCAGGCCAGGGGTGCTGCTGAACCATTTCAACGCGCACTACTGGGGCCGCTCGGTGAGCTTCCAGGCGGTTTCACGCTGGTTGCGGGGTGAAGCAATTCCTGAGCAGGACAAGCTGGTGACGCTGGCCCAACTGTTGAAGACCGAGCCCGACGTGCTGCGGTTTGGCGAGGCCGTGCGCCACGCTGTGCGCGAACAGCGCGCGCGATGGGACGAAGGCGTGGGCTACCTGGAGCGCGAAACCTTCGAGGCGTTCATGGGCCTGCCCCCTGCACAGCGCAAGCTCATCCGCGAAGTGATTCTGACCTTTGCGAAGGCGCAGGACCAAGAGGGGCAGGCCACAGGGCCGGTCAAACGAAAAGGGGGGTGAGGCAGCACTGCCTGCACCCACACACCTTATTTCCAGCGCAACGGTTCCAGTGAAACACTGCCTTTGTCGCTGCTCAAGGTAAGCACGCCGTCGTGCACCGTGGCCTGCAGCTGCATGCTGCGCTCGGCCATGGCGGCCAAGGTCTGGCTGGCTTCGGACGGCAGGCGCCAGACCTGCAGCTTGTCCAGCCGGCTCAGCTTGCTCTCAATGCCCCTCCACCAGATGTCGGCGGGGTGTGAGTAGGCATACACGCGCACTGCATCAGCCTGGCTGCAGGCCTTGGCCAGCGGCTTGTCTTCGGGCTGCCCCACCTCTATCCACAGCCGCTTGCGGCCGGTGAAGTCGGTCAGGTGTGCGTCCGGGTCTTCGGGGTCCGACAGGCCCGCGCCGAAGGCCAGCGTGCCGTCGCCGCCGCACATGTCCTGCAGCTCGTGGGCGTTGAGCGCCAGCGCGGCCAGCCGGACCATCATGCGTTCGTCGGTCTCGCTGGGGTGGCGCGCCAGCGTGAGCGCATGGTCAGCGTAGTAGTTGTGGTCGATGTCGGCGATCTGCAGGTTCGCCTTGAAGATGGTCGATTTGATGGCCATGGGGTTGCCGCTGTCAGCCCAGGGCCGCTACGGAAGGGTCGGTGTGGATGAGTTCGAGAGGGTAGCGCCTGCCAGCCAGGTGGTCTTCCATGCATTGCAGCACCAGCGGGCTGCGGTGGCGGTCGCGGCTGGCGCGCACTTCGTCCGGGGTCAGCCAGACGGTACGCACAATGCCATGGTCCAGGCTGCGGCCCGCAGCGGCGTCGCCCAGGGTGCCGCAGAAGGCGAAGCGCACGTAGGTGATGTCTTCGCCCGTGACCGGACGTTGGAAGCGTGAGAGGTAGATGCCGACCAGCCCGGTGGGCTCGAAGGCGTGGGTGGTTTCTTCCAGGGCCTCGCGGCGGCAGCCGTCCAGGGGGCTTTCGCCAGGGTCCAGGTGGCCAGCGGGGTTGTTCAGCCGCAGGCCTTCGGGGGTGTGCTCTTCCACGAGCAGGTAGCGGCCGTCGCGTTCAATGATCGCGGCTACGGTGACGCTGGGTTTCCATCGGGTGTCCATGCGGCCGATTATGACGTTGCGCCTCAAGTGAACGACGTCAAAATATCATCGTTTTCTTATATTTTGGTCTTTCTGTCGGCTGCTTGATGGTTGGGCCCGGTATTTGCATGTAAGCTTGAAAAGCAAACAACCCGTCCCGAAGGGACAAGAGCGAGGAGATTCACATGCTCATAGGCGTACCTGCCGAGACAGCGGCGGGCGAGACACGGGTGGCCGTCACGCCCGAAACGGCGAAGAAGTTGGTGGCTCAAGGCCACCGCGTGCTGGTGCAAAGCGGCGCAGGTGTTGCTGCAAGCGCCACCGATGACGCGTACCGCGCGGCTGGCGCCGAGATCGTTGATGCCGACGCTGCGCTGGGCGCCGAACTGGTGTTGAAAGTGCGCGCACCGGACGAAGCCGAGCTGGTGCGCATGAAGTCGGGCACCACGCTGGTGGGCATGCTCAACCCCTTCGATGCACAAGGGTTGCAGCGCTTGGCAGCGGCTGGCTTGACGAGTTTCGCGCTCGAAGCCGCACCCCGCACCACCCGGGCGCAGAGCATGGACGTACTCTCCAGCCAAGCCAACATCGCGGGCTACAAGGCCGTGATGATGGCGGCCAACCAGTACCAGCGCCTCTTCCCCATGCTGATGACGGCGGCGGGCACGATCAAGGCCGCGCGCGTCGTCATCCTGGGCGTGGGCGTGGCCGGTCTGCAGGCCATTGCCACCGCCAAGCGCCTGGGCGCGGTCATCGAAGCGTCCGACGTGCGCCCCAGCGTGAAGGAGCAGGTCGAATCGCTGGGCGCCAAGTTCATCGACGTGCCCTACGAGACCGCCGAGGAGAAGGAAGCCGCCGAAGGCGTGGGTGGCTACGCGCGCCCCATGCCGCAAAGCTGGCTGGACCGCCAGAAGGCCGAGGTGGCCAAGCGCGTGGCGCAGGCAGACGTGGTCATCTCCACGGCGCTCATCCCGGGCCGCGCAGCGCCGGTGCTCATCACCGAGGACATGGTCAAGTCCATGAAGCCGGGCTCGGTGATCGTGGACATTGCCGCAGGCAAGGGCCCTAACGGCACCGACGGCAACTGCCCGCTCACCGAAGCGGGCAAGACTGTCAACAAGCACGGCGTCTTCATCATCGGCGAGACCAACCTGCCCGCCCTGGTGGCGGCAGACAGTTCCAGCCTCTACGCGCGCAACGTGCTCGACTTCCTCAAGCTGGTGCTCCCCAAGGACGCCACTGCCGTGCAAGTGCCCATGGACGATGACATCGTCGCCGCCTGCCTGATGACCCAGGCTGGTGAAGTCAAGCGCAAATAAACAGGAGACAACGTGGAAGCCGTATCCCCCGTCCTCATCAACCTCATCATCTTCGTGCTGGCCATCTACGTGGGCTACCACGTGGTGTGGAACGTCACGCCCGCGCTGCACACGCCGCTCATGGCCGTGACCAACGCGATCTCGGCCATCGTCATCGTTGGTGCCATGCTGGCCGCCGCGCTTACCGAAACGCCGCTGGGCAAGACCCTGGGCGTGCTGGCCGTGGCGCTGGCCGCGGTCAACGTGTTCGGTGGCTTTCTGGTGACGCGCCGCATGCTCGAGATGTTCAAGAAGAAAGAACGCAAGGCCCCCGCCGCTGGTGAAGGAGCCGCCAAATGAGCATGAACCTCGTTGTGCTTCTGTACCTAGTGGCATCGGTGTGCTTCATCCAGGCCTTGAAGGGCCTGAGCCACCCGACCACCTCCATCCGGGGCAACCTGTTCGGCATGACGGGCATGGCCATTGCCGTGCTCACCACTGCGGCGCTCATCGTCAAGCTCTCGGGCGGTGCTGCTGATGGAATGGTCTACGTGCTCGGCGGGCTGGTTGTGGGCGGTGGTGCAGGCGCCATCATGGCCAAGCGCGTGGAGATGACCAAGATGCCCGAGCTGGTGGCCTTCATGCACAGCATGATCGGCCTGGCGGCGGTGTGCATTGCCCTTGCCGTGGTGGCCGAGCCTTACGCCTTCAACATCGTGCAGCGTGCGGCTGATGGCACCGTGCCCCACATTCCGTTTGGCAACAAGATCGAGCTGTTCCTGGGGGCGGCCATCGGTGCCATCACCTTCAGCGGCTCCGTCATTGCGTTCGGCAAGCTCAGCGGCAAGTACAAGTTCCGCCTGTTCCAGGGCGCCCCGGTGGTGTTTGCCGGGCAGCACATGCTCAACCTGGTGCTGGGGCTGGCCACCATCGGCCTGGGCGTGTTCTTCGCCTTCACCGAAAACTGGACTGCCTTCCTGGCCATGGTGGCGCTGAGCTTCGTGCTGGGTGTGCTCATCATCATCCCGATTGGCGGTGCTGACATGCCGGTGGTGGTGTCCATGCTCAACAGCTACTCGGGCTGGGCGGCCGCGGGCATCGGCTTCTCACTCAACAACAGCATGCTGATCATTGCCGGGTCGCTGGTGGGCTCTTCGGGTGCGATCCTGAGCTACATCATGTGCAAGGCCATGAACCGCTCGTTCTTCAACGTGATCCTGGGGGGCTTCGGTGGTGACACCAGCGCGGCGGCGGCAGGCGGCGCGCAGCAGCAGCGCTCCGTCAAGAGTGGCAGCGCCGACGACGCAGCCTTCATCCTGGGCAACGCCGAGACGGTGGTGATCGTGCCAGGCTATGGTCTGGCGGTGGCGCGTGCGCAGCACGCGGTCAAGGAGCTGGCCGAGAAGCTCACGCACAAGGGCATCACGGTCAAGTACGCCATTCACCCGGTGGCGGGCCGCATGCCCGGCCACATGAACGTGCTGCTGGCCGAGGCCGAGGTGCCCTACGACCAGGTGTTCGAGATGGAGGACATCAACGGCGAGTTCGGCCAAGCCGACGTGGCCATCATCCTGGGCGCCAACGACGTGGTGAACCCCGCCGCGTTGCAAAAGGGCACGCCCATCTACGGCATGCCCATTCTGGAAGCCTACAAGGCCAAGACCATCATTGTGAACAAGCGCTCCATGGCAGCAGGCTACGCCGGGCTGGACAACGAGTTGTTCTACATGGACAAGACCATGATGGTGTTTGGTGACGCCAAGAAGGTGGTCGAGGACATGACCAAGGCTGTCGAGTGAAACCTGTTCATTGAGCCAGTCTGGAACGCCGCCTCTGTGCGGCGTTTCTTTTTGGAGCAGGGGTGTAACGTATGTGACATATGCCGCGCCGCATCAATCCAGCCAGAGGCATACATTTAGTACTTCAAATGTGCCCGGCGGCCGGAAAATGGTGGTGGCAAGATCACTTGTCGTCAGGCTCAACCAAAAAAGGCGTGCCATGGAGACAAGCGATACGGAGCAGCAACGCCGACGCGAGATGCTGGTTCAGCAATTGCGAGCGAACTTCGGTGACATTGGTCGAAGCACACTGCGAGCGATCTTTGACAACGTGGGCTGGGTGGAGCTGGGGGCGGGCGATGTGCTGATGGAGCAGGGCCAGCCAGGCGATACGGCCTACCTGTCGCTCAGCGGGCGCTTGCGCGTGTACGTCAAGAACCCGGATGGCACCAGCCGCATGGTGCGTGAACTGGGGCGCGGTGAAATCACTGGCGAGATCAGCCTGTACACCGGTGCCCCGCGCTCGGCCACGGTGGTGGCCATACGTGACACGCTGCTGGCGCGTATAGACAAGCAGCATTTCGACGCCTTGGTGGCGCGCAACCCGCAGGTCTCACTGGCGTTGACCAACAAGATCATCCAGCGCCTGCAGACCCAGAATGTGCGCCAGCCCCTGCCTGCGCCGGTGATGGTGACCGTGCTTCCAATTACCAATGGCTTGGACGTCGCTCAACTGGCTCAAAGGTTGACGGACATGCTGGGCCGCTACGGGAATGCCTGTTGTGTGACGGCCGATTCCATGGCCGCCCGGATGGCGCAGCCTGGCTTGCCGACTGCAGATGCATCGCAAGGCGAACGGTTGTCGGCGGCACTGGACGAGCTGGAGGCAGTGCATGACTTTGTGCTCATGGTGGCTGAGCCCCAGGCGTCTGAATGGACCCAGTCGTGCATCAGGCACAGCGACGAGGTGTTGTTGCTCGCAAACGCCAACGAGCCTGCGCACCTGCACCCCGTTGAAAAGGCTTGCCTGGTGGACAGGCCGCAGCGTAGTGAGGCGGCAGAAACCCTGGTACTGCTCCACCCCGATGGCATCAAGTCGCCGCTGGGCATGCGCCGGTGGCTGGAACGCCGTGCCGTGACCGGACACGTCAACATCCGGCCCTCAAAAGACGAAGATCTGGCGCGGTTGGCTCGCCTGCTCAGCCGCAACGCCGTCGGGCTGGTGCTGGCTGGTGGTGGTGCGCGTGGTTTTGCACACCTGGGCATCTGGAAGACCTTGCGCCAGCAAGGCATTGAGGTGGACTGCGTAGGGGGGACCAGCATGGGCGCCGTGATGGCTGCCATCATCGCCGCCGACGCCACGCCAGAGCAGACCATAGGCGTGGCGCGGGAGGCATTCAAGGTCAACCCCACGGGCGACTACACCGTGCTGCCCTTGCTCTCCCTCATCAAGGGGCGGCGGGTGCGCAGTGTCATCGAGCGCTCCATTCACAGCCTGATGGGGGGCTCGGTGGACATTGTGGACCTGTGGAAGAACTACTTCTGCATTGCGAGCAACTATTCGCAGGGCAAAGAGATGCGCCTGCTGGAGGGCGACCTGGGGCAGGCACTGCTGGCCAGCATTGCCATTCCGGGTGCGCTGCCACCCGTGGTGCGCGATGGCGAGCTGCTGTGCGACGGAGGCACCTTCAACAACTTCCCGGCCGATGTGATGCGTGACATGCGAGGCGTGGGGCGTGTGATCGGCGTGGACCTGAGTGCCCGCAATCCGAAGCGTCTCAACTTCAAGGAGACGCCGGGGCCGTGGACCTTGCTGCTCGACCGCTTGCGTCCACGAGCCAAACGCCGCTACCGTTTGCCCTCACTGGTCTCCTACCTGCTCAATGTCACCATCCTCTACAGCATTTCGCGTCAAGACGAGTCGCGCCGCCACACCGACCTCTACTTCAACCCGCCGCTGTTCCGCGTCGGGCTGCTCCAGTGGAACCGGTTCGATGCCATCGTTCGCCAAGGTGAGGTGCATGCCCGTGAGGTGCTGGAGGCGCTCGACCCCGCCGACAAGACGGCGTGGGGGCTTGGCGACTGAGCGCCAAAGGCAGTGAATAACCGGGCTTGTCCCGGTTTTTTTATGGGTGTGCTCAATAATGTCAGACTGCCGTCAGGGAAAAACAGAATGGGCCTAATGCCCTGCTGTCCCGACAATCGGTTCGCTGGCAGCAAAGCGCCTGCCACTTCCTTGCCAAGACAAACACAAGAATGGAGCCAAGCATGACCGTGACCGCCGCAGACAAACCCTGGCTGAAAGCCTACCCTGCCGGGGTGCCCGCGGAGATTGATCCCACGCATTACCGCTCGCTTGTCGATCTGATGGAGGAAAGCTTTCGCAAGTACGAGGCTCGCACGGCCTACAGCTTCCTGGGCAAGGATTTCAGCTACGGAGAAACCAACCGTGCCTCGCGTGCCATGGCGGCCTACCTGCAGAGCAAGGGTTTGACACGTGGCGACCGCGTGGCCGTGATGATGCCCAACATGCCGCAGTACCCCATCGTGGTGGCGGCCATCCTGCGGGCCGGTTTCGTTGTGGTCAACGTCAACCCGTTGTACACGCCCCGCGAGCTGGAGCACCAGCTCAAGGACTCTGGCGCCAAGGCCATTTTCATCATCGAGAACTTTGCCGCCACACTGCAACAGTGCATATCCCACACACCGGTCAAGCACGTGGTGCTCACCGCCATGGGCGACATGCTGGGGTTCCTCAAGGGCAGCATCGTCAACGCGGTGGTGCGTCACGTTAAGAAGCTGGTGCCGGGCTATCACCTGCCGGGCGCCGTGCGTTTCAACGACGCCCTGGCCAAAGGCGCACGTGCGCCCTTCAATGCGCCCGACATTCAGCCCGACGACGTGGCGCTGCTGCAATACACCGGCGGCACCACTGGCGTGAGCAAGGGCGCGGTTCTGCAGCACCGCAACGTCATTGCCAACGTGCTGCAGTCCGAGGCCTGGAACGACCCGGTGATGAAGAAGATCCCCGCAGGCGAACAATCCACCAGTGTCTGCGCCCTGCCGCTGTATCACATCTTCGCGTTCACCGTGAACATGATGCTGAGCATGCGCAACGGGGGCAAGACCATCCTCATCCCCAACCCGCGCGATCTGCCCGCTGTGTTGAAAGAATTGAGCAAGCACACCTTCCACAGCTTCCCCGCTGTGAACACGCTGTTCAACGCCTTGTTGAACCATCCGGACTTCAATACGGTCAACTGGCGAAACCTCAAGGTGTCGGTGGGTGGGGGCATGGCGGTGCAGGCCGCGGTGGCCAAGAAGTGGCTGGACGCCACCAGCTGCCCGATCTGCGAAGGCTATGGCCTGTCGGAAACCAGCCCTTCGGCCAGTTGCAACCCTGTCACAAACACAGAGTTCACCGGCACCATCGGCGTGCCCTTGCCCAGCACGCTCATGATGTGTGTTGACGACGACGGTGCAGAAGTCCCCCTGGGTCAGCCTGGCGAGATCGTCATCAAGGGGCCGCAGGTCATGGCGGGCTACTGGCAGCGGCCTGATGAGACGGCCAAGGTCATGACGGCAGATGGCTGGTTCAAGACCGGCGACATCGGCGTGATGGATGAGCGAGGCTATTTCAAGATTGTTGACCGCAAGAAGGACATGATCCTGGTAAGCGGCTTCAACGTGTACCCGAACGAGGTGGAAGAGGTCGTGGCCCAACTCGACGGCGTGCTCGAATGTGCGGTGGTGGGCGTGCCCGACCAGCATTCCGGCGAGGCTGTGAAGTTGATCGTCGTCAAAAAGAACCCCGCGCTCACAGAGGAACATGTGCGAGACTATTGCAAGTCTCGCCTGACGGGGTACAAGCAGCCCAAGGTCGTGGAGTTCCGCGACGAGTTGCCCAAGACCCCGGTGGGCAAAATCCTGCGCAGGGAGTTGCGCGACAAGAAGTGAGTGGCGGCCAGCGCGGCAGCCACGGGAGTTCACCCGTATGAGTCGAATTGCCATCATCAGCGCCCTGCACGAGGAACTGGCAGAGGTGCTCGCTCTCATGCCGGACGAGCACAAGACCGAGATTGCAGGGCGCGCCTTCTGGCAAGGCCATCTCCAGGGTCACGAGGTGGTTGCGGTGCTTTCGGGCATAGGCAAGGTGGCGGCAGCCACCACGGCCACCGTCCTCATCGAGCGTTTCGGGCCGCAGCAAGTGATTTTCACGGGTGTGGCGGGCGGCCTGGCCCTGGGGGTAGAGGTTGGCGACATCGTGGTGGGCTCGGCATTCGTTCAGCACGACATGAATGCCGCGCCGCTCTTCCCACGCTGGGAGATGCCCGGCTACGGCCGTTCGCGCTTCCAGGCAGACTTGGCACTGGTGCAGGTGTTGCACGAGTCGGCCAAAGAGGCTGTCACCTGGCTGCCCAAGTTGCTGGATGAAGCTACCCTGCGTACCTTTGGCCTGCACTCACCTTCGGTGCATCAGGGCGAGATCGTTACCGGTGACCGCTTCGTGTCCACCGCCGCCGAGAGCGATGCGCTGCGCGCAGACCTTCCCCAGGCCTTGGCCGTGGACATGGAGAGCGCAGCCGTGGCCCAGGTGTGTCACGACTACGGCGTGCCCTTCGGGGCCGTGCGCACGGTGTCAGACCGCGCGGACGACGACGCACACGTCGATTTCCAGCATTTCCTGCAGCAGGTTGCGCGCCATTACAGCGCGCGCATCGTACGCAAGGCGCTCAACCTGCTCTGAGTCGCCGCCGGGCCGCCCCAAGGCGACGAACGCCCCCTCGGGGGGCAGCGAAGCGTGGGGGCATGGGCCCCCCCGGCTCACTTGAGCCAGCCGCGTTTGCGGAAGTACACCATCGGCCCGACGGCCGACAGCGCCATCAGTCCCAGGGCGAAGGGGTAGCCCATTTTCCAGTTCAGCTCGGGCATGAACTGGAAGTTCATGCCATAGATGCTGGCGATCAAGGTGGGAGGCAGCAAGGCCACGCTGGCAACCGAGAAGATCTTGATGATCTTGTTCTGGTTGATGTTGATGAAACCGATCGTGGCATCCATCAAGAAGTTGATCTTGTCGAACATGAAGGCCGTGTGGCTGTCCAGCGAGTCCAGGTCGCGCAGGATCTGGCGGGCGTCTTCGAACTGTTCGGCGCTCAGCAACCGCGTGCGCATCATGAAGCTGACGGCGCGGCGCGTGTCCATCATGTTGCGGCGGATCCGGCCCGACATGTCCTCGTGCCGGGCGATGGCGGCCAGCACGTCGGATGCGATCTCGTCGGTCACTTGGCCGGACAGCACTTTGGTGCTGATTTTTTCCAGGTCGCTGTAGATGTCCTCGACCGTGTCGGCGCAGTACTCGGCGTCGGTGTCGAACAGGCTCAGCAGCACATCCTTGGCGTCCTTGATGAGGCCGGGCATGCGCCGCGCACGCAGGCGCAGCAGGCGGAACACGGGCACGTCCTCGTCGTGGATGGAGAACAGCACGCCATGGCTCTTGAGCTTGTCGTTGTGCTCGTTGAGGATGAAGGCCACGCGCACATGGCGCGGGTCTTCATCGTCGTCAATGAGGAAGTCGCTACGCACGTGCAACTCGCCGTTGTCTTCTTCGAAAAAGCGTGCGGACTCTTCGATGTCCTCGTCCATCGCGTCTTCAGGAATGCTCAGGCCGAAGTGCTGGCGCACCCAGCGGCGCTCTTCTGGCGTGGGCGATTCGAGGTCAACCCAGATGGGTTTGAAGCGGGCGAGTTCTTCCAGGGATTCGATTTCTTCCTGGAACAGGCGGCCATTGGCCAGGGTGAAGACGTTGAGCATTTGACGCTTCCTGAACGCGAGACTGGGGGCGGTGGCGACAGAGGTCGCCTGAAGGCGGTGAAGGTGCTTTCAGCCGCTGGCCGCTCCAGTCGTGCCCGTGCTCGGGCAGATCAGGAAGCTCAGGCCTGCGCTGAAAGCACGCGACTAGGGCTGCTTTCCACGTGGGGCTCCGGGTTGGTGAGTAAGCCGGAATTATCGCACCAGCTCATGACGGCTGCATGTCGAAGAAGGCAAGCAATTCGCTTTCATGGAGTTGCGCGTCGCGCTGGCCACATTCGATCAGGGCGTTGACGAAATCTGGCTCGAACAGCAGGTAGCTGGCGAGCGCCGCCGCACTTCCGCTGGCGGCGCGCCGGGTGTCCAGGGCCCCCAGCCCCACCAGGGTACGTCTGGTACCTGCGGGCAGGGCATCCACATGCTTGAGGGTCAGTTCGTCGAGCGACACGCTGGGCTGAATCGCCAGCACGTTGACCGGGCGGTAGGGCAGTGCCTGCGCTACCTCGGGGGGCAGTTGGGCGATGGTCCGGCTCACCCTCTGGGCCTGTTCCACGTCGGCCTGCAAGGTGTCGTGGAACACGCTGGCCAGCGCATGACCGGCTATCGTGCCTGCGGTCGGGTCCTCACCCAAGGATGGCCCGCCCAGGGATGCCCTTTGCGGTTGCCCCACGCCAATCACGAGCACATCACGCGCGCCCAGCTGTATGGCGGGCGACACGGGTGAAAGTTGGCGCATGGAGCCGTCGCCAAAGTACTCCTTGCGGCCCTCTACCCACAGCGGCACGGCCGGGAAGAGGAAGGGAATGGCGCTGGATGCCATGAGGTGCTCGATGGTCAGCGGCTGCATGCTGGCGCGCCGCCCTGGGCGCCGCCAAGGGGCGCAAGGGTGGTCCGCAGTGGTCTGGCAGAAAGTCCAGTGTTCGCCGCTGGTGTAGCTGGATGCGGTGACGGCAACAGCCTCCAGCGCCCCTTCACGTAACGAGGCCTCGATGCGGTCCAGCAGAACATGGCGGTGCAGGGTGTCCACCAGGGGGAGGGTGTCCAGCAAGGCACGGTGCTGGCGAACCTGGAGCATCAGCGTCAGGCCCGAACTCAGCAGGTTGGGCCAGGGCCAGGGCAGGGTGGGCAGCCGGTACACCTGGGTGGAGCGCAGCTGCCGCCAGAAGGTGCACAACTGGTCGATGCTGGCGAGCCCCTCCAGCGCATGACTGGCCAGGTAGGTGGCGTTGAGCGCGCCGGCAGACGTGCCCAGCAATATCTTGAAGGGAAATTCGCCGCGCTCCGGCGCCTGGCGGCGCAGCAGGTGTGCCAGGCCCTTGAGCACTCCCACCTGGTAGGCCGTGCGGGCGCCGCCGCCCATAAGTACCAGTGCCCGCGATCCCGACACTTTGGGCGCCATGGGGTTGAAGGTGGTGGTGATGAGTGTGTCGAGGCTCATGGTCTGCGCAGCAACCTCCGGTGATATGTCTCTGCAAAAGTCATTGTCGCCAAATTGCAGGACTTTGGGTCACCACCACTACCACCCGCGCCCACCGGCCGGGTTACTGCCAGTCAAAGACTCATTTGAGGCTGTTGGACAGGAACGCCCGAAGACGCTCGCTGCGAGGCCGTGCGAATACTTCGCGGGGATCTCCCTCTTCCTCGATCTGGCCTTTGTGCAGGAAGACCACATGATTGCTGACCTCACGGGCAAAGCTCATCTCGTGAGTGACAACGATCATGGTGCGTCCTTCCTCGGCGACGGTGCGCATGACCCGCAACACCTCGCCAACCAGCTCTGGGTCGAGTGCCGATGTCGGTTCATCGAACAGCATGACCTTGGGCTCCATCGCCAAGGCGCGGGCGATGGCCACGCGCTGCTGCTCACCCCCAGACAGATGGGCGGGGTAGGCGTCGCGGCGATGGAACACCCCCACCTTGTGCAGGTAGCGTTCGGCGCGTTCCACGGCTTCTGCCCGGGACAAGCCCAGCACCTGGACGGGTGCCTCAATGATGTTCTCCAGCGCCGTCATGTGAGCCCACAGGTTGAAGTGCTGAAACACCATGGTCACCTGTGTCCGCAGGCGCTGCAGTTGGCGAGAGTCGCGCGCCTTCAGCCCGCCATCAGCGTCGGGCACCAGGTCCAACGCCTCTCCGGCAACGTGTATCTGGCCGCCGTTGGGGCGTTCGAGCAGGTTGAGGCAGCGCAAGAAAGTGCTTTTGCCCGAGCCGCTGGAGCCAATCATGGAAATCACGTCGCCAGCGTGCGCTCGCACGTTGACACCTTTGAGTACCTCGTTCGAACCGTAGCGTTTCGTTATGCCTTCGGCATGCAGTTGGATGGAAGCGTTCATGACCAGATTGAAGTAAGCATTCAGGGGCTGAGCAGCTTGCCGGTCCGGGCAAGCGAGGTGCCAGCGATTTTTCCGAGGCGTTTGCCAGCAGGGGCCCAACGGCTGCCGCAGCGCGCGTAGAAGACGCCGGCAGACTTGCAATGCACCGGGTGAGCCGTGCCGTTCACCGGGTCCAGGACTTCAGCGATCAGGTCACCGGCGGCGACACGCTCGCCGGGGTGGCGATGGAATACGACCACGCCGCTGACCGGTGCAGTCATCGGCTCCGATCCTGAAAGCGGTGTGGCCGCGCATGCGGGTTCCGGCACAACCGGCGTGGGGCCTTGGATGAGTCCGCGCAGGCGCAGGAAGTCCAGCAGCGCGGCCGCATCCTGGCGGGCCAGATCGATGTCCGTGTCGGCCTCTCCGCGCAGCTCCACCGTGGCGGCGAAACAGGCCAGCGGCAGCATGTGGCCGGGCAATGCCTGCTGCAGGCGCAGCCACAAAGCGCTGCACGCTTCGTCGAACGGGGAGTCCCCTGACTCTGTGGCCAACAGCACGGCTCGCGCACGCAAGAGGGCGCCGAGCTGGGTGGCTTCAGCGGCTTGAGGCGTGAGGGCATACAGGTGCATCACGGCATCAGCGTCACAGTGCAGGTCAAGCACGACATCCGCATCTGCAGCAAGGCGCAGCAGTTGCCGCTTCAAATCTTCTGCCGGTGTGGATGCCCCCAGTTCGCTGGCCGCTTGGCGGATTGCCGCTTTCACTTCCTGCAGGGCGGGCCGCGCCGGGTTGTCAGCCCGTTCGCTCTCAATCAGGGTCTTGACGCGTGGTGCCAGGTCTGCAAAGCCACGGTTGAAGTTTTTCCCGTCATTCAGGGCAAAGCGGCCTTGCTGTTGCCCCAGAACGATTTGCCCCAGGCCAATGGGGTTCGCGTAGGGAACCAGAATGATCTCGCCGGTGATTTGTTCCGCGGCTTCTAGCGCCGCCAGTTGTTCGCGAAGCACGTGGGTGACCACCAGTGCGGGCACTTCATCGGCATGCAGGGCAGCCTGCAGGTATGCCTTGGGGCCATGCCCCGGTTTGCCAAAGCGAAGCACCGTAAGTGAGCGCCGGGTGCCCGGCACGTCGTTCAACAACTCTATGGTTTCGGTTTTCATGGGAGGGGTGTGAAGCGGGCGTCAGTGCGACCCCGTCGGTTGTTGGGCCCGGAGGTGGCGCAGGAAGCGCAGCTCAAGCAACTTGAAGCCGCCAGCAAGCGTGAATGTCAGAACGAAGTAGATAGCTGCGGCTGTACCAAAGGCCTCGGCGGGCAGCAGGTAGTTGGCATAGACGTCGCGTGCAACACGGGTGACGTCGACCAGGGTGACGGCGGATGCGATGGCGGTCGCGTGCATCATGCCGACGGCTTCGTTGCTGTACTGGGGCAAGGCGCGCCGCAGCGCGCTGGGCAGCAGGATGCGCGTGTAAAGCTTGTAGCCTGTGAGCCCATAGCTGTGGGCAGCCTCCACCTCTCCAGAGGGGGTCGCCCGAAGTGCGCCAGCGATGATTTCGGTCGTGTAGGCCGTGGTGTTGAGTGCGAAGGTGAGCCACGCGCAGAACCATGCGTTCTTGAAGGCAACCCAGGCCACGCTGTCGCGGACCCACTCAAACTGTGCGAAGCCGTAGTAGACGACGAACATCTGAACCAGCAGGGGCGTGCCGCGAAACACGTAGGTGAACAGCCAGACGGACCGTGCCAGCCATGCTCTGCGCGAAACCCGGGCAACCGCCAGCGGAACCGATAGCAGCAAACCCGTTGCCAGACTGATGACGAGGAGAATCAGGGTGACCTTGAGTCCCTGGATGTAATTTGGCAGCTGCTCGGCGATGAGTGCCCAATCTATCAAGTCGGCCATTTCAAAACTCCACTCGCTTGACGCCCAGGCTGTAGCGCGCTTCAAGGCGCGACAGCAGGCAGATCGAGACCGTGGTGACCGCCAGGTACAGCCCGGCGGAGATCATGTAGAAGGTAAACGGCTCACGCGTCGCGGCGGCGGCCAAGCCCGCGCGGTGCACCATGTCGTCCAGTCCGATCAGTGACACGAGCGCTGTGGCCTTGACCATGACCAGCCAGTTGTTGGCGAATCCCGGTATGGCGTGCCTGATCATTTGCGGCAGCACTATGCGGCGCCAAGTGGTCAGGCGCCCCAGTCCGTAGGCTGCGGCGGCCTCGAACTGGCCCTGTGGCACCGCGAGGATCGCCCCTCTGAAGGTCTCGGTCAGGTAGGCGCCAAAAATGAATCCAATGGTGATGACGCCTGCCGCAAACGGCGGAACGTCGATATAGCCCCAGCCTTGCGCATCGGCCAAGCGGTTGAGCAGGATCTGTCCGCCATAGAAAATGCCCAGCATCAGGACGAGTTCGGGCAGACCTCGGATGAAGGTGGTGTAGGCGTTGGCCAGCAGCTGTGCAGTCCGTGACCTCGACAGTTTGGCGGCGGCGCCGAACAGACCGAAGGCACATGCCACAGCCAGAGCACTGGCGGCCACGCGCAGCGTGGACCACAGGCCTTCGAGGATTGCGGGCAGGTATCCGTGCAACATGATGGAGAGGTTCATATGGCGCTTGACCCAGGTCGGGCCAAGCGCACAGGGAGTGGGGGCTGTTTACTGAGCGCCGCTGATGTCAAAGTCGAAGTACCTGGCATTGATCGCCTTGTACGTTCCATTGGCCTTGATGGCCTTGAGTGCGGCGTTGACTTTCTCGCGCAACTCGCTGTCGCCCTTGCGCATGGCTATACCTACGCCTCCGTCAACACCTGCGCCAAGGCGAACGTTGGGGCCAACCTGTTCATAGCCTTTGCCCTCCGGCTTCTTCAGGAACGCTTCGGCAGACACCACGGATGAACCGAAGCCGATGTCACCACGGCCGGAAGCCAGCTCCAGGTAGACCTCGTTCTCCTTTGCCACCAGAAGCACTTCGCTGTCCTTGTAGGTTTCCGACACGTACTTTGCGCGCGGGCTGTTGCGCAGCACGATGATTTTTTTGCCTTTGAGCGAAGCAGGGCTCGCGTCTTTGAACATGCCGGCCTTGGCGACCCAGCGGGACGGAACGTCATAGTAAGGATCGCTGAACTCCGCCACGCGCTTGCGTTCTTCGCTGATGGTCATGGAGGCCACGATCATGTCGAACTTCCTGGCGTTGAGCGCGGGCATCATGCCGTCCCACTCTTGCTGCACCAAGGTACATTCCGCCTTGAGTTGCGCGCAGATGGCGTTGGCGATGTCAATGTCAAAGCCGCCGAGCTTGCCGTCGGCTCCAAGGCGCGAGAACGGCGGGTAGTTGCCTTCCACGCCGATTCGGATCTTGGCCCAGTCGGGGGCCTGTGCTTGCACGCCAATGGGCGCCAGAAGTGCCAGAAGAAGGCCAGCAACGGAGACGGTCTGTCGAATCATGGAGAGGTCCTTTGGGTTGGGGTGGATTCGGGTGAAAATAAAGTTTTCACGATTGTAAATAAAGAAAATCATGGCAAAGATCAAGGTAAACCCTGATGCGCCCGCGCATGTCCCTGTTGAACTTGTGTTTGGGCAGTCAGAGCTGGGGCAGCGGTTGCGGCGTCTGCTGGCAGATCACGCCACCACGGCGGGCAACCGGGCCAT
This sequence comes from Burkholderiaceae bacterium, assembly GCA_041913045.1. Classification (GTDB taxonomy): domain Bacteria; phylum Pseudomonadota; class Gammaproteobacteria; order Burkholderiales; family Burkholderiaceae_C; genus CAMLOF01. Next base: position 28,744 of record JAYSGB010000001.1, on the reverse strand, counting down.
CGCGGACTTCCTGCTCCGCAACCCGGTGCGGGCAACCGCCTGGGGCATTGAGGAACTGGCTGCCAATGCGGGCACCTCCACCGCTACGTTGAGCCGTTTCGCCCGGTTGCTGGGCATGAGCGGTTTCGCGGCTTTGCGCGCCGAGATGGCGAAGGTGATGCAGGACGTGCTGCAGCCAGTGGAGAAACTGCGCGGGGCCGTTGCGCGTGATGCAGACGCCCCCAGCCCCATGGCTGATGGTCTGAAGGTGTGCATGGACAACGTCCAGCAGGCTGTGCAGGGTCTGGACGAAAACCACCTGCAGCGCGTTGCCGAGCGCGTGGCGGGAGCCAGCGTGGTCTACACGCAGGGCTTTGGGCTGAGCGCGCACCTCGCGGCCATCCTCGCGCTGGATTTGCAGCCTTATTGCCAGGGACTGGTCAATGTCGTGGAGTTCGGCGGCACCGAGGTGGCGGCCGGGCGGCTCATGAACATCGGGGAGGGCGACGTTTTGATAGCGATCTCGTTGCCGCGCTACTCCGACGACGCCGTTCGCCTGAGCGCCTACGCACGTTCGCGGGGAGCACAGGTTGTGGCGGTCACCGATTCGCTGGCTTCGCCTCTGGCGGCGGTGGCGGACGACGTCCTGCTGGCGCCAGCCGCGCATCCCGTGCTCTCCAGCAGTACCGTTTCGGCCCTGTTCGTCATCGAGGCATTGGTGAGCGCGGTCATGCTGCGCACCCACGGGACCGTGGAAAAGGCGGGGCGGCTGACCGAGGCCATCTCGCACTATCTGCACGCCGCACCCAGCCCCGCTCCCCACCAGAATCGGTGAAGGGCGGGCTGGCTCGCAGGGAGCCCCCAAATCGTCTCCAGAGCCGGGGTTGGCCGGGAAACCCCATGTTCTGCGTGACTTGGATGCTGGCGTTACATTTGACAATTCTGAACATTGTCATGACCAACTCCTCTTCCACCGTCACTGGCGCATCCCGCGAGCGGGTGCTGTTGCTCACACTGGCGGGCGTGCAGTTCACGCACATCCTCGACTTCATGATCATGATGCCGCTGGGCCCGCAGCTCACGCGGCTGTTCGGCATCAGCGACGCACAGTTCGGGCTGCTCGTATCGGCCTACACCTTTGCGGCGGGACTGTCGGGGTTGGCTGCCAGCACCTACCTGGACCGTTTCGACCGAAAGAAGCTGCTGCTCACGCTCTACACCCTGTTCGCGCTGGCAACGCTGGCCTGCGGGTTGGCGCCAACCTTTGGTTTTTTGATGGCGGCGCGTGTCGCGGCGGGGCTGTTCGGCGGTGTGCTCACGGCACTGTGCCAGACCATCGTGGCCGATGCCGTGCCCTTTGAGCGGCGCGGCAGGGCGATGGGCGTGGTGATGTCATCGTTCTCGGTGTCCACCGTGGCGGGCGTGCCTTTGAGCCTCTGGATCGCTTCGCACTGGGGGTGGAACTGGCCCTTCATCGCCATCGCAGCACTGAGTGGCTTGTTCGCACTGGGGGCGCTCTACAGCCTGCCGTCCCTCAGCGGGCACCTCGACGGTGAGCGTGCCGGCACCTGGCAAGGCATCGCGCGCGTGCTGCGCGAGCCCAACCATCTGCGCGCCCTGCTGTTCACCGCCTTGATGATGTTCACCGGCTTCACGGTGATTCCCTACATCACCATCTACCTGCAGGCAAATGTGGGTTTGACCGACGCCGAAATCCCCTGGCTTTACCTGTGCGGCGGGCTGGCCACGCTGTTAACGGCGCGGCTGGTGGGGCGTATGGCCGATCATCTGGGCAAAGTACGGGTTTTTTCGTGGCTGGCGCTGGCGCTGGGTTTTCCGTTGGTGGGCATGACTGTTCTGCCGGAGGTGCCGCTGTGGGTGGTGCTGGTGGTTTCCACCTCAATGTTTGTGCTCATGAGCGGGCGCATGATCCCCGGCATGGCGCTGGTCACGTCTGCGGCAGACCCAGCCCTGCGGGGTACGTTCATGGCTTTCAGTTCTGCCGTGCAGTCGGCCGCCATGGGGGCGGCAGCATTTGTGGGCGGGTACATCATCCAGCGCGACGCCGCTGGGCTGGTGCGTCACTACTGGCTGGCGGCGCTGGTCGGCGTGGCGGCCAGCCTGCTGAGCATTGTGGTGGCGCGCACCCTGCGCCTGCACGGCGCCTCTGGTGTGGAACACCGATCAGTTTGACTTGGCACAAGGCTTTTTGCAATAACCGTCCATCCTGCTCACCTTTGCTGCAGTGCACCCTTGTCCGACCTGTTGGAAGCGGGCATAGTTGAGTCAAAATGGTTTCCCGTGGACTGGCGTTTTTTTGCACCAGTCCTGTTTCCCCAGAGCAAAGGAGGCTCTTCATGAACCTGACGATCAGCGGTCATCACCTCGAAATCACTCCCGCGCTGCGAACTTACGTGACCAGCAAGCTGGACCGCATCTCCCGCCACTTCGAACAGGTGGTGGACATAAAGGTCTTGTTGACCGTGGACAAGCTCACCGAGAAGGATCTCCGCCAGAAAGCAGAGTGCAATATCCATGTGAAGGGAAAGGACATTTTTGCGGAAAGTTCACACTCCGACCTGTACGCGGCGGTGGATGAGCTTGCCGACAAACTGGACCGGCAGGTGCTGCGCTACAAGGACAAGGTGCAGGACCACCACCATGAAACTGTCAAGCGCGAACTCCAATGAGTCGCTCTTGATGGGCAGCTGACCATGCTGCACTGCAACAGGCCGCAGACTTTGTCAAGCGGCCTGTTTTTTTTGCGCACTAGCAAGATTGGCCCAGAAGGGCATAATTTGCGCTCCGTGAGGCTGTCCTATGAACCGACTTTCTGCCATATTGCCTGCTGAACAGGTGCTCGTCGCTGTCGATGCCACAAGCAAAAAGCGTGCGTTCGAAGAAGCAGGTCTTCTTTTTGAATCCCTGCATGGGCTCAACCGCGCCCTCATTACAGACAGCCTGTTTGCCCGTGAGCGTCTTGGCTCCACTGGCCTGGGTCATGGCGTGGCCATTCCGCATGGCCGCATCAAGGGCCTCAAGCAGCCGCTGGCTGCCGTTTTCCAGCTGGCCAACCCCATTGGCTTTGATGCGCCTGATGAGCAGCCAGTGCGCCTGATGATCTTCCTGCTGGTGCCGGAAGCCGCCACGCAGAAGCACCTGGAAATCCTCTCTGAGATTGCCGAACTGCTGAGTGACGGCACGCTTCGGGAGCAGATGAAGGCCACCACGGCTGCCAGCGAACTGCACCAGCTCATCGCTCAATGGCAGTCGGCCCACGCCGCTGCCTGACAGGCTTATCCAGAGGGGCCCCGCGCCCCCTTCCTGAATGAAACCCACCGCTGTCGTCAATGCCGACGTCCTCTTCGAGGACCATCGGGAAACCCTGAAATGGCATTGGGCCGCTGGACAAAGCGCGTCAGAGCGCCGATTTGACGACAAGGCCATCAGCGAAGCCCGTTCCGGTGCGGACCTGGTGGGTTACCTCAATTACATCCACCCCTACCGCGTGCAGGTGCTGGGTTCGCGCGAAGTGGCCTACCTCACCAACTCCACCATGGAGGACTGCCGCCGCAGGGTGTCGCGCATTGTTGTGCTGGAGCCCCCCGCGCTGGTGGTGGCAGACGACCAGGTGCCGCCTCCCGAATTGATGGCCATGTGCGAGCGTGCGCACATACCGCTTTTCACCACGCCAGACTCCGCCGCTTTCGTCATTGACGTCTTGCGCGCCTACCTTTCGCGCCATTTCGCTGACCGAACCACACTGCACGGCGTGTTCATGGACATCCTGGGTCTGGGTGTGCTCATCACCGGTGAGTCTGGCCTGGGCAAGAGCGAGCTGGGGCTGGAACTGATTTCTCGCGGGCACGGCCTGGTGGCTGACGATGCCGTGGATTTCCACCGCGTCAACCAGACCACACTGGAAGGGCGTTGCCCCGATCTGCTGCAAAACCTGCTGGAGGTGCGCGGCATCGGTCTGCTGGACATCAAGGCGATTTTTGGCGAGACGGCCGTGCGCCGCAAGATGCGCCTGCGCCTGATCGTGCATCTGGTGCGCAAAGAGACCATGGAGCGCGACTATGACCGCCTGCCCCACGAGCCGTTGTACCAGGATGTGCTGGGTGTGGCTGTGCGTAAGGCGGTGATTCAGGTGGTGGCGGGCCGCAACATGGCCGTGCTGGTGGAGGCGGCTGTGCGCAACACCATCCTGCAGTTGCGCGGTATTGATACCTACCAGGAATTCGTGCAGCGTCAGCGTGACGCGATGATGCGCGGCGTCTGAGCGCGGGGCGTTTCTCTCTCAAAGGGCTTCCGCACGCTGCGGGGCCACATAGGCTGCGCGGGCTTGTCGCACCTGCTCGTGGTGTTCTGTCGCCCAGGCTTCCAGGCTGCGGAGTGGCTTCAGGAAAGAAAACCCCAGAGGCGTGAGCGTGTACTCCACCTTTGGGGGCACAGTCGGGTGGACGGTGCGCGACACCAGCCCATCTTGCTCAAGCCGGCGCAGGGTCTGAGCCAGCATGCGTTGCGAAATATCGTCTATTCGCGCCTTCAGCACCGAAAAACGCAGCGTTCCGCCTTCTTCCAATACCAGCAGTACCAGCATGCTCCAGCGGTCACCCAGCCGGTCCAGCACGTCGCGCACGGGGCAGCGGTCGGCATAAGGCGCTCGGGATTTGTGCAGATTCATTGTCGCTTCCTTGGTTACTGCGCAGTCACCAAGTGACCGTGTACGCATCTCTTGCGGGGGCATCCGCGCATCGACATCATAGGCAACTCGATTCCTTTTTGAAAGTGAGTTCCTAATGAATACCAAATATGACCGCAATGCAAAGCTCCTCGTCACCGGCGCGGGTGGCCACCTGGGTCAGCGCGTGGTGCACCACCTGCTACACACCCTGGGTGTACCAGCGCAGCGCGTCATCGTGACCACCCGCCAGTCCGGCAAGCTGGCCAACCTGGCATCCTTGGGCGTGGAGGTGCGAGCCGCTGATTTTGACGATGCAAATGCCTTGGCAAAGGCGTTTCAAGGTGCGGAGCGCTTGTTGCTCATCAGCACCGATGCCCTGGACGTGCCGGGGCGGCGCCTGGCGCAGCACCGCAACGCCATACGGGCTGCCGAAACGGCGGGCGTGCATCACGTTGTCTACACGTCTATGCCGTTGCCGCACGGTTCACCGCTGCTGATTGCGCCGGATCACGCTGGCTCCGAGGATGCCCTGGCCGCGAGTGCGCTGCCAGGCTGGACCGTTTTGCGCAACCACTGGTACTTTGAAAACCTGTTCATGACGCTGCCCAACGTGCTGCCGAGTGGCAAATGGTATTCGGCCACGGGTGACGGCCGCGTGGCGCACATCGCCCGTGATGACCTGGCCTTGGCGGCGGCCACGGCGCTTGCAGCTAGTGATGGAGGCAAGAACACCTGGACCCTGAGTGGCGCCAAGGCCTATTCCACCGCCGAAATGGCGGCACTGATCGCCAAGGCCGTGGGCAAGCCCATAGACGTGGTGCCTGTGCCGGTGGAGGCGTTGGTGCAGGGCATGGTGGGCGCCGGGCTGCCAGAGCCGCTGGCACGTGTGTTCGCGTCCTTTGATACCAACACGGCGGCAGGCCGTGTGGCCGAAGTCACGGGCGACTATGAACGCCTGACGGGCAAGATGCCCCAGGCGTTTGAAGTGTGGCTGGAAGCCGCAGCGCCAGCCCTCAGGGGTTGATCAAAGTCCCTCAGCGCCTGACCGGGCGGTGAGGGCAGTCCGTCTTCACGCAATTCGCGTAAAGCGACAGCGCGTGCTCCTGAATGGCAAAGCCGCGCTCCTCGGCTACGCGCTGTTGGCGCTTTTCGATCTCGGGGTCGTAGAACTCTTCCACCCGGCCGCAATCCAGGCACACCAGATGGTCGTGGTGCTTGCCCTCGTTCAGTTCGTACACCGCCTTGCCGGACTCGAAGTTGCTGCGAATGAGCAGCCCAGCCTGCTCAAACTGGGTCAGCACTCGGTAAACGGTTGCCAGGCCAATGTCTGAACGCTCTTCCAGCAGGACGCGGAACACGTCTTCCGCCGTCATGTGGCGCTGCTTGCCTCCCTGAAAGATTTCCAGGATCTTCAGGCGAGGCAGGGTGGCCTTGAGTCCTGTGCTTTTGAGTTCGTCGATATTGGTCATGGTGGTCCCGTGGGCGAAGTCCGCCCCCGCTGGGGCCGGTCACGCCCTGCTGCGAGTGCAGGGCCGTGCCAAGCCCCAAGGGCTACAATGCCTCGGATGATATAACCTCGCGCCTTCCCGCGCATGTTCCGTCCCCCCAAGACCGCTACGCCATGATGTTCAACTCTTCTTTGTCGCGCACCAGGTCTGCGGGCGCCGCCTTTCTGGCCGTGGCCGCTCTTGTGGCATTGTCCGGCTGTTCCAGCCTGAAGGACGTGGGTTCGTCCGTGAGCACGTTGGGCGGGCTCATCACCCCCTACAAGATCGATATCGTTCAGGGTAACGTCGTTACCCGTGAGCAGGTCGAGGCGCTGCAGCCCGGCATGCCGCGCGAACAGGTGCGCAACATACTGGGCACGCCGCTGTTGGCCAGCGTGTTCCACGCCGACCGCTGGGATTACGTGTTTACCTTCCGCCGCCAGGGCCAGGAGCTGCAACAGCGCAAGGTGGCTGTTTTCTTCAACGGCGCGGTCATGGATCGCGTCGAAGCCGATGAACTGCCTTCTGAGGCCGAGTTCGTCGCCTCCCTCGACGTGCGCCGCAAGCCTGGCAAACCGCCCGTGCTCGAGGCCTCTGAGGAAGAGTTGAAAGCCTTCCAGGCCAAGAATGCCTCTGCACCCGCTGCCAGTACCGCGCCCGCAGCACCCGTGGCCGCTCCCCAGACCAGCTACCCACCGCTGGAATCTCGCTGAACACCCATGAGCACTGAAAACCTTCACCGCGTCTGCATAGCAGGCGCCAGCGGCCGCATGGGCCGAATGCTGATCGAAGCCGTGCAGGCCGCCGATGACTGCACCCTCGGCGGCGCGCTTGATCTTCCGCACAGCCCTGCCTTGGGGCAGGATGCTGCCGCCTTCCTGGGGCAGGCCAGCGGTGTGGCTATCGCCTCAGATCTGGACGCCACACTGTCGCAAAGCCGCTTCCTCATCGACTTCACCCGCCCCGAAGGCACGATGAACCACCTGCGGGCCTGCGTGAAGCACGGCGTGAAGCTGGTCATCGGCACCACGGGCTTCTCTGAAGAGCAGAAGGCCGAAATCGCCGAGGCGTCCAAGCACATCGCCATCATGATGGCGCCCAACATGAGCGTGGGCGTGAACGTGACGATGAAGCTGCTGGAAATGGCCGCCAAGGCGCTGTCCACGGGCTACGACATCGAAATCGTCGAGGCGCACCACCGCCACAAGGTGGATGCCCCCAGCGGCACCGCGCTGAAGATGGGCGAGGTGATTGCCGACGCGCTGGGCCGCGACCTGAAGGACTGTGCCGTGTACGAGCGCTACGGCCACACCGGCGAACGCGACCCGTCCACCATCGGCTTTGCCACGGTGCGTGGCGGCGACGTGGTAGGTGACCACACCGTGATGTTCCTGGGCACCGGAGAGCGCATCGAGATCACCCACAAGTCCAGCAGCCGAGCCACTTACGCCCAAGGCAGCCTTCGTGCAGTACGCTTTTTGGCTGGCAAGGCCAACGGCCTTTACGACATGTTCGACGTGCTGAACTTGCGCTGAGCCCTTAGTTACCTAGACCATGCAAGACAAATACACCCCGCAGGACGTGGAGCGCGCCGCCCACGCCCATTGGATCGCCCGTGACGCCTACCGCGTGACCGAGGATGCGAGCAAGCCCAAGTACTACGCCTGCTCCATGCTGCCCTACCCCAGCGGCAAGTTGCACATGGGCCACGTGCGCAACTACACCATCAACGACATGCTCACGCGCCAGCTGCGCATGCAGGGTTACAACGTGTTGATGCCCATGGGCTGGGACGCCTTCGGCCTGCCGGCCGAAAACGCAGCGTTGAAGAACAAGGTGCCGCCCGCCAAGTGGACCTACGAAAACATCGCCTACATGAAGAAGCAGATGCAGGCGATGGGGCTGGCCATCGACTGGAGCCGCGAGGTCGCCACCTGCGACCCCGACTACTACCACTGGAACCAGTGGCTGTTCCTCAAGATGCTGGAAAAGGGCATCGCCTACCGCAAGACCCAGGTGGTGAACTGGGACCCGGTGGACCAGACCGTGCTGGCCAACGAGCAGGTGATCGACGGCAAGGGCTGGCGCACCGGCGCCGTGGTGGAAAAGCGCGAGATCCCCGGCTACTACCTGAAGATCTCCGACTACGCCCAGGAGCTGCTGGACCATGTCCAGATCGGCAACGACAAGGCCACGCTGACCGGCTGGCCCGACAAGGTGCGGCTGATGCAGGAGCACTGGATCGGCAAGAGCGAGGGCGTGCGCTTTGCCTTCACGCACGACATCCGGGGCGAGGATGGCGCGCTGATCCAGGACGGGCGCATGTACGTGTTCACCACGCGCGCCGACACCATCATGGGCGTGACCTTCTGCGCCGTGGCACCGGAGCACCCGCTGGCCACGCACGCGGCGGCGTCCAACCCTGAGCTGGCCGCCTTCATCGAGGAATGCAAGAAGGGCGGCACCACCGAGGCCGAACTGGCCACGCAAGAGAAGAAGGGCATGCCCACGGGCCTGACCGTGGTGCATCCGTTGACGGGCGCATCGGTGCCGGTGTGGGTGGGCAACTACGTGCTCATGAGCTACGGCGACGGCGCCGTCATGGGCGTGCCCGCGCACGACGAGCGTGACTTCGCTTTTGCGCTGAAGTACGGCATCGAGATCAAGCAGGTGGTGGGTGGCGCGGACCTGGCGTTCGACACGACCCGCTGGCAGGACTGGTATGCCGACAAGACCGGTGCACAGGTGTGCGTGAACTCCGGCGTGCTCGACGGCCTGGCCTACAAGGCCGCCGTGGACAAGGTGGCCGAGTTGCTGGCTGCAAAGGGCCTGGGCGAGAAGAAAACCACCTTCCGCCTGCGCGACTGGGGCATCAGCCGTCAGCGCTACTGGGGCACACCCATCCCCATCATCCATTGCGACGAGCATGGCTCGGTGCCGGTGCCCGAGAAGGACCTGCCCGTGGTACTGCCGGAAGACTGCGTGCCGGACGGCAGCGGCAACCCGCTGGTCAAGCACGAGGGCTTCCACGCGGGCGTGACCTGCCCCATCTGCGGCAAGGCCGCCCGGCGCGAGACGGACACCATGGACACCTTCGTGGACTCGTCCTGGTACTTCATGCGCTACTGCGACCCCACCAACGCCGACGCCATGGTGGCCGAGGGCACCCAGTACTGGATGCCGATGGACCAGTACATCGGTGGCATTGAACACGCCATCCTGCACCTGCTGTACGCGCGCTTCTGGACCAAGGTCATGCGTGATCTGGGCCTCGTCAAGGTGGACGAACCCTTCAAGCGCCTGCTCACGCAAGGCATGGTGCTCAACCACATCTATTCCCGCCGCACCGCCAAGGGTGGCAAGGAATACTTCTGGCCGCACGACGTGGAACACGTGTTCGACGAGGCGGGCAAGATTGTGGGCGCCAAGCTGAAGAACGAGGTGGACAGCGCCGATGGCCGCCTGCCGGTGGGCACGCCGATTGACTACGAAGGCGTGGGCACCATGTCCAAGTCCAAGAACAACGGCGTGGACCCGCAGGACCTGATCGAAAAATACGGCGCCGACACCGCCCGTCTGTACACCATGTTCACCGCGCCGCCCGAAGCCACGCTGGAGTGGAACGACGCGGCCGTGGAAGGCAGCTACCGCTTCCTGCGCCGGGTGTGGAACTTCGGGCACAAGCTGGCGCAGGCCGACTGTGCACGTGCCGACGCCGCCGCCAGCGGCGTGGCCAGCATCAACGACATTGCCTTCGGCAAGACGGCCAAGGCGCTGCGCCGCGAGATCCACACCGTGCTCAAGCAGGTGGACTACGACTACCAGCGCATGCAGTACAACACCGTGGTGTCTGGCTGCATGAAGATGCTGAACGCGCTGGAGGACTTCCAGGCCACCGATGAAACCGGCGCGGGTGTTGCGCTGATCGAGGGCTTTGGCATTTTGCTGCGTTGCCTGTACCCGGCCACGCCGCACATCACCCACGCGCTGTGGGCGGAGCTGGGCTACGCCGGTTCGCTGGGCGACCTGCTGGACGCCCCCTGGCCCCAGGTGGACCCGCAGGCGCTGGTGCAGGACGAGATCGAGCTGATGCTGCAGATCAACGGAAAGCTGCGCGGTTCGATTTTCGTGTCCGCCGCCGCCGATAAGGCCGCCATTGAGGCTGCAGCGGTGGCCAGCGAGCCGGTGCAGAAGCAGGCCAACGGTGCAGCACCTAAGAAGGTGGTGGTGGTGCCGGGTCGTCTTGTCAACGTGGTGCTCTGACCGCAGCCCTGAAGGAAGTGCCCATGAAAACCGCTTACCGCCCTGACTCCGTCCGCCGTACCCACTTGCGCTGGCTGGCGCTGACCGGTGTGGCGGGTGTGTTGGCGGGCTGCGGCTTCCGCTTGCAGGGCCAGGGCGTGAAGATGGCTTTCAGTTCGCTGCGTCTCAACGGCATGGGCGATAGCGTCGTACTGCAAGACTTGCGTGCCCAACTGCGCGCCAGCGGTGTGCAGGTGTTTGACGCCAGCACACCCGTGGTTCCCGGTGCCGCGGCTGTGCAACCTGACGTGGTGCTGGACGTGCTGAAGGATCAGCGCGAACGCGTGGTGGTGGGCAGCACGGCTGCGGGCCAGGTGCGCGAACTGCAACTGCGCGTGCGCTGGACCTTTCGCCTGCGCACGCCGCGTGGCAAGGAACTCATCGCCCCACAGGAAATGCTGCTGGAGCGCGACCTGAGCTTCACCGAAACCCAGGTGCTGGGCAAGGAAATGGAAGAAGCCCTGCTTTACCGCGACATGGAGAACGATGTCGTCCGCCAGGTCATGCGGCGGCTGGCTTCCGTGAAGGGTTTGTGAACCCTCGGGTGTGCGCCGGAGCATCTTGCCGAGCGGCGCGTTCGCCGTTGACGCGCAGTGCAGCAGCCACCGCTGGCTCGATCACGTAACGCGCGGCACAGCCGCCTTCGGCTTGCACCACGGTGCTTCCGAGGTCATCCAGTGCCAGGCTGTGGCCTGCACCCAGAAAGTGGTCGTCGGGGCGGCCCGACTGTGTCACCCACAAACGTCCGGCGACCACGCGCAGCTTCTGGCCGCGCGCTGGTGCCAGCGTCAGCGCCTGGCCTGCGTCGAGGGAGTGGATGGTCTGTGGTTTCGTGGACATGGCGTTCTCCTGTGCTTGGGGTTCCACTGTCGGTGTTAACCGCCCAGGTGCACAGACACAGGTGCGCATGAAGTAAGCCATTCAGTCAGCACACAGGTGCCAACTGTGCAGCCCCGATCTGTGCTCATCTGTACTGCCCGAGGGGCTTGAAAAACGGGAGGCCTCCGGCACAATGGGTTTGCCATGAGCCTTGATGTTGCCACTCCCACACCGCCGCTGTACGCACAGATCGCCCACCGCATGGCGCACCTGATCGACGGACAGGTGTTCAAGGTCGGTCAGCGCTTGCCGTCGGTGCGCGACCTGGCGGCGCAAAACGGAGTGTCGGTGTCCACCGCCGTGCAAGCTCTGCAGTGGCTGGAGGAGCGCCGGTTGGTGACGGCACGCCCCAAGGCGGGTTACTTTGTGGCACCGCGTGGCAAGAGTCCGGCCCTGCCTGCGGTGAGCCGGCCGCCGCGCCACAGCCTAGTGGTGGAACGCCGCTACCGCACCGAACTGCTGGGCGAACCGTTTGCCGAGCGCACGCAGGTGAGCTTTGGCGGGGCCTGCCCCAAGGATCCAACCTTCTTCGACGACGACCGCGTGCGGATGGCGTTGACGCGCGCTGCCCGCGTGCACCGTCACAGCCTGATCGAGTACACCGACTCCGCGGGTACGGCCGCCTTGCGCGCGGCCGTGGCGCGGCGCGCCCTGCACCTGGGCTGCCAGTTGCAGGCGGACGACATCGTCATCACGTCCAGCTGCATGCACGCCGTGACGTTGTGCCTGCGCGCCGTCACGCAACCAGGTGACGTGGTGGCGCTGGAGTCGCCCACGCACTTCGGCTTCCTGGATTTGCTGGAATCGTTGAGCCTGCGTGCCCTGGAGATTCCGACGCACCCGCGCCACGGCCTGTCGCTGGAGGCGCTGCAACTGGCGCTGGACACCCAGCCGGTGAAGGCTGTGCTGGCCGTGCCCACGCTGTCCAACCCGCTGGGCGCGGTGATGCGCCACGCCGACAAACGGGCCCTGGTCGAACTGCTGGCGCAGAGGCGCATTCCGCTGATCGAGGACGTGGTCTTCAACGACCTGCTGGCCAATGACGAGCGGCGCAAGGCCGTGAAGGCCTTTGACACCGAAGGCGGCGTGATGGTGTGCGGTTCGTTTTCCTAGACCGTGGCACCAGGTCTGCGCCTGGGTTGGGTGGCACCGGGCCGCTGGAAGGATGCGGTCACCAGCCTCAAGCGTGTGCAGGGCGGCACCACCAATGTGGTTCTGGAGCAAGCCCTGGCCGACCTGCTTTCGCAGGGGGGGTATGAGACACGCATGCGCCGCCTCAGCACCCTGATGCGCGAACGGCTGGCCGAAGCCCGCTTGCTGATCAACAACACCTTCCCGCGCGGCACGCGGGTCAGTGCGCCTGCTTCGGGGTACACGCTGTGGGTGGAGTTGCCCGAGCATCTGGACGCGATGACGCTGTTTCGCCGTTGCTCGCTCGAAGGCATCACCTTCGGGCCTGGGGCGCTGTTTTCAGCGAGCGACCGTTTTCAACACTGCCTGCGGCTGAGCTTCGCGGGGCCCTGGGGTGAGGTGGAGCACCGTGCGCTGGCGCGTGTGGGGGCGCTGGCGCAGGCCATGTGTGCGGAGGCTTGCGCCCTGGATGCTCCAGATGAGCCGTCGCTGGTGCCAGCCATGCACTGACGCCGCTCACCCTGCCCGCTGCCGCATCAGCGTGCTCTTGCCGAACAGGCTTTCGATCAGGTCCACCGCCAGCAGGGCAGTCTTGTTGCGCACGTCCAGCGCGGGGTTGAGTTCCATCACGTCCAGGCTGGCCAGAAGGCCGGTGTCGGCGATCATCTCCATGCACAGCTGCGCTTCGCGGTAAGTGGGGCCGCCAGGCACGGTGGTGCCCACGCCGGGGGCGATCTCGGGGTCGAGGAAGTCGACGTCGAAGCTCACGTGCAGGTGGGTGTCGGCGTCCATACCGGCCAGGGCGCGCTCCATGGTCTGGCGCATGCCCACCTCGTCGATGTAGCGCATGTCGAACACCTCTAGCCCCTGCTCGTGCACGAAGCGCTTTTCGCCCTCGTCCACGCTGCGGATGCCGATTTGGCGTATCTGATCTGGCCTGAGTGCTGGCGCGTGCCCTGCAATGTGGGTGAGTTCTCGCGGCCCGAAGCCGCACAGGCACGCCACCGGCATGCCGTGGATGTTGCCGCTGGGGGTGAGGGTGCTGGTGTTGAAGTCGGCGTGAGCGTCAAGCCAGAGCACGCGCAGCTTCTTGCCAGTGCGGCGGCAGTGCTCGGCCACGGCGGCAATGCTGCCCAGGCCCAGGCTGTGGTCGCCGCCCAGCAGAATGGGCATCTGGCCCGCGTCCAGTGCGTCGCGCACGGCGCCGAACACGGCGCGGTTCCACGCGGTTACTTCGTCAAGGTGGCGGTAGCCTTCCACGGGCGGCAGCCAGGGGTTGGGCGGGCCAGCCAGATTGCCGCTGTCGTGCACCTCCAGGCCGTGTCCTTCCAGCGCGGCCTTGAGGCCAGCCACACGCAGAGCTTCTGGGCCCATGGACGCACCGCGCGAACCAGCGCCCACATCGGTGGGGGCGCCTATCAGCCGGGCAATGGTGGGGGACTGTGCGCTCATTTGTGCACCCTTCTGCCTGCGGCCTGTCCCGCCAAGCGGGAGCGAGCTTGCCTGGGGCGGCCCGGCGCGGCGCTCATGCGGGCACCGCCTGTGCCAAGCCCGTGGTGGCAGCTTGCCCGCTCAGCAGGCCAAAGAGGTCTTTCGGATCTTGCATCTGCGGGATCAGGTCAATGGTCTGCGCCAGGCGCGGGTATTCCTGCAGCAGCGCGTACAGCGTGCGCAGGGCGGAAAAGTCCTCCAGCGCAAAGCCCACGGAGTCGAACACCGTGACTTCATGTTCATGGGCGCGCGCCGGGGCGCGGCCTTGCAGGATGCTGGCGAACTCGGTTACGGGGAAGTCCTCCGCCATCTGCTGTATCTCGCCTTCGATGCGGGACTGGGGTTCAAACTCCACCACCACGTGCGCGTCGCCGCGCAGCAGGATCTCGGGGTGCAGTTCGGTCTTGCCCGGGCAGTCGCCGCCCACGGCGTTGATGTGCATGCCGGGTTCGATCATGCCCGGCAGCAGAATGGTGGCATTGCGCTTGTCGGCAGTGACGGTAGTGACGATGTCGGCGCCGCGCACGGCTTCGGAGGTGTCACGGCAGCGCACCACGGTGAGACCGGGCAGGTTCAGCGCCTGCAGGTTGCGGGCCAGCTTGTCTGTCGCGCGAGGGTCCGTGTCAAACAGGCGCAGCTCGTTGATGCCCATGAGGTGATGGAAAGCCAGCGCCTGGAATTCGCTTTGCGCGCCGTTGCCAATGAGGGCCATGGAACGGCTGCCAGGGCGGGCCAGGTGGCGCGCCGCCAGCACCGACATGGCGGCGGTGCGCAGGGCGGTAGTGAGGGTGAGCTCCGACACCAGCAGCGGGTAGCCGGTGTCCACGTCGGCCAGCACCCCAAAGGCCGTGACCGTGAGCAGGCCTTCGGCGGTGTTCTTGGGGTGGCCGTTGACGTATTTGAAGCAGTACATGTGCCCGTCGCTGGTGGGCATGAGTTCGATCACGCCGACGTTGGAGTGTATGGCGTGGCGGGCTGACTTGTCGAACGCGTCCCAGCGGCGGTAGTCGGCTTCCATTTCGCGCACCAGGCGCTCCAGGAAGGGGGCAAAACCCACCTGTGCGACGAGTTGGCGCACGCTGTTGACGCCCAGATAGTTGACCATGGTTGTTCTCCGAATCTTTGGCAAAAAGTTGTGTTTACCTCCACACGGGAAGGCTCCAGGGCATTGTCTCGGGCCGTGACGCCAATGAAAAGACAGAAAACTGTGCAATTCTTTGGAGATAAGAAGCAAAATGTCAGTCATAACTGACTAATTGACCAAATGGACGACCTCGACCGCCAACTGATTGCAGAGCTGCGTGACAACGCGCGCCTTCCCGTGGCCACGCTGGCGCAGCGGTTGAAGGTGTCCCGTGGCACGGTGCAAAACCGCCTGAACAAGCTGGAGGCCGACGGCACCATCGTGGGTTACACGGTGCGGCTAAAGCCCCAGGTGCAGGCCCAACGCATTCGCGCGTGGATGACGGTGGCCGTGGAGGGCAACCGCACAGACCTTGTGCTCAAGGCGTTGCGTGGCGACCCTGCCGTGGGTGCGTTGCACACCACCAATGGCCGCTGGGACATCGTGGCCGAGCTGGTGGCCGATTCGCTGGAAGACTTCGACCAGGTGCTGGGCCGCATCCGCTTGCTGGAAGGTATCTCCAACACCGAAACCAGCCTGCTGCTGTCCACCATCAAGTTGTGATCGGGTGTTATTTCTGCCACTACATCGTGATCTTGGGACGTGCCAAGCGCTCAGAATTCGCTAACATTGGCATGTCCCATTCTTTGGTCCCTGTGGGGTAGCGCATGCAGATCAAGATCCTCGGTTGCTCCGGTGCCATCGCCCAGCATGCGCGAACCACGTCGTTCCTGCTGGACGAGCACATCCTCATCGACGCGGGCACTGGCGTGGGTGATTTGACCGTGGAAGAGATGGCCCGCATCGAGCATGTCTTCCTGACCCACTCCCACCTGGACCACGTGGCCGCGCTGCCGCTGATGCTGGACACGATCTCCGGCCTTATCCAGCGCCCGCTGGTGGCCCACGCCCTGCCCGAGACGATTGCGGCCCTTCGCGCGCACATTTTCAACAGCACCATCTGGCCTGATTTTTCGGTGATTCCGTCAAAGGAAAACCCCTTCCTTCGGTTTGAACCCTTGCAGATTGGCGATGTGGTGGAGGTGTCTGGCCACCGTGTGGAAGTTTTGCCTGCGCGCCATACGGTGCCAGCCGTAGGCTACGCGGTGGACACGCCAGCCGGACAGTGGGTGTTCAGTGGTGATACATGCCTGTGTCCGGCATTCTGGCAGCGGGTGAATCAGTTGCCTGTGGCCATGCTGGTGATAGAGACGGCCTTCAGCGAACGGGAGTTGGACTTGGCTTTGCGTAGCCAGCATCTGAGCCCCAGCCTGTTGAGCGAGGCTCTGTCGCATTTCGACGCTAACCGTTTCGCCGGGGTGCCCATCGGCATTACCCACACCAAGCCCGCCGAGCACGCGCTCATTGAGCGGGAGTTGCGGGAGCGTGGCCTGGAGGGCCGCTACAACATCGTCTGGCTGGAGGCCGGTCAGGTTTTCGATCTCTGCGCCCCACGCTGACCGTTGGTTGGCACATAAAATGCTAGAAGTGGCTATCTCATGTGAGGTATGCCATGAAGCGTTCGCCCATACAGAGCTATCTGGAAAAACTGCACGAGCAGTTGCTGCCTCTGAAGGGCGGCACGCTCGCTAGCTACATACCGGAGTTGGCCAAGGTCGATCCAGACCAGTTCGCTATTTGCCTGGTCACCACAGATGGTGTTGCCTACACCGTGGGCGACAGCGAGCAACCGTTCACGATCCAGTCCATTTCCAAGGCGTTCGTGTATGCGGCGGCGTTGGCCGACAGGGGGCAGGAATACGTTGGCGCCAAGGTGGGTGTGGAGCCCAGTGGCGATGCCTTCAACTCGATCAGCCTGCATCCCCAAACCGGTGCGCCGCTTAACCCAATGATCAATGCTGGTGCGATTGCCACCACGAGCTTGGTTGGCGGCGAGACCGTGGAGGCCCAGTGGACCCGGATACATGGTGCCTTGTCTACGTTTGCCGGACGGCCCCTTGCGGTTGACGAGCAGGTCTACCGGTCTGAAAGTGAGACCGGCCACCGCAACCGGGGTATTGCCTGGATGCTGAAGAACTTCGGCATCGTGGAGGGTGACCCGATGGCCGAGTTGGAAAACTACTTTCGCCAGTGTTCGGTGCTGGTGAGCTGCCGCGACCTGGCTTACATGGCGGCCACGCTTGCCAACAGGGGTGTGAACCCACTGACCGGGGAGCGGGCGGTGCCCGGCGAATACGTGGAACGCGTGTTGAGCGTGATGGCCAGCTGCGGCATGTATGACTTTGCGGGAAGCTGGCTCACAGAAGTCGGCATGCCCGCCAAGAGTGGCGTGGGCGGCGGCATTGTGGCTGTGTTGCCAGGCCGCTTTGGCATTGCCGTGTTCTCTCCCAGGCTCGACGCCAAAGGCAACAGCGTGCGTGGCATTGAGGTGTGCAAGCGCCTGTCGCGAGACTTCGGGCTCAACATCTTCGGCTCGATCAACGAGCCTCGCATGGCGTTGGGGCGAATTTACACGGGGGCAGACGCGCCCTCACGTCGTCAGCCTGGCAACGAACTCAAGGTGTACCTCAAGGAGCAGGCCCACCGGATCAAATACCTGTGCCTGCACGGTTTTCTAGGGGTGGATGGCGTGGAGCATGTGATCCGCCGCATGCAGGCGATGACCACATATGAGGATGGCCAGCCGACAGGCATGGCCAACAGCTTCATCCTCGACATGCACCGTGTGGACGGGATCACGGACAGCGCAGCGCGGCTGCTCAACCAGGCGCGTGTGGAGTTGGCCGGTGAGGGCGTGGCGGTGGTGTATTCGCGCATCCATGGGCGCCCTGCCATTGTGGTTCCACTGAGGAGGGCCGTGGCGCGCGACGACGCCGGATTCCTGAGCTTTGAGGACAACGACCTGGCGGTGGAATGGTGCGAGAACCGCCTGATTGCCGAAGCCAACAGGGTGCAACCGGCAGTGGGCGCGCTCAAGGATGCCGTGCTGTTCAAAGGCATGCCGGAGCATTTGTTGAACGAGATGGATGCCTCCAGCCAGAGGGCGGATTACGCCGCTGGAGAGCAGATCCTGCGCAGCGGACAAGCTGGGGATGGGCGAATTTTCTTCATCGAATCCGGCCACGTGAGCATATTGGTGCCTTTGGATGACGGTGCACACCAGAGGATATCTACCCTGGGGCCGGGGCTGATTTTCGGGGAGATGGTGCTGCTGGGTCAGACCACACGCAGTGCCTCGGTTGTTGCTGACACACCTGTGCGTTGCATCGTATTTGACGCAGAGCGGCTGCAGCCCATCTGGGAGCGTGAACCACAGGTGAAGATCGTGCTGTTGGAGAATCTGGCCAAGGACATGGCGCAAAAGCTACGCAGTTCAACCCAGTGGATTGCAGCATTGGCGTGAAGCTGCTGGATGGCGCTTCCACTGTGTCCGGGAATTTGTTATTCTGACAAAACTGCGTGTGTGACTCATGCCTTGGGTCAATAAGCTTCCGCATCACGTAAAGGATCAAAAAAATGCTCTCCAAAAACTGGCTCGTTATTCCATTTATCGTTTCGGGGGCGGCCTTTGCCACCGAGGGGCCGATTGGCTATGTGAAGACCGTGACCGGTGATGCATACGTGACCACGGCTGGCAACAAACAGAAGGCCAATGCAGGCACGCCCGTGTTCCAAGGCAGTGAGTTGCAGACCACAGCCAAAAGCACGTTGGGTGTGACTTTCAAGGACGAGACAGTGATGTCCTTCGGGCCAGAGACGTCTTTGGTGGTGGACGAGTACCTTTACGCCCCGCGCGAGGGCAAACTCAAGCTGGGAAGCAAGCTTGCCAAGGGTACGTTGAACTATGTGTCCGGCTCCATTGCGAAACTCAAGCCGGATGCGGTCTCGGTGGCCACACCCACTGGAACCATTGGTGTGCGTGGAACGCACTTCGTCGTGAAAGTGGGCGATCAGGCTCCTGCCCGCTGACTTTTCGACTGCGCCAAAAACAAGGGCCCCATCATGGGGCCCTTGTTGTTTCAGGTGGTGGTCAGCGCACTGTGACGACCGCACGGCGGTTGCGCAGTTCGCTGGTCTGTGGCGGTGTAGGAACCTGGAGTTCCCGCGCGCCAAAGCTTTCCACGGTGATCGCCGTGCTGTTCACGCCAGCGCCGCGCAGCATGCGAGCCACTGTTTCCGCACGTTTGCGTGCCAGTGCGTCGTTCACACGGTCTGAGCTGACGGTGTCGGCATGACCGGAAACGGAAATGTCCACGCTCTTGCGTTGCTTGATGTCGGCCAGAACCTTTTGCCATTCGGCCCGGCTTTCACGAGACAGACGCGTGCTGCCCTTGTCGAAGTACAGCGTGTATTTCTGCGGCAGTGTGGGTTGGGCTTTGAGGGCGTCGCCAAAATCGCGTTGGATGTCGGCATCGCTGACTTTGTAGGGCGCTTTTGCACCAGAAACAGCGGCGGCCGAGCGAGCCTCGGTCAGGGCCTGCTGGCCTTGGCTCCCCGCCACCACTACGCTGCCCACGGTGCCGTCGGCGTTGGGAAGCAGGGCAACATAGGAATTGTCGGGCTTCACCCTTTCAGGCAGTTGCAGGCCGGCTTTGATATTGGCCAGCGAATCCATGAAAGTGGTTGGCACCACACATTGGCTGGACGGGTCCATTTCGGGGGCGTCCAGCCCAAGGTCGGCGGGGCTGGGGCGGTCGGCAGAGCCCGCGCTGAGGTGTGCCACCAGCTTGCCCATGGAGGCCAGGGTGCGGGCTTCAGCGGCCATCTGATCGTAGCGGGCATTGGTGTAGCTGCGCTGGCTCTCGAAGTATTCAGATTGCGTGTCCAGCAGGTCAAGCAAGGTGCGCTGGCCAATGTCGAACTGCTGGCGGTAGGCCACGCGGGTCTTTTCGGTGGCCAGCCTTCTGTCGTCCAGCAGGCGGACCTGCTCGTCGATGGTGTAGGTGTCTTTGAAGGCGACGGAGAGGTTTTCGCCGACCTGGCGGCAGGTCTGGTCGAACTGGGCGCGGGCACGGGCGGCGAGTTCGGTGGCCTGCGTTTCGCGGGCGGCATCTGCACCGCCACGGTAGATGTTCTGCTGCAGGACGATCTCTGCCACCTTGCGGTCGGTGTCGCCGCGCACGCCGCTCAGGTTGTTGTCGGTGCGGGCAGAGATGCGGGCGTCCACGCGCGGCATGTAAGCGGCTTTGCGGCCAGCCACGGCTTCGTCTGCGGCGCGAATGGCCTGGAGTGCGGCGCGCAGCGCGGGGTTGCTCTGGATGCCCGCCTTGAGCGTTTCGTCGGCAGAGCCGGGCAGTTTGGCGAACTTTTGGGTTTCGGGCCAAGTGGGCAGCTGAGCGGGTGGCATGACGCCGACCAGACGCTGGTACCGCACGGCGGCGTTGCGCAGGTTGGTGGTTTCGTCCACCAAGGCAGCTTCGGCTTGTGCCAAACGGCCCAGGGCCTGTTCCAGGTCGGAGCGGCGTGCCACGGCGGCGTCTGAGCGCTCCTGAAGCATGTCGCTGGTGCGCTTGTGCTCGGCGTAGTTTTCGGTGGCCAGGGTCACCAGTTCGCGGTAGCGAAGCAGGTCCAGATAGGCACGGGTCACGCCCAGCGTGACCGACTCGCTGATGTCGGCGAGGTCGTAATACGCCCGCAGCCGGTCAACGCCCGCGCCGCGGATGGCGCTGGATGCCACGCCACCGTCGAACAGCAATTGCGTCAGGCTGATCTGGGCGCCGCTGATGGAGAACGAACCGAAATCGGTGCCTGGAGTGCGGCGGTTTTGCCGACCTACGCTGGCGGTCAGGTCCGCCTGAGGCAGCCAACGCGAGCGGGCCGCGTCAACGGCGTGTCCGCTAGCCAGAAAGGCTTTCCAGCGTTCCTGTACGTCAGGGCTGGCCTGCACGGCGGTCTTGGCGGCTTCCAGCAGCGGGGCGGGCATGGTCTGGGCTCCCGCGCCCAGGCTCATGAGCATCAGGCTCAGCGCGGTCAGTTGCAATTGGCGTCGCATGTCGAGTCACTCCTTTTTGGGCGCAGGATCTGGCGGTTACCGTCTCTCAGGTCCCGGGCCGTTGTTATTTGATACGAGAATACCAGTTTTCGGCGGTTGGGTCACCGTTCCTTGTGCCGATGTGATCGAAATGCAACTTCAGGCGCTTGGTGCGGGTGCGTCCAGGTACACACTGATGTCCACGTCGTCGATCTGATCGGGGTGCAGGTACTTTTCGGCATAGGCTTTGTAAACGCCCGAGCGCAGGAAGAGGTCGAAAAGATCGGGGTCAATGTGCTGGTCTTTCTTGAACATCGACAGGATCTTGATCGACTCTGAAAGCGTCTTGGCCTTTTTGTAGGGGCGGTCGCTGGCGGTGAGGGCCTCGAAGATGTCAGCTATGGCCATGATGCGCGAGGGTACCGACAAGTCCTTGGCTTCCAGCTTGCGCGGGTAGCCGGTGCCAATAAGCGTTTCGTGGTGGGTGCCCGCGTATTCCGGCACACGCTTGAGATTGGGCGGCAGAGGCATGTTCTCCAGCATGACGATGGTCTGGATGATGTGCTCGTTGATCTTGAAGCGCTCTTCTTCGGTGAGGGTGCCTCGCCCGATGCAGAGGTTATAGACCTCGCCGTGGTTGTAGAGGTATTCGGGAACCTTGAGCTTGAAGCCGTGTTTGGGGTCCAGCGCCTTGTTTGGCGGCCGTTCGAACAGGTGGTGGGGTTTGTCGGCCAGCAGCGTTTCAGGCGCAGGCAGCGGCGCAAGAGGCGAGTCTTCGTAACGTTTGAGTTCTTCGTGGGACAGGCCCAGGCGGTCGTCAAAATGGCGCAGCCAGGTCTGTTCGGCGATACGCCGGACTCGCTCAATGCGGTCGGGCGCCATGAACTCTCCGCCCAGGTTGCAATCGGCAATGAAGGCGAAATCGTCAATGAGCTGGGCTTTGCGCGCATCAAACCAGGCGTCGGCCGTTTCGCGGGCCTCGCCGCGCTCATGGATGCGCTCCAGACGTTCGATCTGCGCGTCACGCAACAGCACTTCAAAGCGGGTGCGGATTTCGTGGATGCGGTTGAAGATGGTTTCGAGCTTGGTGGCTTTGTCGACCACGAATTCTGGGGTGGTGACCTTGCCGCAGTCGTGCAGCCAAGCCCCGATGCGGAATTCGCGCCATTCTTCCTCAGTGCGGAATTCGAACTCCGCCAGCGGCCCCTTTTTGACCCCGCAGGCTTCTTGCGCCAGCATGATGGCCAGTTCTGGCACGCGCTCGCAGTGGCCACCAGTGTAGGGGCTCTTGGTGTCGATGGCGCCTGCGATGATCTGGATCATCGAGTCCATCAGTGCCTTTTGCGCGTCGATCAGGTTCTGGTTTTCGATGGCCACCGCCGCCTGAGCAGCCAACGCCTCGATGAAGCTGACGATTTCGGGGTCGAATGGGATGACCTCGCCGGTCTTTGGGTCCAGCGCGTTCATGAGCTGTATGAGCCCGATGACCTTGCCGTCTTGAGGCTTCATGGGAACGTTGAGTGTGGAGACCACACGCATGCCGGTATCGTCGCTGAATTTCTTGGTGCCGCTGACGTCGAAGCGGCTTTCCTGGTAGATGTCGTCGATAACGACCGTTTCGCCGCTGAGAACCACGTGCGTGGCGACAAAACGGTGAATGGGGTTGCCTTCAATGTCGTACAGCGGCAACTCCTGGGACGGCAGGGGGTCGTCGCTTGTGCGGATGGCAAAGGCCAGGGTGTTGCGCTCGGTCTTGAGGAAGATGGTGGCTGCCTGGCAATGGGCGATGTCCCGCGCGCCGAAGAGTGCCTGGCGCAGAAGTTCTTCGCGGTTCTGCTGGCGGCCCAGTTGAATACCCGTTTCCACCAGCTGCGCCAGCTTGGCCTGGGCAACTTCAAGTGCGGCGGCTCTGTCTTTGACGGAGCGGTGCATGATCGCCTGTGCCTCGCCCAGCGTGTCAATCTCATAAAGGAAGGAGTGGACGGTGTGCGGTTCGGCAGAGAAGTCCATGTGCCGCAAGCGCTCTGAGTCTTGGGCCATGCTTGAAAGTGCCTGGGTCACGCTGCGGGTGCCCAGCAGGGCCAGGGGCACAAGCAGCACCAGCACGATGGCAGACGCGATCAGCACGTCACGCCTGGCCTGGTCTACGGGGCCGTTGAAGTCGCTGACCGGGGCCCAGCTGATGACCTGGAAAGCCGCGCCGCCGCCCACGTCGAGGCGCCGGGCTGACAGTACATGAGGGACATCCAGCAAATCGGTAACGGTGGCTTTGTCATCTGGCACGTGCGAGAGCAAGGCGGGAAGCGCCGCGAGCCTGGGGTCTGCGGCCTTGTCCAGTGGCGTGAGCGCCCCTTGGGGCACGGCTGTCGAGGCCGAGCCATGGCCCGCAGCAGCGAGGATGCGCCGCTGGCTGTCAAGGATCGCTATGAACGCGTTGGGGCTCAGTTGCAGCCCCGCCAGGGTGTCTGGCAGGCTGCGCAAGTCAATGTCTATACCGAACACCGCACGCCCCTGAGGCAGTGCGGCTCCTATGGATATCCCGCCTCGCTGTGTGGATGCGAATATGTAGGGTTCGGTGAGAAAGGCGCCAGCGCTTTCGCGCGCACCCTTGTACCAAGGGCGCTCTGTGGGGCGGTAGCTGGTGCTGCCCTGGCGTTGCTCCAGCAGCGTTCCGGCGTGGTCCAGAAAGCGCCAGTGCTCTTGCCGCTCGCCGTTGGCATCACGCCATATGCGGCGCAGGGCCACGTGAGTTGCGGGCGGGGCTTTCAAGGTCTGGGCGACGCTGGCGTCGCCGCGCACACCAATGGCTTGCAGGAAGTCGTCGTCGGGCAGGCCGAAATACTCGCTGTAAACCCCGGGGTGTTGCTCCAGGGCGGCGCGCATGAGGGGCAGTACGCGCCGCTCCTGCAACTGGCCGTCATCAAAGAACACGCTGGAGCCGCCTCTTGCCGTGGCCAGTGCTCGCTGGGCCTGGGTGTTCAGCTGGTGCCTCAACGTGTCGGCAGCCCGCTGGGCCACGGCTGTGAACTTTTCTCCGGCGCTGTCCTGTGCTGCGGTGCGAAAGCGATCCAAGACCGTGAGCAGGAACACCACCGTCAGCAAAACCACCAGGCTGCTGACCAGGCCAACGATCCAGTGCTGAAACTTGATCGAACGAAAATGGAACATGGCGCCCTCGGATGTACTGCCCCGGTTGTAGCATCTAATGGCCGCAACTCACAATGATTAATGGGCATTTTTTCACAGGCCACCAGTTCACGGAGTCGTCATGAGAAAACTGTCACTGCGCGCCATGGCGGCCTTGCTGGCCTTGGGCTCGGCGGCACTGGGGCTGGCGCTTTTGCTGCTGGACCCGGTGTTCCTGCAGACCCTGCGTCACCAGGGTTTTGACCAATACCAGCGCTGGCAACCACGGGAATACGCCGAGGCGCCGGTGAAGATCATTGATATTGATGAGGCCAGTCTGGAGCGCCTTGGCCAGTGGCCCTGGCCCCGTACGCGCATTGCGGAGCTGGTGCAGAAGGTGGGTGCTGCAGGGGCGGCCGTACTGGCGTTTGACGTGGTGTTTGCAGAGCCTGACCGGACTTCCCCGCGCACGGTGACGGAGTTGTGGCCCCTGGCGCCTGGGTTGCGCGACACTCTGGCCCGGTTGCCGGATCACGACGAGGTTTTTGCTGCGGCCTTGCGCGACAACGACGTGGTGCTGGGTTTTGCAGTGCAGCGAGATCAGCGTCTGGAGGCGGGGCAGAGACTTCCCAGCGCGCCTTACCGGCACGTGTGGGTGGGCGGTGGCCCTGCCTTGGATGCCCTGCACGGATTCACCACTGCAGTGCCCGCGCTGCCAGCGCTGGACAGCGCGGCCAAGGGCATGGGTGCGCTCACCTTCGTTCCAGATGCCGATGGCGTTGTGCGCCGCGTGCCGCTGGTGTTGCGTCTGGGCGACAAGCCTGTGCCGTCTCTGGCAGCTGAGGCGTTGCGACTGGGTCAGGGAGCCAGCAACCACCTGCTGCGCAGCGCTGAAGGCGGCGCGCCAGCGCTGGAGGAAGTGCGCATAGGCGATGTGACCATTCCCACCACGGCGCAAGGAGAGATGTGGGTGCACTACAGCGCGTCGGCGCCGCAGAGGTATATCTCTGCTTGGCAGGTGCTGGCTGGTGAGGTGGACCCCGCGCAACTGGCTGGGCACCTGGTGCTGGTGGGCAGCTCGGCACAGGGTTTGATGGACCTTCGCTTCAACCCGCTGGGCCGGGTGATGCCCGGGGTGGAGGCGCACGCACAGGCCTTGGAGCAGGCCCTGACAGGACACTTCCTGACACGGCCCCATTGGGCACCCGCACTGGAGGCTGTGGCCGTGGTGTCGGGAAGCGTGGCCGTGGTGGCGCTGGCCACGCACGTGAGTGCGTTGCTGGCGGCGGCGGGGGCCGCGTTGCTGGTGGGGGGCGTGTTGTGGGGCGGCTGGTGGGCCTTTTCAGGTCACGGTCTGTTGCTCAACAGCTTCACCCCCGCCTTGGTGCTGGCGCTGGCCTATGTGGCGGCCAGCCTGGCGCACCATTTCTGGAGCGAGCGGCAGCAACGCTGGATCAAAGATGCGTTCTCACGCTACGTGTCGCCCAACCGGGTGGAGTATCTGGTGAGCCACCCCGACGCGCTGGAGCTGGGCGGCAAGCGCCAGACCTGCAGTTTCGTGTTCACCGACTTGGCGGGCTTCACCACGCTGATGGAGAAGATCGACCCGGCTGAGGCGCTGGTGCTGCTCAACCGCTACCTGGAAGAGATGATTGCCATCGCCTTCCGGCACCAGGGCACGCTGGACCGGATCGTGGGTGATGCGGTGGCCATCATGTTCTCAGCGCCAGTGCCGCAGCCGGACCATGCCCAGCGCGCGCTGGACTGCGCCTTGGAGATGCACGCCTTTGCCAGCCGCTATGCCATCGACCTGCAAGCCAGGGGCATACCCTTTGGGCACACACGGCTGGGCATCCACTCGGGCGAGGTGATCGTGGGTAACTTTGGCGGCGGCGCGGTGTTCGACTACCGCGCGCTGGGCGACCCGGTGAACACCGCCTCTCGCCTGGAAGGGGTGAACAAATACCTGGGCACGTTGATCTGCGTGTCTGGGGTGACGCTGTCTGCCTGCCGGGGCGTCAAGGTCCGCCCGATTGGCCGGTTGGTGCTCAAGGGCAAGAGCGAGGCGCTGGCGGTGTACGAACCCCTGCCCGAGCCTATGGAGGGGGGCTACTCGCCGCTGCAGGCGTATGAGACCGCTTACATGGCCATGGCCGATGGGCAGGAGGCTGCCAGGGCCCAGTTTGCTGAGCTGTACCGCCAGTTCCCCGACGACCCGCTGGTGAATTTGCACCACCAGCGGTTGGAGAGCGGCGAACACGGCGACCGGCTGGTGTTTGACGGCAAGTGACGGTGCGCGGGGGCGCCTAGAATCCACCGCATGCAGCTACCTGCCGCCCAACTTTCTGCCCAGCTCCAGCGCGGCCTGCGCCCCCTTTACACCCTGCACGGTGACGACCCGCTCCTGCAGCAGGAGGCGGCCGACGCCATCCGTGCCGTCGCCCGCGCGCAGGGCTACACCGAACGAACCGTGTTCACGGTGTCGGGTGCGCATTTCGACTGGAGCGCCGTGCTGGCCGCTGGCGGATCGCTCAGCCTGTTCGCCGACAAGCAACTCGTGGAGATTCGCATTCCTTCCGGCAAGCCAGGCAAGGATGGCTCGCAGGCCCTGCAGCAGCTGGCTGAGGCGGCGGCTGGCAACGACAGTGCCTTGACGCTGGTGCTGCTGCCCAGGCTCGACGCCGCAACCCTCAAGGGCGCGTGGTTTGCTGCGCTGGATGCCAACGGCGCCACCGTGCGCATCGACCCCGTGGAGCGTGCGCAACTGCCGGGCTGGATTGCGCAGCGCCTGCAGCAGCAGGGCCAGCGCGTGGCCGGTGGCGAAGAGGGCCAGCGGACGCTGGCCTTCATGGCCGACCGGGTGGAAGGCAACCTGCTGGCCGCGCACCAGGAGATCCAGAAGCTTGGGCTGCTTTACCCGCCGGGTGAACTGAGCTTTGAGCAGGTGGAGGAAGCCGTGCTCAACGTGGCACGCTACGACCCCTTCAAGCTGGCCGAGGCGGTGCTGGACGGCCAGCCTGCACGCGCGCAGCGCATGCTCGACGGCCTGCAGGCCGAAGGCGAAGCACCCGTGCTGGTGCACTGGGCGTTGGCCGAGGACATCCGCGCCCTGTGGCGCGTGAAAGCCGCCATGGCCGAAGGCAAGCCGTTGCCCATGGCCTTGCGCGAGCAGCGCGTCTGGGGCGCGCGTGAAAAGCGCTTCGAGCGTGTGCTGCCCCGGCTCAAGCTGGAACAGCTCACCCGCTGGCTGCAGGACGCCCACACGGTGGACGGCATCGTCAAAGGCCTGAAGGACAAGGACTGGCCCACCGACCCCTGGCAGGCGCTGCACCGGCTGGCAATGCAGGTGTGCCGCGCTTGCGGTTCGCGTCAAGGTTAATCGCTCGTCAACCGCCGAGGTCGCGGCGTTTTTCCTCGTACTCCGCGCGCCCTATTTCGCCAGCGGCGTAGCGCTCTTCCAATATGTCGAGGGGCGTGCGTCGCTGGCGCCTCGGGTCCTCGGTGCTGCCGAGCATCCAGCGGATCAGTACCACGACCACCACCAGCACGAGCACCAGCAGGAGCAGCATGAAGATGCCGCCTGTCCCCATGCCCATGGGGCCATGCCATTCCGACCAGTTCCACATACCAGCCTCCTGATGGGAGCCTTCCCTGTCGAAGGTTAAGCCGCTTGTCAGCTTTGCGCAAGCGGTGCGAACATAGCATGTGTCACATCAAGAGGAGAGAGGCATGCGTATGTTCAAAGCAATCTTCGCTGCCGCAGCCGTTGCGGCGCTGGCTGGGTGCGCTTCCGTGCCCATGGGGTCCCTAGAGGACGACACCAAGGCCAAAGCGTTTGTGCCACCGCCCGACAAGGCGGCGCTGTACATCTACCGCAACGAAACCTTTGGGGCAGCCGTGCCCATGAACCTGAGCATCAATGGCCGCAACATTGGCCAGAGTGCCTCCAAGACCTACTTCCAGTTCAACCTCGCTCCTGGGCGTTACAGCGTCGAGTCCACCGCGGAGAACGTGGCCGAGCTGAAGCTGCAGATGGAGCCAGGCAAGAACTACTTCGTCTGGCAGGAAGTGAAGATGGGCATGTGGATGGCGCGCAGCCAGCTGCACCAGGTGGACGAGGCCACTGGCAGGGCGGGTGTGCAGGAGTCCAAGCTCGCATCTGCCCGCCTGACGT
This sequence comes from Burkholderiaceae bacterium, assembly GCA_041913045.1. GTDB lineage: Bacteria > Pseudomonadota > Gammaproteobacteria > Burkholderiales > Burkholderiaceae_C > CAMLOF01. The sequence goes on along the minus strand of JAYSGB010000001.1, from coordinate 433 downwards.
CTTCGGACCTTCAACCCCTGGACGCCAAGGGGCCCACGCCCAGCAACACGGCACTCGACGAAAAACTGCGTCAGCTTCAGAAGATGTACGACGACAAGCTCATCTCTGAGCAGGAATACCAGATCAAACGCAAGGAACTCCTGGAGAAGTTCTGAGAGCAGCCACCTGACGCCGCTGGCGCACGGCCTCGGCCAGCTTTTCCAGCACCGGCACCGTCTGCGCAAACCCGATGCACGCGTCCGTCACCGACACGCCGTGGCGCAGCGGCTGGCCGGTCACGATGTCCTGCCGCCCTTCGTTCAGGTGGCTTTCGATCATCACCCCCATGATGCGGTGGTCGCCACCTGCCACCTGGGCAGCCACGTCGGCGGCCACCTCGATCTGGCGCTGGTGCTGCTTGCTGCTGTTGGCGTGCGACACGTCGATCATCACC